>NZ_JCAALS010000060.1:0-1192 GCF_059686975.1 Paenibacillus xinjiangensis | reverse complement strand
CTTTTGGCTACAGGGCTTTTACCTCTTATAGCGGGCCTTTCCAGACCTCTTCACCTAACACACACCTTTGTAACTCCATGTGAAACGTCCTACAACCCCAAGGAGCAAGCTCCTTGGTTTGGGCTAATCCGCGTTCGCTCGCCGCTACTGACGGAATCACTTTTGTTTTCTCTTCCTCAGGGTACTTAGATGTTTCAGTTCCCCTGGTATGCCTCTACACAACCTATGTATTCAGTTGTGAGTAACTATCCATTACGATAGCTGGGTTTCCCCATTCGGACATCCCCGGATCAAAGCCTGCTTACGGCTCCCCGAGGCAGTTTCGTTGTTCGCCACGTCCTTCATCGGCTCCTAGTGCCTAGGCATCCTCCGTGCGCTCTTACTAGCTTAACCTAATTGCTTGCCATTGACCGAAGTCAACTTCAGCAGGTTTTAAAAATAAATCAGCTAAAGGATGTTTCATTCTTTTCTTTCGCTATCCAGTTTTCAAGGTGCAAGTGTTTATTGGTGGAGCCAAGCGGGATCGAACCGCTGACCTCCTGCTTGCAAGGCAGGCGCTCTCCCAGCTGAGCTATGGCCCCATAAATGGGATCGCCAAGTTCTCAAGGCGATAATGGTGGGCCTTAGTGGACTCGAACCACCGACCTCACCCTTATCAGGGGTGCGCTCTAACCAGCTGAGCTAAAGGCCCAAGTATCTATTCACTTGGTTTCCTAGAAAGAGAATTACTCTTTCAAAACTGACAACGAGCGAGCAACTACTGCCTGTAGTTTGGAAGCTAAACTTCCTATCCGATCCTCATCGGGATCGGGTATTTCCTTAGAAAGGAGGTGATCCAGCCGCACCTTCCGATACGGCTACCTTGTTACGACTTCACCCCAATCATCTACCCCACCTTCGACGGCTGGCTCCTTGCGGTTACCCCACCGGCTTCGGGTGTTGTAAACTCTCGTGGTGTGACGGGCGGTGTGTACAAGACCCGGGAACGTATTCACCGCGGCATGCTGATCCGCGATTACTAGCAATTCCGACTTCATGCAGGCGAGTTGCAGCCTGCAATCCGAACTGAGACCGACTTTGTTGGGATTGGCTCCACCTCGCGGTTTCGCGACCCGTTGTATCGGCCATTGTAGTACGTGTGTAGCCCAGGTCATAAGGGGCATGATGATTTGACGTCATCCCCACCTTCCTC
>NZ_JCAALS010000059.1:0-1320 GCF_059686975.1 Paenibacillus xinjiangensis | reverse complement strand
TGCAGCTAGAATAAAAAGTGGACACTCGTTAAGTGTATGAGGATAATGACAATAACGAGAAGGGGTGTCCTGTATGGAGAAACAACCACGTAATCAATATACAGAAGAGTTTAAGAAGAGAACTGTAAAGTACATTCTAGAGCAGACGAAGACCATGCCTGAGATCGCATCGGAGTTGGATATCTCCGCAGGGGTATTGCATAGTTGGAAACAGAAGTATAGAA
The DNA here is from genome assembly GCF_059686975.1 of Paenibacillus xinjiangensis. NCBI lineage: Bacteria > Bacillati > Bacillota > Bacilli > Caryophanales > Paenibacillaceae > Paenibacillus > Paenibacillus xinjiangensis. Next base: position 1,096 of record NZ_JCAALS010000059.1, on the reverse strand, counting down.
CTGAAATCGAAGCCGATCTTCAAGTGGAACTCCAAGCTTCACCGGATAAAGTACGGTTGCTAGAGCAGCAATTGATGGCTATGGAGTCCGAAAGGAAGAAGCAAGAACTCGAAAATGCTGATCTGCGTGAGGAACTCGAAATCTTAAAAAAGGCGCTACACATCTTCGGCAAAGAAAGGAAGTAAGGTTCCAATTCATCGAAGATCATCGCTCCGAGTTTCGCATGGAGAAGATGTGTAGCACGCTTGATGTTTCCAGGAGTGGGTACTATAAATGGTTGTCACAGAAAACGAACGTCAATCGTTATCAGGAGCGTCGCAAGACGCTTGTAGCGCGTATTTCCTGGCTGCATCAAGACTCGGTAAGGCGCTACGGCAGCCCAAAGATCACCGCCAAACTCCGTAAGGAAGGTTGGAAAGTGTCCGAACGATTGGTCGGAAAGCTCATGAAAGAGAACGGGATGCGCTCCTGTGTAGCAAGAAAGTTTCGGGTTTGTACAACGGACTCCAATCACACAAATCCGATTGCGCCTAATCTGTTGAATCAAGATTTCAAGACAACCGCACCGAACAAAGTATGGGTAACCGACATTACCTATATCCCTTGTCGCGAGGGCCGTTTGTATCTCGCAAGCGTCCTGGATTTGTATACCCGCAAAATCGTTGGCTGGGAGTTAGGAGACCGCATGACGACGGATCTCGTGCTGTCAGCATTAGATCAGGCATACGCGGCGCAGAAGCCCAAAAAGAAACTTATTCATCATTCAGACCGCGGTTCACAGTATACGTCGGACGAATACCGAAAGCGGCTTAAGAAGTACAAAATGAAGGTTAGCATGAGCCGAAAAGGAAACTGCTACGATAACGCCTGCATCGAGTCTTTTCACAGTGTGTTGAAGAAGGAGTTTATTTACTGTACGAAATTTAAGACAAAGGTACAGGCCCAGCAAGAAATGTTTGAGTACATCGAATTGTTCTACAATCGCAAGCGAATTCACGGAACTTTAGGGTACGTATCGCCTGTTCAGTTTGAGTCCATGTATTACAAAAGGGGAAGCTAAATGATTGATGTTGTCCACTTTCTTGACAGAGGTCCA
>NZ_JCAALS010000058.1:0-1357 GCF_059686975.1 Paenibacillus xinjiangensis | reverse complement strand
GAGTCTGTAAAATAGTTTGTGTAAACTCCAAAACCTACTAAAATGAAAGTAGTAGAAAGGTTGGGGAGAGCACATGGGACTGTGGACCAAAGAGCAATTACGTTCGTTTATCAAAGAGAATAAACTGGTGACGGCTCAGGATGCGCAAAACGCCCTGAAGGATCTTTTTGCAGAGACGATCCAGGAGATGCTGGAAGCTGAGATGGATACGTATCTTGGCTACGAGAAGCACGAGGTGAAAAGCAAAGCGACAACGAATAGTCGGAATGGGAAAAGCCGTAAGACGGTAATGAGCGAGTACGGTGAGCAGGAAATCGCTGTTCCACGCGACCGTCAAGGCGAGTTTGAACCGCTCGTTATCAAGAAACACCAATCCAACGTAACGGGCATTGAAGACCAAATTGTAGCACTTTACGCCAAGGGTGTAAGTACACGAGATATTCAGGATCATTTGGCCAACCTTTATGGCATCGACGTCTCTCCAACGCTCATTTCTAACGTGACCAACAAGATTGTACCGCTTATTAAAGAATGGCAGAACCGACCGCTGCAAGGCGTATATGCGGTTGTCTTTCTCGATGCCATTCACTTTAAGGTGAAGCAAGATGGCGCCATTGTGAACAAAGCAGCGTACATGGTCATTGGGATTGATCTGGATGGAAACAAGGATGTACTGGGCATGTGGATCGGCGAGAACGAGTCTGCAAAGTTCTGGCTCAGCGTGCTCAATGAGCTGAAGAACCGCGGTGTACAAGACATCCTCATCACTTGCGTGGACAACCTGACCGGCTTCTCACAAGCCATTACTGCCTGCTATCCGCTGACCGAAATACAGAAGTGCATTATCCATCAAATTCGCAATTCAACGCGCTACGTCTCTTACAAAGACTTGAAGAAAGTGACGGCTGATCTAAAGCCGATCTACAAGGCGAGCACAGAAGACGCTGCACTCGCAGAGCTTGATCGATTTGAGGAACTCTGGGGTACGAAGTACCCCCTCATTGTCCGTTCCTGGCGCAATAACTGGGACGAGCTGGCGACATTTTTCAAATACCCGCCTGAGATTCGAAGGCTGATCTACACAACCAACATCATTGAGAGCTACCACCGCCAACTCCGTAAAGTCACAAAGGGTAAAAGCATCTTCCCTTCGGATGAAGCGCTGCTCAAAATGCTCTACCTCTCAACCATGGATGTCGTCCGAAAATGGACGGGGCGAGTCCAGAACTGGGGACAAATGCTGCTTCAACTCTCCGTTTTCTTCCCGGAACGGGTTGGTAAGCACCTACGCTAAAAGGAAAATTCCCCCTCGGGGGAATCCTTATAAATGAGTTTACACAAAATTATTGACAGACCC
>NZ_JCAALS010000057.1:0-1604 GCF_059686975.1 Paenibacillus xinjiangensis | reverse complement strand
GAGAGCCCTGCAAAAGCCTTGATTTTGAGGAAATGGGCACTCCGAGATGGTAAAAGTGATTGAAAAACTAAAAAAGCAGCTCATTCCTCATCAGAGGATGGGCTGCTTTTGCTCTATTAGCCTAACCATTCGTTTCACATTTACAACAAACGCTGTGAGATTGGCCTGTATTCGCATACGAAAGAGACCTCGGTATTTGGCTGTAGCCATACCGTGGAATCTCTTCATCTCCGCGTTCTTGTGTTCAATGATCGGCCTGCGTTTAATACGCTCTTTGAATGTATCGCTTAGTTCGAACTCGATTTGCTCTTTGAAGTGCTCGGCGATGATCCGGATGGAGTACGTCTTGCTTTTGGACTCTGGTTTGTAGCAGCCATCGCGCAGCGGGCATACTTTGCACTTCTCTACGTCAAAGTAGAATACGAGCGAGCGGCTGTCTCCGCTTTTTTTACTGCCTTGAATCGCTTTGCGAATGCTGTGTTCGCCTGCGGGGCAGACCACGAAATTAGCGTCCTTGTTGTAGTCGAATCCATCTTGGCGCACGCCACCCGAGTGAACAATGGGATTCAGTGGAACGACAGGCTGAATGGATTCTTTTTTCATTTCTGCCAGATTGTCTTTTCCGGAGTATGCCGTGTCTGCAATGATTTCTTCGACTACAATCCCATTTGCTTTCGTTTGCGCCAGTAGAACAGGTAACTGCTTTCCGTCATCGCTGGTTCCCGGTGTCACTTCAACAGCCGTAATAAATTCTTCTTCTGTCATAGCCAGGTGCTCTTTATAACCAAAAAACGACTTGGTACTGCTTTTCCAACCGAACCTTGCATCAGGGTCGATCGCTGACCGGATGCCTTTGTTTGCTAGCAGACGCTCATCTTCTACGATTTCCTTCGCGATATGCAATTTGTCACTTATTGCCCCCTCATGGTCCGGCAACAACTCTTCTACCGTTTGGCCAAGCTCGGCGAGATAGCGCAACATGATCTTCTCTGCATCTTCTTGCTCACTTTTGACATTCAGCAATGGAGGAAGCTTCTTTTCTAGCTTGGGATGCCGTTTCACTACAACTCGAAACAGTCGTTTGGCTGCTTCCCGAAGCACGTTCAGCGGCTGTTGGCGCTGAGTCGCTGCATGCGTATGCGTAGCATCCATAATGATGGTTTTCGACTTGATGAGCCCTTTGTCGATGCACTGGCCTACTACTTGTTTTAGAACATCCTCCACCTGACTTGCGCCAAGACGATGGTTACGGAAACGTGAGAGTTGCGAGGGATCCGGCAGTGGATCTTCCGGGTTAATCCCGATAAACCACTTGTACGCCAGATTCACGTGCGTTTCCTCTATAACACGCTCGTCCGAAAGATTGTAAAGGGTCTGCAAAAAGAGCAGACGAAAGAGCAGTTCCGGTTCATTAGCTGGTCTGCCGTAGTATTTACAATACGAGTTTTCCACCAGCTCATGTATGAAACCAAAATCCACAATGCTATAAATCTTGCGTAAGAGGTGATTTTCCGGAACAAGTGTATATAACTCCGCATGAAATGATGCGGTTAATTGTCTACCTACATGCAACAAAGTCGTTCAACTCGCTTTTCCTTTTTTTT
>NZ_JCAALS010000056.1:0-4278 GCF_059686975.1 Paenibacillus xinjiangensis | reverse complement strand
GGCTATTTTTTTGTACAGTCTTAAACAGTATTGCGAAGAAGGCGAGGGTCTTCCGTATCATAAACGGAAGTTTTAGAACCATTGAAAACACGGATGGGTGGACTAAAGTACGATACTCCCAAACAAATGAACTAAATGAAATCGGAAACACATGTACATTTTATCATGTAGATTCAGTTGAACAGAGAATTGGTTCCTTAGATGATTTGATAAATTCAGTCTGTCTTGAATACCAGCATCATTGAGCTAACGGGAAACGCTAGATTAATATCGAGTCTCAAAACCTTCCATTAGAAGCAAACTAGTAATAATTGCTCTGTTGGGAGGTTTTTTTATGGTTTTAAGCGAGTTATGGCTTCAATATGAAGCAGATAAACGAATCCAGGGGTTTAGTCCGAATACATTGAAAGCTTATGTCTTACAGCTCAAGATGCTGATATCTGAACTCGGTGACTTAGATATTTCTGACGTAACCTTGAATATATTGAAGGAATATTTAGCCAAGCAGACCGATCGATTGAAACCAAGCAGTCTTGTGCATCGCATCCGTTTCGCACGCTCTCTTTTTCGTTTCGCCTATGAAGAAACGTATCTACCTTCAAATCCATCACTTAAATTACGCGAACAAAAATGGAAAAACGTATTCCAAAGTTCTTAATGGAGGAAGATGTAATCCATTTGAAAATCTCATGTCAGACACTAAGAGAAAAAGCTCTGTTTGAGTTCTTGTACAGCATGGGTTGCCGAATTGGAGAGGTGGAGAAAATCAACATTGAGGCTCTGAACTGGGAGAACTGCTCGGCCATTGTAAATGGAAAGGGCTCAAAGCAGAGAGAGGTTTACTTCACCACCGAGTGTAAAGTATGGTTGAAGAAGTATTTAGCTAGTCATGATGACTCATGTAGAGCCCTTTTTGTAACGGATACAAACGGGTTGCAGAACGTGGAGATGTCGAAGCAAATGTATATCCCCATCGCTTCCGTCATACCTATGCATGCCAGCTACTGGATAACGGAGCACCTTTAGATTTCATTCAAGGCATGCTGGGCCATGAAAAAGCATCGACTACACAGATATACGCTCAGTTGCGCGGCGAACGCCGGAGAGAACTTTATCGTCGATTCTTTTAGATTGAAGTACAGAAGAATTGAAAAGCATAATTAGATAATAAAAGGAGGCATAGAAATTGGAGAGCAGATTAACCCCTAAACAGCAAAAACGGCGGCAAGAGCGGGAACTAATTGCAGTTCTCGATGACTGCTGCGGCTGTATTAGGATAGGGAGGAATAATTTTGAATTGCGAAACTAAGCGACTTGATAGAGTACGAGGGCTGGTTCATGAAACGCTTCTTACAATAGAGAGTAACTCGAAGAGACAGGAAGCTTTCGCTCAACTATCTGGAGTTTCAACTTTTGCTTCGATGCTCGCCATGAGAAGAGGACAAGATCCGGAAATCGCTGCGATCGCGGGGTTACTTCACAATTATTATTTCTATAGGACCGGAGTAAAGACCTTCCCTGGTCACAACAGTGCAGATGCTGTAAGACCTATTATACGTAGCACTCAAATCTTTACCGATAAAGAGATGTCAGTCATTCTTAGATCTATCTTCTATCAAGAAGATAGATCTCGAACCCATGGAGCATATGAGGAAATTGTTAAAGATGCTACTTTATTGTTATTATACTTTCGCAATATAGGTAACAATTTACCGGGTACGGACACTATTAGATTGCAAAATGTATTTAAAGAATTGGGGATTCCAAGGGGAATTATATACGAGGAATCCAATGTTTATATGGAAACATTGCATAGAAACACTGGAGACAGACGACTTGTGCTGGCTGATTATGCAGAAACACTTGCTGGGCAAAATATTGTGGGCACCCCGGAGGATAAACGTTATCGAGAAATTTGCAAGTATTGGCCGGACTCAGATATCTATAAAGTGCTAAAGGAGAATTGGTGTGCTGCCTTCGTATACTACTGCTGTATGCAGGTTGGATTGCTACTGCCAATTAGATATCCAAACCACATGTATCGATTAGCTGGGGTTGGCGCATGGTTGGATTGGGCTCAACTGCCTGAAACAGGATTTTTCTATTACGATAAAAAAGACGGATTCAATCCAGAGCGTGGTGATATTGTCATTTTCGAGAAGCTTGTTTCAGATCATTCTCATGATCATATCGGAATTGTTTTAGCTTGTGATGACAACAGAGTATTGGTCGCGGAAGGTAATAAGGATAATAAAAACTACTCGAGTGTTCTATACAGGGATAGAAGTCACTGTATACTCGGTTATATCCGTATAGACGACGGCTATCAATATCATTTCAAAGGTGAGTATATGCCTATTGTTTAATAATTTCTGACGATAAGTTATTGCACTAACGGGAGTTTAACTCAACAATCGTTTGGGAAAATTTGTTGGATGGTACATAGCTCAATATGCTAACATGGGCATGTAACCAAACTCTGGGGGGAGAACAATGAGTAGTGATCTATATGAGATTCTTGAAGAGCGTATATCTAACTGGGGACTTAGTAATGAGGAGATAATCACGATCTACATAGTTGGATCAAGAGCGAGATTGGACAAGCCGTTTGACGAATATTCCGATTTAGATCTAGTCATCTTTTCAACTAATCCAGATTACTATCTTCAAAATGACGAATGGTTACTACAAATCGGTACGGTCTGGACAAACTTTATGTTTCGAACCGTTGATGGGGATCCTGAGAAACTCGTTCTCTTTGATCAAGGTGTGCAAGTTGACTTTTTATTTCGTCATATTTCGGATTTGGAACGTTCAATTAATCTAGACCAGATTCCCCAAGGCTTTCATCGTGGTGTCAAGATTCTACTTGATAAGACGGGAAAGGGACACAAGCTAGTACCTCAAACCATAATTGCCCCTGGGAATAATCCCATTTCACAAGAGGCTTTTTTGCAGGTTGTTAGTATGTTTTGTTTTGCCAGTCTGTTCGTGGCAAAGCAAATTTTGCGTAATGAATTTTGGGTAGTCAACCAGAGAGATAAAGACTGTAAACAGTTACTGCTGCAAATGATAGAATGGCATGCAAAAGCCTCACATGGAGCGACATTTGATACATGGCATGCAGGAAGGTTTATCAAAGAATGGGCTGATAAAGATGTAATAGACGATTTGAAGCTTTCTTTTGGGGGGTACGATCAGAAGAGCAGTTGGAAAGCATTAACCATATCGTTTGAGTTATTCTGTCGATTATCTTCTGAAGTCGCAAACACATATAATTATACTTTTCCAGCCAACTTATTCTCTAATATCAGAACCTGGGTTGAGGAACACCAAGTGGGTGAGAGATTAAGCTAACTGGAAACGATAGTTGAATAAACAAGGAGCAGTTTGCTACAGCGACTGCTCCATTTGTTTATTTAACGGGCAGATTAGCGCAATATTGTTCTACATGGGATAAGTCCAAAATATGATATTAAAACAAAAAAAGGTGTGTCTTTCGTGCAAAGAGTCATTACTGTGCTCTTTGTATTGGCATTACTGGTGATCAGCAGTAATTGATAGGAAGAAGGAGATTGTTTATAATTAGGAGGTAATGTATGGAAGTTGATTTTATCTACATATCATCAATTATTGTGTCGATTTTGTTTGTGTCCATTGCATTTTTTCAAGTGCTACTTTCACTTGGTTATCCTATCGGTGAATATGCAATGGGTGGATATTATAAGGTTTTACCAAAAAAATTACGTATTGTGAGTGCAGCTAATGCTTTGATTCTTGTTTTTATGGGCATTGTTTTTCTACAACATACTAATGTCTTAACAGGTTTTTATTTTTTATCTACTAATATATTAGTATGGGTTATTACAATTTTTCTTGGCTTAAATACAATAGCAAATTCTATATCTCGTAGTAAGAAAGAAAGATTTATTATAACTCCATTGTCGGGTTTTTCTTTCATATTATGTTTATTTATAGCTTTATCATAGCCTAAAGAGTTTACCGCCCAACAAGAGGGAATTGTCACAGTAAGAGCACCTGACGGTCCTTGGTAGCAGAAAATTAACAGCCTAATCGGTGAACCGTAAGAATGAATCATTACGCTATCGGGAGACGATACTTCAACAACAAGGAGCAGTTTGCTACGGCTGCTGCTCCATTTCTTTATAAGCTATACCAGCTAATAGCTTGTCAACATTACCAGCAAAACAGCTCGAGAACTTGTGTTATATTGATTAATGAGCATGCCAAAGAACCCTCCAATTCGAATTGTATTGG
>NZ_JCAALS010000055.1:0-6948 GCF_059686975.1 Paenibacillus xinjiangensis | reverse complement strand
TGTATACGACTATCTTTGATTATACTATGGTACGTTGATGTGATTTCTTTTCGATTGTTCATTTTTAAAATAACGCATTAGGGAAGGTTGTTTAACTAAGCTGCCCGTTAGCTCAATAAAGAAATGGAGCAGCTGCCGCAGCAAACTGCTCCTTGTTTGTTCAACTATCGTTCTCCGTTAGCTCAATAAGACCAGCAGCACATACTGAAACCTGGTAGGATATTAGCTCATTGCCACGAAGGTGCTAACAAACCTAGTTTATTGAAAATGTTGATTTTGGGTGGTGTTATGTCTTATCGAATGAAACACTTTTTACAGTTTTAGTTAGTAATGTAAGTTACTGAGTAGGCCTTTTTAAATGAGAGTATATTTGCACAAATATTATAGCTAAACCTGCCATTAGTAGTCCCAGCACCTCAACAATCGATAAATTACGATGCAAGAAGAGAACATCCAATACAGTGACCTCCAATAGCATCAAATTGTTGATTAGACTATTTTCATAGGCTCTTAAGTGCTTTTGACTCCAAGTCCATAAGGAGAATGCAAATGAACCATTTATGATCCCCAGCCAAAGTAGAATACCGACAAGTGTCCAAGAGAAGCTTGGTAACCCTTCAAATAATAGTCCTATTATTAACATACCAAAGGCACCAATCGACATAGGAATGAGAACTAGATCACCCGGCTTTGCTCTGCCGTTTTTAAGTAAGTGCCTCGTAAGGGCCAAATGGATAGCATATCCAGCACAAGAAGCAAGTATTAATACAATTCCGCTAAAATGACTTTTCCCAAAATCCCAAGGGAAATAGAAAACAACAACTCCAGCCAGTGCTGCCATTATACCTATAAATGATGAGCGACCACGTAACTCTTTAAGCCAACAAACGTCTAGTATAAGTAAAGCTGCAGTATTACCAACGGAGAGTATCATACTCGTTTGTGTTGGTGTTATCAACATTTGGCCAGCGTACTGTAGTCCCTGTGCCATTAGATATCCGGTTACTCCAAGAATAACCAAATAATAGGGTCGTAATTTGATACGTGCATTTTCCTTTTGAGCATCCGGTTTTGGCATGATCATAGTTCGATTCCCCGGAATCAACCGAATTAGCAGCAATGTAATTGCAGAAACAGTGTATCGTAATCCGGCTAACGTAAAAGGTCCAATATTATGCTGAAACGCAAACTTATTTAAGATGTAAGAAGTCGACCAGAGCAAGGTGACCAATACGGCTGCACCAATGGCGAAAAAATAACGATCTTTGACTGTACCTACACGACTTGAGTCTTCCTTAGTCAACAGAGACACCTCTTGCTTCGTGAGCAATGAGCCATTCTCTGATACACTCCGTTGCCTTTGCTAAAGCCTGCCGATGATGATCATTAATTTCAATAGTAGGTAATCCATTTTCAGCAATGGTTAAACCAGTGGGCAACTCAAAAATGCGAGAATAACCACTCGCTAGCTCACCACGTGGACTGAACGCAATTCTCCCTTCTAACTCTCCATATGTAACTAAACTTCGATCATCGTCTGTACCTGGAGCCCACCGGGCAGTACGAACACCAGGATCTCCGCCCAAAACATTTACACATAACCCTGAGTCTTCCGCAACTACTATCCTATTCGATGTTAGCTGTACTGCATTGGCCTTCAAAAGCGCGTTTTCTTCAAAAGTTAATCCAGTCTCGTCAACTTCGTCCACTTCACCTGAAAATAACGCCCTAGTTTGGATCGGTAATTCCATTAGTCCTTCCATAAGCATTTTTATTTTCCTCGGGTTCCAAGTGGCTAAGACAATTTCCATAACTTTCTCCTCCTATTTAGCTACACTTATGGTTCGTATGATATGATTGTAGTTAAAAAAAGGGAAATAAAAAGAGTATACTTTTCAATTGGAAACTTCCCCTTTTTATTGTGGAGGTGAATTTTTTGCAGATATCGGAACATTTCTTCAATCTCAAGAACTTATTTGGCAAGCTCGAAGCGCAAATTTCACAGAAGACGACATTACAGGAGCTCGGCACAGTGTGGAACTGTACACCACGAAATGTAAAGTGGATCATCCGTCGTTTGTGTACGGCTGGGTGGATCGCATGGTCCCCAGGTCGCGGACGAGGTAATCGCTCAACGCTGACTATATTAACTTCGGAAGCGGAGGTAGCACTTGCACTTGCCCAGGAAGCAACGAATAAAGGAAGATTTCATGATGGAATAAGATTTCTTGAAGAGCATGACGTAGACGATGCAATACGTGGTCGTTTTGTACAATGGCTGGAAGGACAGTATGGTTACCGAGTAGATAAGAATGAGCATTATCAACTTGACACGTTGCGTCTACCCTTTTACCGTAGTATGCCTAATTTAGATCCGATTTTCACGCTTCGGCGCACGGAGTGGCATATGGCTCGGCAACTCTTTGATACGCTTCTTACCGAGGATGACAACAGCGGAGTCCTCCCTCATTTGGCTTATTACTGGGAGACTGACGAAACTGGATGTATATGGACTTTTTACATACGTAAAGGGGTACTTTTTCACGATAATACTGAACTGCATGCTAAGGATATTGTCTATACAATTAAACGTTTAACGTCTACAGATTTTGGACGAACGGAATGGACTGAGCTTCCATTAGATAAAATCCAGGCACAGGGCCCTTACTGTGTTGAGATTAGACTTACAAGACCTTATCATCTTTTATTACAACTGCTTGCTTCTCCGCGGGCTTCGGTCCTCCCCCTTTCTTCCGCAGAACGTTTGCTTGGGGATTTTGCACGTCTTCCTATTGGAAGTGGACCGTTCCGAGTGATTGAGAATGATAACTCCCAAATTGTTCTCGAGGCCTTTCCTTCCTATTTTTTGGGAAGAGCTCAACTCGACCGGGTTGAACTATGGATCATGCCGGAAACACGACATCGTCCATTGCCACTAAAGGAAATAGCAGGAGATACCCTCCCCTATATTCATCCATTCCAACTTCAAACACGAAACAATCAACCGCCTGACATTGAACGAGTAGAAACGGGATGCACATATATGACATTTCAACTGAACAAGCTGGGGCCTCTGGAATCTAACGATTTTCGACATTGGCTTTCTCGTGTGGCCAACCCACACCGCATGAATGCTGGTCTCAACAATCATACCTATGGCCCTGCGTACAGTTTTTTTCCCGATTGGAGCATTATAACCGAACAAAAGTTAAAGCGTAAATATATGAATGATGGCCCCAGCTACTTAAATACAGAACCAGATTCTCTAGATCCACCTCCCTTTTATCCAGAACAACCACTATCAATTCTTACTTATCATATACTGGGAGATTCCTTGGAGCGAAACGCTCGTTGGTTTAGCGAACAATGCGCTGTATATGGAATAAAAATTAACGTAGAAGTTCGAGATTATGAAGAGTTTATTCGTCCAGAGATTATCGATGCCGCGGATCTTGTATTAGCTAACGCTGTTGTTGATGATAATTCGGTAATTTCTTTCTTACGTCTTATGTTTGACGATCGTCACGTTATACGTAGGCATCTATCCCCGGAGATTTATGAACATCTAATCATAAGATTGCGCAAGATCGAAAATGAGCTTGAAGCAACCAAACGGATTCGAATGACTCAGGAAACGGAACAATGGCTTAAAGATAAACTGGCTATATCCTTTTTGTACCATTTAAACCAGTCCACTTACTACGACAATCGTTTAATAGGAATGCAAACAAATATTTATGGTTGGGCAGATTTTTATAGACTTGCGTTTCGACCGTCCAAACACTTATGATTTTTGCATATCCAGGAGTAGTAAAAACTTCGGGATGTTTTGGTTTAGCCCCCTTCAAACCGGTAATCTAAATAAGTTCTCTTCCTCGTTTTGAGACAGGAACTTGTTCAGATAAACAAAATAGCGACTTTGTATCAGATACCAAACACAGTCCCATTTCTATAGGATAAGCATATCAACAACCTTCGGGTTACCATCTGATTTAATCATGAAAGACTGCGGCCAGCTCCAGGCGCCGGAAGAACTTAATCAATAGATTTTCTATCGAAAAGTAAATTTTCTACTAAACTAAAACACTACAGAAAATTTGAGCAAGATCAAGAATACCTTAGAAACTTCGTGCTATTCAACTATCCTGCCAGATAGTTTAATGAGGCCACCGATCTCGCCGGCAGCCTCGTCTTGATTTTGATTGGAACTATACTTCCCAGTTAGCTCAACAGGCTATCGAATCTTACAACCGACCGACTGCCTGGGAATTGAATGTTAAATATACTTGATCCAATCGTGACCATCAGGGAATTGCAGTAAAAAAGAGGATCTCAACCATGCTTTTTCTTGAGGTAAAAGTAAAGGAAGAATTGTCTTAAAATCGCTATAGTCCTTTTCCCTTACTTGCGAAGAGCCCCCTTTATGGAGTAGTTGGATTTCAGGTCTCAGGTAAGGAATTCCGTCGACAGTTTTTAGAAACATTTCATCTATTGGTCTTTGAATTTTTATATTTCTCTTATAAATCCAACTGTTATCTTCTGTATCAATTATCATTATTTGAAATGCCCAAGGAGTCTCACTATTCTTACTCACCCATATATCATTTGTATTATCTAAGTACTCTCCATCCCAAAGAGTAAGCCTTCCTCCTTCAGCTCTGTACAATATCCAATCAGGACTTAAATAATTGAACACAATTAATTGATCTTCACGAGTAATTATTACGTCTATGTCGCCATGCTCCCTTGTTTGCTTACACTGATGCAGATCCAAAGCCCAGCCACCAGCAATACACCACTTGATAGGCAACTTAGAGAATACTTTATTTATATCCGATACGGTTAGTGGCATCCAATTATCTAAATCTGTTCTCAAACCAACTCACTCCTCCTCTTACCTTTTCTTGGTATAGACTATTTTTCCTGCATTATCCTGTCCGTTAACTGAGCGAAGGGCTGCTACGAGGCAGCCCTTCTGGTATTTAACTATCGTGTCCCGTTAGTGTAACATCTAAAATTGATTATTATATACGTTCATTTTAATTTTCATCATATATGAACTCTAAGTATCTATAATTCCACATATTTTCATAAAAACTAATAGTCTCTTTTGCAGACATAAATGAATTATTTAATGTGGAGGTTGCGTTTTTTACCATAAGGTTTTTGTAACCCAGTCCATGAGCAAATTTAATAGTAGCATCCATACAGTATTCAGTTTGAGCACCGCAAAATTCTATACTGTGTACATTTAATTGATCTAATGTTTCTTTTAAGTTCGTTCTGTAAAAAGAATTTGCATGTATTTTTCTCACCAAAATATCTTGTGCTTTAACATCAAGTTTAGTATTTATAGCCCAAAGTTCCTCTCCAGGTACTAATTCCTCATCACAGTGCTGAACAAAGATAATTTGTTTATGCAACTTTCTGTACAAGGAGATTCTTTCATTTACTTTAGTAAGTAATTTTTCTAATTCAAACAAATGCTCTTTGTTGTAACAAACACCATTTTGTAAATCGATGACTATTAAAACATCCGCGCAAATCCCCAAAATCTCCACCTCATTATATAACTTTAACTTTTCAATTTTATTATATCATTCTTTACTGTACTAAACTGTCCGTTAGCTTAATCAAGAAAAGAGCAGCTGCCGCAGCAAACTGCTCCATATTTGTTCAACTATCGTCTCCAGTTAGCTTAATCAACCTTGAGTTTTTCGACGGTATCCTTCTTCAAGGATTTGTTTAAGACCTTCAGTTCTTTTTTGAATAAACGTGCTCCAAAATATCTTGCCTTTCTCAGCTAATTCTTCTTGTGAATAGATGCCTTCATCATACTTTCCCCAACAACCATCTTGAGTTAGCTTATCCCATCCTAGATAATCTGCATAAAGACGATTTTCTGAAGGTATGTCTGAACCCATAGAGTTAGATTTAACCAGTTCAGGACAAAGCCACATAGCCGTACAAACGGATAATATACCACCGTGCATTTCGTTCAAGCCTTTTAAACCTGCCGCTTCAACTGCTTCATTCCATGCAAGATGATTATTATGATTTGCGGAAATCAAAATAATCTCCGGGTATTTGTAATTGATATGCTTAACAAATGCACCTTCCCAGTAAGACCCGCCATGTCCAGTGCAGACCAAGAACTTTCTAAATCCTTGTCTTATTAGGTTGCAAACAATATCTTCCAACATAGCTGTTAAGATGTTGGGGCTTACGGTAACTGTTCCCTTGAAATTGGCATGCTCTTCAGAGGTATTAAAGGGGATTGTAGGCAACACGTAAGCATTCAATTCATTTCCGTATGCGGTCGCATATAACTCAGCAATAAGCGTATCTAAATGCATGGGCAAGTACGGTCCAAACTGTTCCGTAGCCCCAACCGATAGAACAGCTGTATCAATCCCACTATTTGAAATTTCCAATGTCGTGTTCTTAAAATTTAGCATTCTAGCACTCCTTAAGAAGTTAATTTCTTAGTACCACGCTAAATTGTACCATTTTTTGAGTGGTAAAGAACGGTTATATAAAAACCTGTGACTGGGTATTAAACTCATCTGCCCGTTCGTATTATGAGATCAACCATTTCTTTCTGGTTGATCCTTTTTGCATTTGCTTCGAGGATTAGAGTAGCCGGGTCGAACGTACCTGCCCGTGGGACTTGATCCCGAGCGCTATAATGTTCACCCCTACTTGTCATGACCATGATTGAGGCTGGTTGGGACATAGATCCCGTATCACATGCGATGCTGTGGAGCGACAAGGAGGTTCATAGGGGCTGCCGGCAAATCTACTTCGAGGAGAGATAAAATGAACCCTGTTATAGGGCAATGTCATTAAGTTAAGGTGCTGAACCAAATAACTATGTAAAAGAGCAGGTTATCGAAAGATAGCCTGCTCTTTTTTTGCGTGAAAAAGATTAAAAGAACTTGACAAGCA
>NZ_JCAALS010000054.1:0-10680 GCF_059686975.1 Paenibacillus xinjiangensis | reverse complement strand
CCTTTGCCGCCGAATCGGAACTCATTTATACAACCGATCTGATCATTGACTATTAGTTCATTTGTCCATATTTCTGAAAGTCCTTTTGCAGTGGTTAATGCTTCATATACCGTTTTAGCTGGAACATTCACGGTCTGTAAGTGCTCGATATTTGCCATATTGCTCATTCCCCTTCTTTATAAGATGTAATTATTTGTATACGACTATCTTTGATTATACTATGGTACGTTGATGTGATTTCTTTTCGATTGTTCATTTTTAAAATAACGCATTAGGGAAGGTTGTTTAACTAAGCTGCCCGTTAGAAAAGAGGAGTCTCCACATAGGAAATTCCTAAGCTATCGTTCTCCGTTAGTTGAACAACGATTTTTCAGGTTGTTATTCTCTAAATTAATTTTTCATTGTTTCAATTATTCCTTTAGCTATCACTCTATTTGTAGTTAACTCAAATTTCATTCCAGGCTTGATTAAATGATTCGGTGCTTCCTCTTTATCGTGGAAAAGTAAATACAAGTCAGCAGTTGTAGCTCTTTGAGTATTAGGTGATTTGTGAAATTCAATTACTGCACTCCATAATCCATAAATTAACTCTTTATCCTCTTCAAAGATGATAGGTGTTGAGAAGGTTCCAACTGGAATTATACTTTGCCCGCCTTCTTCCTTTGATAGGAAATATATCTTCACAGTTCCTACTGTCTTCATGATTTTATCAACTCTTTCACGGTATTTAAGTAACGTTCTCCGTTAGCTTAACCCAATCATCTTCTTGACTCAATAAAATAGTTCAAAGAATAAGTTTACTTTCTGTTCCTGAAAGCAGTCTTTTTATATTTTCCGTATGCCTGAAAATAGTCATAAACGCCATTAGGCATGCAAATAAATAAAAATATAAGGTATTCCCAAAAAAAGGAATAAATGAAATAGCCGCAAAAAGCACTGTAGCACATATTGTACCTAAAGAAACATAACGGGTTAAAGCTACTATTATCACAAAAAAGCCAAGACATAAAAGGGCCATAACCCAGTTAACCATAAACAGCACAGCCACTGCTGTAAGTGCTCCTTTGCCCCCTTTAAACCCAAAATACACCGGCCAGTTATGCCCTATAACTGCTCCTGCGCCTGCCGCTAAAAGGCTTACGCAATCTTTAGCCTCTCCCGAATAAAAGTAAACGCCAAGGAACAAGCCTATATAACAGGCAATTACCCCTTTTAATATATCTCCCGCAAGAACAAACACCGCGGCAGATTTCCCAAGTACCCTCAGAGTATTGGTAAGCCCGGCGCTTTTACTTCCATGGCTTCTTATGTCCTTGCCGTATATTTTCCCTACAATCACCGCTGTATTAAGGCTGCCTAACAGGTAGCCCAAAGCTAAGGCCACAATAAGCTTTAAGATATCAATCATGACTCTTCTCCCTTGAAATTATTTATTACGATTTATCTTCTTCAACGACATCAAGCTATCCTGCCCGTTCTCTACAAGACTGCCAATACCGGCAGCCACGTCTTAATGAATGTTAAGCTATATTCCCTTGTTAGCTTAATATGTTTCATTTGCCGATTAGTAATTATTCTACTTCCTTGAGGTACATCGCAGGTATAGTAAAACGTTTAACCAATAGACCTTCTTGAATATTGAAGTCTTGAATATTTTTTTGTTTGTATTCCATTAAGATTGAATCAAGTATCTTGCTTATCAAAACGCAGTCCTCTAATGCATCGTGACGCTTAATATCATTAGTGTCGATTTGGTAATAATTAACAAGATATTCTGTACTAAAAACGTCATCAAGTTCGGGATGCAGTTTGGCGAATAATGCTTTAGTATCGATAACAGGATTCTCAAAAAATGATAAATTACTAATCCGGCAATGTTTATTAAGCATTGGAAGATCGTATTCATAACCAGCTTGTGTGACCAATACGTCCGTTCCGCAAAAATCTAGAAACTGCCGATATACGTCAGCAAATGTTGGAGCAGCGGATAATTTTTCATTCGTAATCCCCGTTAATTGTTCGACTCTTTCGGGAATTAATTTCGGTGATTTTACTAAGCAACTGAACGAGCGCAATATTTTACCATTCTGATAAACGATTGCACCGAATTGAGTAATGTACTCCTTTTCAATAAAAATACCCGTTCCTTCTAAATCAAATATGCAAAACGGACGCTCGTGGATTTGATCAACAAAGACATCTTTTACGAGGTACTCCGTTTCTGATAAATATTGAATATTCAATGTTTCATGCCCCTCCCTATAATATAGTTCCTCGTATAACTGGTATTTCAGCCGCTATTTTCCTTCCCTTAAAAGATTATATCCACCATTATTATATCTTCAATCTATTTCCGTAATCTGCCCGTTAGTTGGCCATATTCATTATCACCCACAGCAACCACCGTGCCATCCGATTTAAGGCCGAGAGTATGAGCGCAACCCGCCGCAACCGCCATCACCTTTAATATTACAAGAATCAGAGATACAAAGACCGAGGAAAGGAAGCGTGTATCATCATCATGAACGAGAACTGGCATCAAAGTGTAAAAAACAAAAATCGGGAAGAGCTGATTTCGGCAGGCAAACATCTGTTTATGAGCCACAGCTTCCTCAGCGTTAATATTCAAGATATTTGCAAGTCCGCAGGAGTAAGCCGGGTTACTTTCTACAAGCATTTTCCTACCATGGATGATCTGATTCTGGAGATTCAGATGGAGATTCTGCAGGATATGACCCACTGTATCAAGCGTGATGTCACTGCTGCAATGAATGGCCGCAGAAGCTGGTATCGATACTGAATGTATGGATAGAATACGCCAGACAACATCCGGGATATATTAAATTCATTTTGCTGTTCGATCTTCATTTTGAATCCTACAACTCCAATCATGACCTAAAAAACCGTTATACAGCATTTATTAATAAAAACAAAGAACAGCATTTTTTGTTTGACTCTCTGAAATCTGGGATTAGTGACGGCTCGTTAAAAGCTGATATTGATCCTGAACGTACCGCTCCTTTCATCTTTACTTCTATGATGGGACTGCTGCAAAACCTAAGCATCACCAGGAACAAAGAGGGAGCATTAGATAGCCAGATGCCTCAACAATTCGTGGATATGCTCGTTCAACATTTAAGTTCATGATTGCACGGTGCATAGAGAAGACCGAGGCGTGTTCCACTGAACACTGCCCCGGTCTTTTTTCATTTCAGGTCATCTGAGTTGATAAAAAAGAAATGAATATTATTTTATATCATGATAGTATCCAAATTGTAGAAAATAACTAATAAGAAAGGAAGATTACACTATGAATATGGATATTAAAGTTGAAACTCTCCCGAATTATCGCATTGCATATGTACGACAAATTGGACCCTACGGTCCTGCCAACGTTCAAGCCATGCAGGAGTTAAAAAGGTGGGCAAAGGAGAAAAATTTACTAATTGAATCGGCTATATTATTCGGAATTCCACTCGATAACCCACATACGACACAGCCTGAGGATTGTAGATATGATGCATGTATTGTGATTGCAGAAGATGAGCCCATTGATGATTTGGTCAACGAAAGTGAATTCATTGGCGGGGAGTATGTTATTTTCAAAATCAAACATACAGCAGAAGATGTTCAAAAAGCATGGGATGAAATTTTCCCAGCGATACACAGCATGGGATTTCACCCTGACGACAAGCCGATTTTAGAAAAATACACTGGTAGCATGGTCATCAATGACTTTTGTGAAATATGTGTTCCAATTAAGCGGTTATAAAACGAACTGCAGCTGGTCGTTCTGACCGGCTGCATCCATTTTCCACCTCCCTTTGATTCTTTTATATCAGGTGAAAAATCTGTTATTGCAACAAACCTATAAAAATTTGCAGCAAAACGCACATTAGTAGTTTTATCATTGGTTGGGATATATGATGTGAATGAAAGGAGGAACAACAATTGGAAATCATATTTGAAACGGATCCTAGAATGGAGAAGCAGGTCGCAAAAGTAACGACTAATCCAACTGAGAAAGAGATCTGGGGTCAGATTACACAAGCAATACATAGCCTGGAGAAAAAGCTCGTTGTTATCGACGCAAGGAATGATCGGCATCTTGAAGTGCTCGTGAGTATGATCGCGGTCATTCAGTCCGAAGACCGCATGTGCAGTGTACGACTGATCACTGGAGAGATGTATTTGCTGAGTAAAAGATTAAAGTATGTGGAGGAAGACTTGGCATCGTCAGCGTTTCTGAAGATTAATAACCAAACGATTATTAATACTAGCTACATTATGACGTTTTCCTCAACCGATCATGCAAGAGTTCAGGTCGTATTACATGACCAATCCAGCTATCTTGTAAGTCGTCATTATATTAAAACATTTAAGGGGAGATTCTCATGATTCACGATTTCAAACGGTCTTTCTTTCAAGTCTTTACACTAACATCCTTATGGGCTACATTGCTGTTGACGTGGTTTTTCAAGGACCAGCCAATCAGTATGTCATACCTCTGGAATGTAGCCGGAATTGCTTTGATTTCTGCCACTCTGTTCGGATTGATGTATAACGCGCTCTGGAATTATTACACATTGAAGCCCGTCTGGAATATTCTCATTGCATCCATTTTGAATATCGCGGGAGGGTTAGCTGGAATATGGCTGTTCTCTGAAGAAATGTTTAATACCGTCAGCCCTTGGTCGCCTGGCATGCTCATCTTATCCGTTATCCTGCATACGATTGCCTTTTACTTCTATGCCAAAGCAGACAGTAAGAAGAAAGCAGACGAATTGAACAAACTGATTAAATGATTTTATTAAAAAGAAATTACTCTATTCGAGCGAACACTATAAAAGTCGATGTTCTATTGCTGCCAGCAACAGAGCATCGACTTTTTAATGAAACCTTCTGACCAATTATTTTTATCTAATTCATACTCTTCAATGAAAAAGTTTTGCTTTATCTAATGATGAATAAATACCAATTAGTTTTGTCTCATTATACATTCCGTTTTCTCCAACCTCGTAAGAATGCTGAACCAAAAAAACAGTTTTCATTTTCAGTCACCTGTTACCTCTACTAACATCACGCCCATTGTCGAATCTAATTTTCAACTTACTTAATCCAATAAAGAGCCCGACCCCGAACAGTATGCCACCAATCATTCTAAACTTAGCAATATGATTTTCTCTTCGTATTGGAATTTCATCGATACTCATGGTCCCTGCTTTTAATCATTCACTTGTTGCTGTATTCATCCCCATATCCACACTCAGAAGGATAAGAACTAGACCAATTATTGCAATTACAAAGCTAGCAACCACGACCGCAGTATCTGATTTTGAATAATTCAAATTCTTCATTCCCCCTCATTTCATCAATCCTTTTGTTTTCAATCTACATCCAACTACTTCTTAAATATACCATAATTGGATTAATGCACCTATCGCAACTCATCTCCTCATTAAATAGAACGATCCGATAAACTCCGTATCCATAATGTCGAGTGAGGTAGGAGAAAATATAGTAAGATTTACTCGTACAGGAGGGGAAAACATGTTACAGCAATTCAATAAAGTGATGGCCTATATCGACGATCATCTAACCAATGATATTACTCCAGAAGATATTTCAAGAATTGTAGGTATTTCTGACTACCATTTCAGACGAATGTTTTCATACCTTTCTGGAATGTCACTACATGAATATATCAAGAATCGACGCCTGTCGATCGCGAACAGCGACTTAATCAATGGATCGAGGGTTACAGATGTAGCTTTGAAATTTGGTTACCAATCTGTGGACGGTTTTTCGAGAGCCTTCAAAGAATGGAGTGGCTTTCTTCCATCTGAAGTTACAAAGAATAGGATTCAAAAATCATTTCCCAAATTCACATTTTTCATTGCTATAAAAGGAGGAATTTCTATGGAGTTCAAAATTGAGAAAAAAGAAGCATTTCATCTAGTGGGTGTCACCAAACGTGTACCGATTCAATTTGAGGGAGAGAACAATGAAATTATTGCATTAGCAAAATCAATTACAGAGCAGCAAAGAAATGAAATGCACGAGTTAGGCGATTTATATCCTAACCAAGTAGTAAATGCCTCTTATCAATTTGACGAGGGACGACTAGAGGAGAAAGGAGAGCTAACACATCTAATCGGGTTTATTACTTCAAAAGAAAATACGTATAGTGATTTAGAACAAATGGAAGTGTCTGAACATACGTGGGCTATCTTCCCAAATCAAGGTCCCTTCCCAGCTACGCTGCAAGAGACATGGGGGAAAATCTACTCAGAGTGGCTGCTCTCATCAGACTATGAGCTGGTTCAAGCGCCTGAAATTTCATTCACGAAGCATGACGGTTCTTATCACAATGTTTATAGTGAGATTTGGATAGCCGTCAAAGCGAAATAACATAAAAAAGGAGACTACCGACTGCGTCGGTAGTCTCCTTTTAATTCGCTTCACGCATTGCTCCAAGGACGATACTGTAACCATCCGGGTCAAGCAGGTAGGCATTCTTGAATTCCCAACCACCGTGTGAACCGATGAATGGCTCGATTGCAATATTAGCGCCTTTCCCACGCACTTCTTCGATGTATATATCCAGATTGTCCCATTCCATATGTACAAACGTGTCCCACCCGTACTCTGGACCTTCCCAATCGCTTGGATAATTCGTGCGTTTTGCAGAAACTCCATTCGGTTTAATATCTTTAACTGATGCTGCCTGCTGTAGAATGAAAATCATATCGTCCCGTTCAGCGTGACCCCAATCATCGATTCTGCATCCTAGCATATCACGGTAATATAGTTGTGATTTCTTTAGGTCGGAGACTAGCCTAACCTGGATCATATTTCCTAGCAACTTCTTCTGTTCAACATTCGTATCCATTGCTTGTCGGCTCATTGTCATCTATCTCCTTCAACATCATTTTAGGGTATACATAAATAGAAAATTAACCCATTTATAGATTAACGGTTAAATGTACCTTCGTAAAGGATTTTCAGATGAACAATACCGCCTAAGGACCACAAACCAGTAATTCGCATTTCTAAAGACAACATATTCCCTCCGTATTCATTGGAATAAGCAACCTGCCTTTGACAGGCTTTCCTTGCATTTTAATGCGCTATCGTTCTCCGTTTAGCATAACATGCAGATGCCGCGTGTCCGTGAGGATCGGATTCCAGCATTCCTCTATTGGAGGACCGACTACGCCGCAATGAAATCAAGCTGAAGGAGATGAACAAAGGTGAAGAATACATTTGAATTTACTGCGGTCGTCTTAATAGGGAATGGCGAGTTAACAGACGACTTTACCATCGATATCGCCAAAATGGCTGACCGTTTAATCACACAGCTGGAGATCCGCAAAGAAAGCTCTCCAAACTATTGCGGAGAGCTCCGCGCAAGACAACGAGACAGCTAAGACAATTGCCGCAGAAGCTCTAAAATCGATTGTAGAGTAGAGCCCGGCTGCAACGGAATTAATTGCCAATGGGACGATTAAAGCAGAGATTGATTCCATATTCCCGCTAAACCAAGCTGATAAAGCGCTGGAGAGAAGCGAAGCAAGACATGGACGCGGAGGAATATTGCTGCACATAACTCAATCTAACAACTACAACACGAGAGCAACAAAAAAGTCCCGAGTATGCCCATCAAATAAATATGATGTTCTTGGAAACCAAGTGATACTGTAGAATCAACAACACATCGTCCATCTCTCCTTTTAATTGACTCCCTATTGATTGATTACAAAACTTCCGAAAGATTATTGTTTGGTAATCATCCATGTGACACCAAATTTATCTACGACTTCTCCATAATAAGCACCCCATGGCTGAAGAACGAGAGGATACTTGCTTTCGCCGCCCTCGCATAGCTTAGCATAAGCCGTTCTGGCTTCTGACTCATCGTCATAGTTCAAAGCAAGAATGATGCTGCGGTTATACGAAACCGGTTCGAATGAATCGGACATCATTAACGTATTCGTTCCCGCCACTGTCAATGCCAAATGCATGACTTTATCCTTCATCGCCTCGGGTATCCCCGGCGTCTCACCGAATGTGGTAAGAAACTGAATTTCGCCCCCCAGTGACTCAACGTAAAAATTAGCCTGACCTCTTGCATACTCCGACATCAAATAAGAGTGAATTTGTGCTCCCATACAATTCAACAACCTTTCCACTTTAAATTGTCCTTCTATGAATACGACGAATAAACAATAGTCAAATCGACATAGGAAGAAATTATTTCTAAATATTTTGTTAGCTTGTAAAATTGGTATTGAATGAAAAAAGCAACCGATCCATAAGACCGATTGCCCCCGTGTTATTGTATTTTTATATACCCATTTTCCCCTTAGACATACTTACTGACTAACGGCGATAGACCAGTTTCCTTAACAACGCATCCGCTGGACCGCTCCATCCTCTTTTCTCCAGAAAAGCAGCGATGGCAACCCCGGACAACCAGATCGACATCGCAATGACGAATACTCCGGTGCTATCCAATTTCCCACCTAATCCGATCGCGACCGGCGAGAGCAGAAGCACCATCATTGCTTCCTGATATAGATAGAATGTGAGTGACCTTTTACCGACCGCCGATAACAGCCATGTCATCCTTGGGACAGTTCGACGAGCAGAAATACTAATCAAAGCAATAAGCGCCGTATAACCTATTCCTCCGGCAAGGCCGGTAAGGATATGAAGGATAAGACACCAACTCATCAATTCCAGAGAAGGGCTCCAAAAATTAGCACCAATGAGCGCAAAAGGAAGTGCACCGAGCAATGAGAGACCGATACCACCGACTGCAATCCGCTTCAACTGGAGACGAAATCGTTCAGGCTTTTCCATCCATCGTTTACCGGCTGACCAAACACCGAGCAATATAATAAATAACATAGGATAAAAAATGATTTGAAAAAGGATAACGATCGGAAAAGCTAGAGCATGCTCCCTGACAAGCTGGAAGTACGTATGGGAAGCTGTTAAGCCTATATGAAACTCTCCATTCAAGGTCATCGGGAAAACCACTACCCAGATTAATGGGATCACGATGAAATAAATCAGTCCGATAATAACCATCATCAGCTTTTTTATTTTATCCGAGCTGAACAGCAGACGTCCGAGTATTACACCAGAGATTCCGTATACTGCGAGAATATCAGCTCCTCCTATAACGACAAGGTGAAGAAATCCGAATACGGTCAGGAGCAATGATCGACGTCGCAACATATGCTTTACTTGTTTTTCCGGAACCCCTTTGTCGAGCTGTCGTGCCACCATGAAGGCCAGCCCATAACCAAACAGTGCAGCAAACATCGGATAGGCCCGGTTGTCAACAAATAGCAGTCCGATCAAATTAACGATATTGTCCAGCATATCTTCGCCCAGCGGGCGGGTCAGAATAAACGTATCCGATGTAAACAAATAAATGGGCGCATGTGCAATGACGATTAGCAGCAGCATAAATCCACGTCCAAGATCTGGAGCCAACGTTCTCTCACCCGTGGATGTTGGGCTAAGTGGTACCTGATGTGTTCTGACATTAGCATTCTTAATCAAACCGAACCCCTCCTTATTTTGCTCCCCGCCTTCAACCGATTGAGTGATAAAAGATGACGAAGAAGCGGCAATTATTATTGATTGACTTAATCAGTCAATTAAAATAATAGGTGTAGGTCCATTTTTTGTCAACAAAAAAAAGCTTCACATGTGAAGCCTTTACATTAGCTCTTGATGCTTGATGACCCGTAGCAGCATAGCAATGTTCCAGTCTAAATCCCTTTGTATCCATTCCACATCATCCGCAATGAGCCCCGACAGAATCGTTAAGTACAGGTTGACCAGTTTGTAGGGGTCTTCTTCGACAATTTCTCTACACCTCTGCCCTTCAACGAAGATCGGCAGCATGAGGTGGACATATTTCTCACCTGCCTGCACAATCAGCTCTCTCGTTTCTGCATCCAGAGCCTGGTGATGAGTACAGCTTTGGATAATTCGAAAGATTTCATGGCTGCCGGCTGTTAGAGCGAATTTGGTGAAATTTGTGATTTTAACCAGTGGCGATTCGGACATAGTAGCCACTTCCTCAATCATTTGCTGAGCACCATTCATAGCCCATTGCAGGCTTGTCAACAGCACTTCCTCTTTGGATTCGAAATAATGATACATAAGACCATGGCTTACATTTGCTTTTTTGGCAATCATGCTCATCTTCGTGCCTTCGATCCCAAATTCCGCAAAAACGTTCAAAGCCGCTTTCAAAATCTGATCTTTTCGTTCTTCCCGAATTTGTTTCGTTTGTTCATCACTATATCGAGCCATATCCACTACTCCTGTTATTCCTTAGAATAGACGCTTTGATAGTATAACATATTCAAACATACTGATTTCATAGTTACGTTAACCTGCCGTTAGCTTTATTCTTGCAGTGTTTTGGTCATTATTAAATCTATTTGTTCTTCATCACCCATATAGAAGGAGTGAGCGCCTGTTTGAACAAAGCCTAATTTATTATAAAAGGTAATTGCGCTCTCATTTTTTTCCCAAACCCCTAGGGTCTGTCAATAATTTTGTGTAAACTCATTTATAAGGATTCCCCCGAGGGGGAATTTTCCTTTTAGCGTAGGTGCTTACCAACCCGTTCCGGGAAGAAAACGGAGAGTT
>NZ_JCAALS010000053.1:0-11044 GCF_059686975.1 Paenibacillus xinjiangensis | reverse complement strand
CAACTCTCCGTTTTCTTCCCGGAACGGGTTGGTAAGCACCTACGCTAAAAGGAAAATTCCCCCTCGGGGGAATCCTTATAAATGAGTTTACACAAAATTATTGACAGACCCCTCTTCGGGCTCCTTACTTGCATAAAATTCATTTCTTCACCAGTCCTTTCTAGACTAAAAATTGATAAATATAGCTAATGAAACATTATCATCACCCATTCCGTCTACTTATACAACTATACATAAAGGAGATATGCGAATGTCTAGGCGTAATTATAAATTTATTTATATAACTATTCTTGCTTTAACCGTTACACTTGCTGTAGTTGGCTGCAGCAGCGCAAGCCCAAAGACAGATAATAATTCTTCAGCCTCTTCGGCAACGGTCTCGCCAGAAGTAACTGTGCCGCCAGTGGAGGAGAGCACTGCACCTGAGGCAACGGTAGTACCAACGGCTGAGCCTACTATTTCACCAACAGACGAGCCCGAGCCTACCCATACACCAGCTGCTGCTACTACTACGCCAGCTGCCGCAACAACGAAGCCTAAGGAGAACGAAGCAACGACAGCTCCTGTTGTAACGCCTAAGCCAACGCCTAAACCAACGAAGAAACCGGAAGCTGTTAAGCCAACCAAGAAGCCTATGGCTACTCCTACTCCTACACCTATACCGTCAGCTACTCCGAGGCCAACAGTCAAACCAAGCGCCACACCTAAGCCAACTGAGAAGCCCGTTCTAGAAGTGACAGCCTCCCAGATCATAACCAAGCTAAAGGAAGAAATCGAAATGGGGGCTCTGGTAGAGCTCGAAGCTTCTCAAATTCAAGACGGCTACGGGATTAACCCAGAGACTCAACTGGAGGATTTCTCCTTCAATCAAGCAATGATTATGATTCAGGCTGCAGAGTTCACCGTCGTGAAGCTGAAGTCGGACCAAGATTATGAAGCGGTAGCCGCCGGCTTCGAGAAGCGTGCGGAAACCATCCAGAAGAGCTTCGAGAACTACTTGCAGGATCAATATGATCTAGCGAAGGATTACCAGATTATCCGCAACGGCAGCTATGTGCTGTTCTCCGTCTCGACTGACCAGAAGAAAGCAGAAGAAGTGTTCAATCAATTTTTTGATAAATAATAGCTTTATATAACAAAAACTCTCGGACTGCTTTAATCCGAGAGTTTTTGCATTTCATTATAAGGAATTGTCACGCTTCTGGGTTCGATTAATATTGTTGTATACACCGATTAGGATGCCGGTAATCGGGAAGATGACCCAGTTGATATCCCATCGCTTGAATACGAAGCCTGTGAACAAGAACACCGCCGTCGCCAACGGCCATACCACTGTTCCCGCAATCCGTTCCTCTTCCTTCTTCTAAGCGTCGTAACTTGACTCCTCCAACAGCTTCGTATAAGTTCCCTGCATATTCCCGTAATAGATGAACAGGAATACGGCTACAGCAGCAATCAGCAAAAAAGCAGCGACTCCATATGGCATGAAGTTATCGCTGATGATGGAAGCCGCGAAGATAAAAGTTGGCGACAGCACACATAAGCATACGCCCGTAATCATCGCAATGCGGTAAGTCGGCGCGTAACGAGCTTGACTATGCAGAAGCTCCGTCTTGAGCGTATCAGGGAGACGAAAGCCTTGATCGAGCCTCTTGTAGCGTTCCATCTTCATTCCACTGTGAATGAACATACCGACGCCCATGGCAATCAGTACAAACATACCCACAAGTCCGAGCATCTGGCCCACTTCCATTGAACCGTTCTCGGCCATAATGCCCAAGTTCTCAAAAAACGTATCCAGGAAGATTAGCAATGCCACTCCGCACATACACAGAACAACGCCAAGTCCAGTCCACAATCCGACACTGCGTCTGGCAATCGCATAGGTATAAGCTTCTTCTTCCTTCAGCATAGGCACTGACAGATCCGCCTCCTCTGGCCCTGCCTCCGGATGGATCCCCAGTTCTGCTGTCAGCTCCTCAATATTACCGAATTCCGAGATGACGATGCCGATCGCCTCATTCTCCGTCTTCCCCTCCCGCTTCAGCTCATGGTATTTCTCTTCCATTCCCGCGAGCAGATCCTGCTTCAGATGCTCCAGCTCCAGAGACTTCGGCAGAGTGGCAAACATATTGTCTAGATAGACTTCAATTGTCTCCATGCTTATTCATCACTCCCTAATAAATTGATTAACAACCTCTTGTGTAACCTTCCATTCCTCACATTTATCCTTGTAATAAGCGAGACCCAGCGGAGTAATTCGATAATAAGTACGCCGCTTCCCAAAGCTCTCATCCCTGTAAAAGGATTCAATGTACCCGTTCTTCTCTAACCGAGTGAAGGCAGAGTACAGCGTAGTCTCCTTCATCACATATTTCTCCTGTGTCAGCTGCCTGATCTTTTTGGAAATCTCGTACCCATAGGACTCCCCAGCCAGCAGCATGAAGAGGATCATTGTATCATTGTAGCCGCGTATAACATCACTGCTGATCACAAATGGTGTTCCTCCTCTTCTACTTCATCTGTCGTAGTAGTTGCAGTATAGCACAATTACTACGACAGATGAAGTAGAATATGAAAAAAAGGAAAAAAAATCCGCACCTTGGTGTAAGATGCGGATTTTCCTGCTTTTATAAGCTAGATTAGCTCTTGACGTCGTTTCAAGAAACGATATAACACCCAGCTGCATCCAGCACATATGGCCGCGCATAGACCGATGAAGCCATAGCCTGCCTGCAGTCCTCGCGTCAATCCAAGCTGCGTATCTGCTCCATAGAGCTGCTTCACGAGCTCAATGACAATTCCAATGACATAATTGCCAATAACGCTTCCGACCCCCATCAGTGTAACCGTGAATGTGATGGCCGTGTCCGTGCCGTTGGGGTATCTTTTTGCAATAAAAGCCATTACCGTTGGATAAATCATTGCAATGCCAATTCCTGCGGTAGCGAATAGAAAGGCAAATCGCTCACCACCTGCAATGGCTGCGAATGTGCAGAGTGCAGAAAAACCAGAGAACAGCATCAGCGATAGATTGAATCCGATTCGATCTGTTATAGGGCCCAGCAGGAGCCTCGCAAGTGCAAAACACAAGAAAAATGCGGACAGCATGCTGGATGCCTCAACTGTCTCCCATGCGTACGCCTTTTCCAGAAAATTAACCAGCCAACCGCCTACCGCCAGCTCCGATACTACTCCAAATGAGAGAATGATGACCATATACCATAATGCCCGGTCTCGCATTAAAGTTTTGAGCGGAACACGATCCTCATGCGCGAGGTCGTCACCAGGGAATGAGCTTCGGAGCGCGAACAAGATAGGAAGAAGGGATAATGACAGCATGATAAGATACATGCCGCGCCAATCTATCGTATGACCGAAGACGGTCACCGTCATTAAGCCGGTTGCGATAAGCGGAGCTACTGTGGAGCTGAGTCCGTAGAAGCCATGCGTCAGATTCATCATCGTACCGGTATTTTTCACGAAAATCCTTGCCCCTAGAATGGCCAGTGCAATCTCAAGCATCCCGTTGCCGATATACATTAAGAAATAAGAGGATGCGAACAGAGGATAGCTATGGGAGTAGAAAATGAGAACCCCTGAAGCAATCATCGCTGCAAATGCCGTAATGCTGACGATCTTGATTCCCCATATCCTTGTTAGGAACGCGGTAAAGGAACAAGCGATCAAATAGCCTAGCGCATTGAGCGACAATAACGTGCCCAGCTGTGATTCATTCAGGTGGAAATCGAATTGAATCCGGGGGATGGCTGGCCCTTTGATATTCTCAGAGAATCCGAAAACCACGAATCCCAGAAATATAGTAGCCAGCTGCATGGCATACACTTTATTAAACTTACTTGCTTTTTTCTCTACACTTTTCTCCAATCTCATAAGCCTCCGAGGATTCAATTATCTTTTCTCGATCATTTGCAGATGATAGGTCAAGCTCTCGAGCGTCATTGTGACGAGCCCCTTAATGTATTCTTGCTGTGTGTTGTTCTTAATGAACAGCTTGCACATATGCTCCTCCGGAATGTCCTTCAGACAGCCCTTGTACACCGCCTCCAGAAGAGACGGCCGGAATAGCTCTCCCGTAATCGCTATCGATACGGGGTTAATAATGGCGATAATGGACGTTATGGTCTGAATTGCGAGATGAACGATACCCTCATCATGATCCAGCTGTCTTAATTGCTCCTCGCGAGTCATTCCGAACGGTAAGAAAGAAACCTCTCCACCGAAATTCGTATTTCCCTTCAGTATCCGTCCATCCACGATGAACCCCGCTCCAGGGAAATGATTTTTCGGAAAAGTGACCACTGCGAACGTCTTGTCTTCCTTATAATTTTGCAAATAATAAAACCCATATACGGTCAGATTCATGTCGTTCTCGATCGTTATTTCCAGTCCGTACTTCTCTCTCAGCCGAGGACCGAGCGGTTTCCCAACAAGCTCTGGCACATCGCATACCCCTATTATGCCGTTGTGGACAACACCAGGTATGCCGATTCCAATCGCTTGGACATTGCCATGCTTCTCAAGTATCGCTCCAATAGAACTGTCAATGATATCCTCATCGATGTAATCCATCACTTGGGTTGTCTCCTCAAGTATGTATCCAATCAAGTTCGCCAGCACATAGGTAATGGAGTGAATGCCGCCTTCTGTTCTAACCAATAGGCCGATGACGAGAGAATGATCAGCATTGAATTTGTACAGCTTCGCCGGACGACCGCCATTCGGCTCTTCAAGCTCAGTCTCCACTACTTCACCAAGCTGCAGGAGCTCATTAAGTATCGTGCCGCAAGTGGCTACACTTAGCTTGGTGACACTTGCAATCGATGCCTTCGTACCAACCTCCATCGACTTTAACGTATTTTTCACAAGCTCCACATTCAGTTTTTTCACATGGGCGGTATTGTGGGAAATTGGCTTTATCGCTATCACTCCTTTAGAACACAACTTTTAATAACTATTTTAATAAGTGTGATTATAGGGCTGTGCAGGAAGAAAGTCAATGAATGATTCCCAGCTATAGCACCGCATACGCACGAGAGGACCCGTTCGCAGGAAGCGTACGGACCCTCTGTTTTTGTGATATCATTCCCCTATGAGATTACCTGATTAATGGAAGTTAGAGCCGGTAATTGAAGCTGTAGCTTCCCGACCCAACTGTAACTTTTACTCCGCTCTCTACTTGCTCCACGCAATGAATGCCAGATGTCTGCTCAACAGCGACACCACTCTCGAGCAATCCTTCAAGCCCAGCCTCTGGAAGAACGATAATACCCGTTGCATTGGCGGGTATCGTGACATGTATGTCCCTCTCTCCATCCTCCGATTGCTTCCAACCAGACTTCACGCTGCCATACATCGTTTCGAAGCTTGCCTTCACATACTCCAGCCCAGGACCAAGCTGAGGCTGAATGTGCACCACCTTGAATCCTGGCGTCGACTCTTCCCTTCCAATACCGGCCACATAGCTATATAACCACTCTCCGATAGCGCCATAAGCATAATGATTGAACGAGTTCATGTTGGCGCTCCAGAAGCTTCCATCCTCCTTCATGCCATCCCAATGCTCCCAGATCGTCGTCGCACCCTTCGTCACCTGATAGAGCCATGAAGGGTAATCCTTCTGGAAGAGCAACCGATAGGCGAGCGCATTGTTGCCATTATCACTAAGAACTGGATTGAGGTAAGGCGTGCCGACAAAGCCTGTTGTCAGATGATCACCCGCTTCCACCAGCAGATCAATAAGCTTCTGGATTGCTCGTTCCTTCGCCGTCCCTTCCACCAGCCCGAACTTCAATGCTAATACCTGCGCCGTTTGGGTAGGTACGGATAATCGTCCTGAAGGCGTCACGAATTCGCTCTGGAACGCTCGAACAATTTCTCCATGCAGCTCACGATAATAGTCCACATCCGCCTTCTGATCAAGCGCTTCGGCTGCTTTCCATGTGAGCGAGACTGAATAGGCATAGAATGCCGTGGCGATATAATCACGATCTGTCGCTCCGACGTAGCTGCCAGTCTTCGAATCTAACCCCAACCAATCACCGAAATGAAAGCCGGTATTCCACAGGAATGGGCTGCTTCCTTGCTTGTGAATATACGCAATCCACTTCTTCATGCTCTCATACTGCTCCGCAAGAAGCCTTGTATCCCCGTACATTTCATAGATAGTCCATGGGCAGATCACGGCTGCATCACCCCAAGCAGCGGAGGAATGGCTATCTACCGAATCAGGTGCTGAGGATACCCGCAAATTCGGAATATAGAACGGAATGCCGCCCTCTGGTGTCTGGTCCGCTTCGAGATCCCGCAGCCACTTCGTGAAGAATGGAGCCGTATTCATCAAATACGAGGCCGTACGGATGAACATTTGTGCATCGCCAGTCCACCCGAGACGCTCATCCCGCTGTGGACAATCCGTAGGCACATCGAGAAAGTTACCCTTTTGCCCCCATAGAATGTTATGATGCAGCTGGTTGACTAGTGGATCAGAGCATTCGAATTCACTCGTTCGTTCCATATTAGAATGCAGAACAATCCCTGTGAAATCCTCCAGCTGCACGGTCTCAGGAAAGCCGGTAATCCGTACATAACGGAAGCCTTGGAAGGTGAAGTGAGGCTCATAGGTTTCCACCTCTCCACCTTTCAGCGTGTACCTTATAAGCTGCTTAGCGCTGCGAATGTTATCCAAATAGAAATTCTCATCCTTATCGAGCACCTCCGCATGCTGCAATTCCACGGTATGCCCGGATTCCCCTTGCACCTGGAATTTCACCCAGCCCACCATGTTCTGCCCCATATCTATGATGGTGTCACCCTGCGGCGTTGTTAACAGTGCAAGAGGCTTAATCTGCTCCACTTGGGTCACAGGCACATTCTCCTGCGCGACGATGATCTCCTTCGTGTGCTCGATCACTTCCACCTGATGCCAGCCTTCTTGTGCCGGTATGCTCCAATCCCGCTCCAAGCGTGCATCATAGGTTTCTCCCATATAGATATCCGACATTCGAATCGCGCTCTCTGAAGCTTGCCAGCTCTGATCAGACAAGACATACTCTTCAGAGCCGTCCTCATAGCGGATGTGAAGCTCTAGCAGCAGTGCTGTATTCGAGCCATAGATCTCCTTGCGATTGTCCCATCCCAGATAGCCCTTATACCAGCCGTTGCCCAGCAGCGCTCCAAGAGCGTTAGTTCCCTCCTGCAGAAGCGAAGTAGCATCATACACTTGATATTGCAACCGCTTACTATAACTAGTCCACCCAGGTGTAAAATAATGCTCTCCTACTCGCGTGTTATTCAGCTGCAGCTCATATAATCCGAGCGCTGTCACATAGATTCTTGCTTGCGCGACGGGTCCAGCCGCCTCGAAGAATGTGCGCAGCTGCGGACAAGCCTCAGAGCCTTGTACCCCAATAGCGGCAGGGGCGCTAATCCACTCCGCTTGCCACTCCGCTGGATGCATTAGCCCCGTTTCAAACCATGCTGCCTCTGACCACTCCGACTGTACACCGGCAGCATCCCATGCGCGGACATGATAGTAATAACGGGTTCTTGCTTCGATCGCCAATCCCCGCAGTTCAACATGTATCGATTGCTCCGACTTCACTGTGCCCGTATCCCACAGAATTTGTTTGAATTCTGCTTCCTTGGATAACTGGATCTGATAAGCAGACTGCATGCAACTCCGGCTATCCGCTGCTAACTGCCAGCTTATTCTCGGAACCGCCGTTACATCTACCCCAATAGGATTATCTTTATACTCACAGCGAAGCTTAGTTACAGCAAACATAGGATGACATCCTCTCTACTTATAAATTTAAGTCTGTTTCCTTAATTATAGCTGTGCAACCGCTTAATTCACTGGGCGAACATGACATAATAGCATTGTATTCTTGCTATTATTATTTATCTATTCGCAGCATCATTCTTCTCCTTCGTCGACTTAATGAATAATCTTCCGTAAATTATAGATATAACCGTTTACACAAAATGAGTAAATAAAAGAAACATGATTTCAATATTAACCATAGATCAAATGACTACCGATATAAGGAAGAGAATAAATATATTTAATATGGAGGTATTAAATGGTTCGTTCAGTAGAAAATTACGAGAAACTGTATGCCCATGTTGAAAAATATATTGGTCCTATCGAAGGTGTATTTCAAGAAATTGTGTCAGAGCAAATATCAATTGATATTATAGTAGCTTCACCAACTTCAGAACGGAATTTTTATACCTTGATTACCTATGGAATGAGTGAATTGCCAATGAGCGTTCCGGAAGGAGCCGAGGAGTACCGTTACGCCGAGCTTATGATCTGCTTGCCTCCTACTTGGAGAATTTCAGACGAAGCCTTCAAAGATGAACGAAATTACTGGCCTATCCGTGCACTAAAAACATCGGCAAGGTTTCCGCATGAGTATCGCACCTGGCTTTACCTGGGGCACACCCTTGCGAACGGCACACAGGCTAAGCCTTATAGTGAGGACGTGAAATTTCAAGGAATGCTGCTTGCACTTCCAGACATAGAAGATAAAGTAGGGTTCTTCAATTTGATGATTTCCAGTGAAAAAGTGATACACTTCTTCACATTAATCCCGATCTATCAGGAGGAAATGGACTATAAGCTTAAACACGGTATGGAAGCCTTATTTGCAAAGCTCCTGAAGATAGGCACGGACGATGTTGTTAATCTGAACCGTAAAAATAGTTGCAAAAAGGTTTTCGGACTCTTCTAGTATATGCTTTCTACAAATATAGAGCGATGGACCGACTGTCCATCGCTCTGCTATCGTTTCTCAGCAAAAGTTAATGGCTGTACAGGTTCCAGTAAACCCGTACAGCCATTTTAATATTCCCTAGCCTTTCAATTTCCATTAGTCATGGATGACTTACTCTACTTTTATCGCATCATAGAATTTCTCTTGCATAAGCTTAGCCGCGCTATCCAGCTGTCCTTGCAAATCCGCACCTTTCTTGGAAAACACCTCTTGGAGCACGTTGGTCATTGCTGCGTAGTAGTCCTGCGTGTTGTATTGCGCTTCAGGCTTACCGTCTAGCAGGCTATTCGATTCATCATTATATTTGTAGACGTTATCATATTTATCGAAGATCGCTTGCGCTTTTTTACCATATTCCGAATCTGCGCTGTAGTAGTTGATATGCGGTGGAAAATAGAACTTACCTTCCGTTTGACGTGCTTGAATGTCTTTCTCCAACGATTCTAGCCCTGTATCAGAGAAGTAATCAAACGTAATGTAACGGAATGCCATTTCCTGCTCTTCTTTGGTAGCATTCGGATTAATGATCAAGTAGTCACCACCCAATACGCCAGTATGCTTGCCGCCTTTTTCAGCTGAAGGCATGGGGAATGTGAGTACATCCTCAATTCTCATGCCGCCTTGGTTCAAGGCTTGCTCTAGAACGCCTTCTGCGCCTGCGATAACCATCGCTGTGCGGCCTTGTGCGAATGCGCCTACCGCATCGCCCCATCCAAGCGCCCAGTCTTGTGGAATAACATTAGCTTCCCATCTTAGCTTGTTATAGAACTCAAGCGCTTTCAGACCAGCCTCAGACTGGAAACCCGCTGTTACTTGGCCATCGGCTACCGTCTGGATGTCTCCGCCAGCCTCGAATAGGAAGTTGGTCCAGTTCCAGCCTGCTTCCGTTCCTTTGCCCATCGGTGCGATACCTGCAATGCCCTTTTTCGGATCAGCGATGCCTTTTGCCGTAGTCAGCATGTCGTCCCAGGTCCATTCATACGGCGGGACAGCTACACCTTTGTCATCCAGCATTTTTTTGTTGACGACCGTCGTTACCACATAGCCTTTTTGCGTTACACCGTATACTTTACCATCCATATTGAATTGATTCTGGAGTACAGGGTTGATCTGGTCCTTATATTCATAGTTGTTGAACAGCTCGGTAATATCGGCTGCCCAACCTCTTTCTACTAGGAATTTGGCTTCGGTGGCGAAGGTGTTGAAAAAAGTAGGCGCCTCGTTCGCCGCCATCTTGATTCCAATCTCATCCGGATTGTAATGCCAATCACTTGGCACGATCGTTACATTCGGATATTTCTCAGTGAAGCGTTTGATTTTGTCGTCCTCAAGCTTCCTGTTCTCTACTTGATCCGGCAATGGATAATAGATGCTGATGGTAATTTTCTTCTGCGTGATATCTTCGAGTGGAGGCTCGCTTTTCTCTGGCTCCGCCGGCTTCACCGTTGCCGTGTCTTCCGGCTTCGGTTCATTCGTGCTGCTGTTCTTGTTACCGCCGCTGCAAGCTGCCAGAATGGAGCACAATAGAACGAAGCACATGATCGTTACTGTGTGTCTACGCATGGTTTAATTCCCCTCTTCTATTCAAATTTAAAGTACGTTCTCATCATATAGGAGCCCTTATCCGGTTAACGAGGTGTATTCCTATTGCGATCATGTGCAGCATTACGCTCTCGGATTGGGAAGCATTAGCCTTTGACTCCTCCCAGATGCAAGCCTCGCATAATATATTTCTGGAACGTAAGGAATACAATAATGGGTGGAATCATGACCATTGTCAGAAGGGCGAATTTCACATTCACATCCAGCCTGTTCGCTTGAATGACATATTTATAGATGGCGGTGGACAGTGGATAACGATGATCATTGTGCATCACCAGCGAAGGCCAGAACCAATCATTCCAAGCGGTTGAGAAAATAAAAATGGCCATCGTAGAGAAGATCGGAATGGACAGCGGCACAGCAATTTGGGTGAAGCTTCGCCAGTCAGAAGCGCCATCTATCCTTGCGGCTTCGAATATTTCATGATGAAGATCATCGAAGAAGTTTTTCAACAAGAGCAGGTAGAAGGCGTTCGCTCCGGCAGGGAGCCAGAAAGCCGCGAACAGCAGAACTTCATTGCCGAACAAGGAAAAAACCAGCTAATACTTGTCAAGCTTTTAGTATTGGACTGCAACAGGTAAATTGGTATACTAATTTCTAGGCACGACAAATAACCTTCATTGGCGTGAAGGTTATGGGAA
>NZ_JCAALS010000052.1:0-14003 GCF_059686975.1 Paenibacillus xinjiangensis | reverse complement strand
TGAAACCCTACCTAGATTGGCGCAAAACCAAGGATAAGAAGCAAGTTTCCGTGACTTAACCGTCTAACCTTACTCATCGAGAATTTTACACACAAATTTGGACTTGACCCTAGTTGGGCGATAATGTTGCAGAAAGGTCAGCATTATGGCCGGAAGAGGCCCCAGATGAGCGATAATGCTGCAACAAGTGCAACATGAAAGCTCCGAAGCAGCCAGCATAGACGCACTAGCCCCTTTAGACTGAAGAACCTCTGAAACCAGTTACAAGCTGGTTCAGAGGTTTTTTCATGTCCTGGCAGCACTCTCACTCATACGAATTCGCATCTCTAATGAGCTCGAGCAGCTTGGTGCTGTCTGCTAGCGAGAGAATGCTGTACAGGGACTTGCTGTCATCCACGAGCTCGATCTGGTTGCTGTTAGAGTTGTACCAAACCCTGTAAAGATCTATCTGGAGCAAAACATCATCTTCCCCGATCACAGCAATACTGAGCTCATAATCAGGAGGACGCGACATGGATACGTTCGTATTCTCGTCGAACTCGGCAAGGTTCAAGAGCCAGATTATGGTCTCGGCAGCTGAATCGGTTACGGCTTGTGCTGGTCCATTATTAACAGCATCTGCTATTCGAATAGAGTATTCATTAGTCTCCGGGTATCGTTCCGTGGCTGCGCCAGCACTAGTATCACTTTTAAGTATAGCTTTCGTATTCGGACTCAAACAGCCTGATATAGTGATTAGACAGCAAGCGATCAGTATCGCCATTATCCAACTTTTCATCACAATTGATACACCGCCTTTTTATAGCAGACGTATTCTTACACTCTAATGTTACATTTATCCAATTACCCTTGAACAAAAATTTACCTAACCTTTACTTTGAATTTACTTCGCTCCGCTTCTATCTTTACCCCTCATCTATACAATAGCTTTATAGAACAGGTTAATAGAGAGGAGTGGGAGCATGCTTACATCAAAATGGACATGGTTAGCCGTATTGTTGACGCTTGCGATGGCAGCCACCTTCCTGCTGCAAGGCACCCGGAGCTCGAACGCATCGAATGGGGATATGACAGACCCCTATCTGGACCCCTATGCGCTGTCATTGGCACATCGACATGCCGGATCTGATTCAGAAACAGTCATAGAGAAGGGCGTGAAGATGGAACTGGAATGGCTGAATGGCCCGCCCCAGGCCAATAACGAAGCATCCCGCTTATCCATATCCTTCACAGAAGGCAGCGGCAATCCAGTGGAAGATTATACGATAACGAACGAGAAGCTGCTTCATCTCATTGTGGTTAGCGACAACCTCGAGCAATTCCAGCATGTTCATCCGGAGTATGCGGGAGCCGGCAAGTTCGAGCTCTCCATGAAGTTTCCTGCTGGCGGACGGTATAAGCTGTATGCCGATTTCATGCCAGTCGGAATGAATGAACTAACGCGCGTGGGCGAAGTGGACGTGCTTGGAGATCCCATGCCGGCCACTCCACTTGAACCAAGCGAGTCCTTATCTGTAAGAGTGAACGGCATGAATATAACGCTTGAGTTCGCTGAACAGCTCATGCCGCAGATGCAGACGAGTATGACCTATACGTTCACCGATGCGAAGACGGGGGAGCCGATAACGGACCTAGAGCTGTATCTAGGAGCGGTGGGCCATGCGGTTGCGATTGACCAATCGATGGAGCAATTCATACATATTCATCCTCTCAATTGGGCTTCATCCGGCCCTCAAGCGGTGTTCGGCGTGTCTTTTCCAAAGGCTGGGGTGTATAAAATGTGGGGACAATTCCAGCGTAATGGACAAACGTTCCTCGTGCCATTCGTTATTAAAGTTTAACCATCAATAGAGAGTCTGCTTAGGGGGTTATCCTCTACAGGCTCTTTTTCTATTACACTCGCTTTCTTTACCCAATTCGGGTGAAAGTATTAAGCGGACTTTACCTAACTCTACTTCTTCTATTACCTTGACATGTTAGAGTATGTAACATCACATATCCAATCAGAGAGGAGTATCGTTCACTGGTCCAAAAAATTATTAATTTCGTTAACTGGAGGGTAACTATGAATAAGAAAAAGGTAATCATTCCTCTCATTGCTGCATCGATCGCTCTTGCATCTACTAATTTCTTCCCCGGCTTGATCGGTATGAACAGGCTTAGCGCAGCTGAGGTACAAAGAATCGTCTATCACCCGCTTAACGCGTTGACCCCGCAAGAAATTGAGAAAGTATCCAGCATCGTTAAGAAATCTCAGTATGGCAGCAACGATATGTACTTCCCGGAGATTAAGCTGGAGATGCCTGATAAAGCGAAGGTATGGGCGTGGGATGATACGAAGAATACGAAGCTTCCTAGACAAGCGACCTTCACAACGATTAAGGGGTCTAAGCCATATGAAGGCATAGTGGATCTGGACACTAGCAAGGTCATCTATTGGAAAGAAGTAACCGCAGGCTGGCCGTTCTACACGGAATGGGGACAAACTGGCGATATTGTAAAAAAAGATAAAG
Source organism: Paenibacillus xinjiangensis (assembly GCF_059686975.1). Taxonomy (NCBI): domain Bacteria; kingdom Bacillati; phylum Bacillota; class Bacilli; order Caryophanales; family Paenibacillaceae; genus Paenibacillus; species Paenibacillus xinjiangensis. Next base: position 11,490 of record NZ_JCAALS010000052.1, on the reverse strand, counting down.
ATGCCGTTGCAGCTCTTGCCAAGCATGGCATTACGGATCTGAGCAAGGTAAGCTTCGCTGATGGCCCTCTAGGTGATTATGGTCCCGAGCTGACACCGAAGGGCTCGCGCCTAGCGATGTCAGTTCCTCGTCCGAAGATTGAGGGAGCAGTCAACAACTTTGCCCATCCGATGGATGGTCTGGCGTTCCTCGTAGACTTGAATGCGAAGAAGGTGCTCAAAATCTATGACACCGGCAATCCGCCAGTGCCAACCGATCCGAATGATTATACGAAGGTGATAAAGAGCTCTCGCACCGATGAGCTGAAGCCGCTGATCATTTCCCAGCCCAAAGGGGCAAGCTTCTCTGTGAAGGGGAATATGATTGATTGGCAGAACTGGAACTTCCACTTCCGTCTCGACCCCCGTGTAGGTCCAATCGTATCTACGGTATCTTATGATGATAATGGAGATAAACGTAAAGTGATGTACGAGGGCTACCTCGGAGGAATGATGGTCCCTTATGGTGATCCGGAAGCTGCTTGGCTGTACAAAATATTCATGGATGCCGGTGAATACGGTGTTGGCTTATCCACTCGCTCACTCGTTGTAGGAGCCGATGTTCCTACCAATGCAACGCTGTTCGATGCTGCACTTAACAATACAGAAGGCAAAGGAACAATCGTGAAGGGAGCATTCGCATTGTTCGAGCGCTATGCCGATCCAGAGTTCTCCCATAACGAAGAGGCTCGTGAACGCAGAGAGCTCGTGCTTCGTTCCGTCGCCACAATTGGCAATTATGATTATGTGCTGGACTGGGTATTCCTGCAAAATGGTTCGATTAAGCTGATGGCTGGAGCAACCGGTCTTGCACAGGTCAAAGCCGTTGAGACGAAGACGATGCATGATGCAACGGCAGAGAAGGATACAAGAAACGGCAAGCTGGTAGACACGAATATTGTGGCTCCGACACATCAGCATATTTTCAGCTATCGCCTCGATCTTGATGTAGATGGTGAGAAGAACTCGGTTGGTGAAATCCTGCCGAAGGCTCTCACCGTGGCGAATCCAGAATTCGCGCGAAGTGAAATGGTAACATTCGAGAAGACTTATAAGACAGAGCAGCAAGCGATTCAGAAGTTCGATCCGGACAAAATCGTGCTTGTCACAAACAATGCCAAAGAGAATAAATTAGGCTATGCGACGGGCTATCAAGTCATCCCTTATGCTGGCGGTACGCATCCATTCATGGAAGAGCCGCTGTTCACCAAAACAGACTATGTACTGAAGCGTGCTGAATTCATCAATAACCATATTTGGGTTACGCCTTATAAGAAAGACGAGAGATACTCAGAAGGCAAGTACACCACACACAACACCGATACTGGACTTGGTCTATGGACGTTGCAGAACCGTAACATTGAGAATACGGATAGTGTTGTTTGGCTCACGACGGGTACGACTCACGTCATGAGGGCGGAGGAATTCCCGATCATGCCGACGGAATGGGTAACTGCGATGATCAAGCCGTTCAACTTCTTCAACGAAACGCCAACACTCGACCTGCCTAAGGTTACGCCAGTTCAGCCGTAAAGCCATAAAGCCCGCTCTTCTGCCACTGTGGCAGGAGGGTGGGCTTTGCTGGTCTTCAGCTTGGATCCTTAAAATGTGTGTGATTCACCGTCTTCTGGGATCCATACGTTAGAGGAAAATCCTTTTTCTTCAGTGAAGGACTTCAGTTCCTCTCTGGATAAGGTCCAATGATTGACAGCTTCCATATGAACCGAAATTATTGTAGCGTTTGGGGCTGCCTTGTGCACTTCATAAATATCTTCTGTACCCATTACAACAGAACCAAGCCCGAGAATCTGATTATCCCCGCCATTAACAACGATTATCTCTGGTTGATGGGCTTCTAGCTCTTCTCGAATGCCTTCATACCATACGGTGTCTCCGGCTACATATAACGTTTTCTCATTTGGATGCTTGAACACTACCCCGCATACATTGCCCACAAATTTAAGGACTTCTTCTTCCCGTCCATGCTCTCCCTGTGTTTTAATGAATTGGATATCCTCAAACTTCGTGTCCGTTGTAAGAACCGTAACATTGCTGAACCCAGCGTTTCTAATCTCCAGTGCATCGTCTTCATTTTGTGCATACATAGTGATATCCTTTGGTAAAGCTTCCTTGGCTGCATCATCAAAATGATCCAAATGCAAATGAGTTACGATTACAGCATCAACATCTATAATATTCTGAATCGTGTCCGGCAAGCCGAAAAGAGGATTAAATTGATCTTGTCTTATCGTATTTGGGAAAGGTGGATAAGTCCCTTTTTCAGCTAAAAACGGGTCAATCAGAAACTTTTTTCCTGCATATTCAACTATAATAGTCGCGTTTCTTATTTGTGTAATTTTCATTTTGTCAGCTCCTTGCTTTTTATAGTATGAGTTTAACGGAAAAGCAAACCGCCTTTACATAGTCAAAATCAAGTCATTTGATGGACTTACTTGAAAAATGAAATTTTTTGATTAAAAGCAGGAAATAATCTTAATATACAGAGGTGATCATCTTGGATAAGACGGATTCACTAATTTTGGCTGAACTTTCAATAAATAGTCGTATAACGATGAGAGAATTAGGAGAAAAAGTTCATTTAACCGGGCAAGCAGTATCAGATCGAATTGAGAAGTTAATATTTAACGGTGTTCTTGAGGGCTTCACAATAAAAGTGAATCAATCCAAAATAGGGTGTTACATTCATGCTTTTATTACAATCTATACCATTAGCTTGCACCACCAGCCTTATCTCACATTCATCAAAAAACAAGAGGAGTTCATATTGAATAATTATAAAGTTAGTGGTGACGGCTGCTTTCTCCTGGAGTGTAGATTTCCCTCAAATGAAGTTTTAGATCAGTTTCTAGTCGCATTGAACGAACATGCAAACTACAAGTTATCAATCGTGATAAAGTAGCAAAACAATAGCAAATATGCTTTTTCGAATAGCATCCCCTTACGGCAGACAGTGGAACAAGAGTTCATGTATCATGAAACACTGTTGACCGGAGGGGATTTTTTTTCATGCATGAATTAAGATGACTTTTAAATTTCAAGTGAACGAGTACAATCACTTGTTTTTATTTATGTACTTGGTGCAAGCACCGTATTAAACTTTAGCTATTGTAAAGGGAGGAGTTGTATGTAATGACAAATGGTTCACAAAGTTATGTTGATCCTTACAGATCTCAGAGCCGCTTATATAGACGATCACTGCTAATAGTTGTAATCTCTCAAATATTTGGGGGTGCTGGTCTTGCTGCGGGGGTAACTGTTGGTGCTCTGCTTGCGCAGGATATGTTGGGGACGGATAGTTATGCTGGTGTACCATCCGCGTTGTTAACACTCGGATCAGCTGCTGCTGCATTAATGATAGGGCGATTCTCGCAGCGTAATGGTCGTCGGCTGGGTCTCGCTGGCGGATTTCTAATAGGTGGTATTGGGGCAATTGGGGTCATACTGGCAACGGAATATAATAGCATATTTCTTTTGTTGATATCCCTCATTATTTATGGATCTGGAACAGCAGCCAACTTACAAGCACGATATGCGGGGACAGATTTAGCCAAGCCTACTCAACGGGCACAAGCCATCAGTATCTCTATGGTTTCAACCACTTTTGGAGCAGTTGCGGGTCCCAATATGGTGGACATTACGGGACGATTCGCAGCAGCAATTGGTCTTCCACCACTTACAGGATTGTTTTTTTTAGCTGCTGTGGCATTCCTTATAGCAGGATTGATATTATTGATTTTTCTACGTCCCGACCCTTTAATTGCAGCAAAAAGTATAAAACTGTCCATGCAGCATGAAACGGCAGAGGGTAGTAACAAATCAACTGGGAATAACCATAATGGACTAGTTGTAGGTGCGACAGTTATGGTATTAACTCAAATCGTAATGGTTGCAATTATGACAATGACACCTATACACATGAAACATCATGGACATAGCTTAGGAGACGTAGGGCTAGTTATTGGCATACACATAGGCGCGATGTATCTCCCTTCCCTAATAACAGGCATTCTGGTCGATAAGTTTGGTCGAGTAGCTATGTCGATTTCCTCTGGCGGTGTATTATTGCTTGCTGGTATTGTTGCAGCTGCAGCTCCTGCGGATTCGATGATACTGCTCATCATTGCTCTAGCTTTGTTAGGACTTGGTTGGAATATTGGTTTAATTAGTGGGACTGCGATTATTGTGGATTCGACAAATCCAGATGACCGTGCCAAAAAACAAGGAATGATTGATGTGTTAGTTGGATTGGCGGGAGCGTCAGGGGGAGCACTATCGGGTATGGTTGTCGCCCATTCCAGTTATGCTGCACTCTCATATGTTGGTGGCGGACTCGCACTGTTACTAATTCCAGTTGTAATATGGTCTCGAAAAACCAAAAAGCAACCAAGTATTGATTAAGTTCATCGAGGCTTATCAGAAGCTGCAGAATCCTCGTGTCCGTGTTCAATCATTTGTATGAGGGAGGCTCAGGCATGCTGCATATTGTAAACGGTGATGTTGTAGGGGAGAAGCTGAAGCAGGGAGTCGTTCAGGGGGAGGTGCTTGTATGGAGAGAGGTCTACCCGGCGGGGCCGATATTTGTAAATCCAGCGGAGGCGGATGCACGGGTATTACGGGCGAGGGTTCTGGAAGAAACGATGGGTATTCCGGCCAGTGATTATACGAAGGGCTGTATGGAACAAGAGCAGAAGCTTCGTAAGTATGCCAAATACGATGAAATTGTATTGTGGTTCGAGCACGATCTGTTCGATCAGAGCATGCTCGCTTATCTACTCCACTGGTTCAAAGGACAGAAGCTTGGCCATACGAAGCTGAGCCTGCTCTGTATTGGAGATTTCCCGGGAATCGAACCGTTTCATGGTCTAGGACAGCTAACGCCGGAACAGCTTCAGACATTATCCGGAACCTGGCGAACCATTGGGCGCCAAGAACTGGAGCTCGGGAGCGAGCTTTGGCAGGCATACGCTTCGCCTGATCCTGTGCGCATGATGGAGCTGCTGGACAATAAAAAGGCGATACTCGCAGCATCCGGCCTGCCTTATGCCTATGAAGCCTTCCGAGCGCATCTCAAGCGTCTGCCATCAGAGCGGAATGGTCTTGGCATTGTGGAACAGACCACGTTGCAGGCTGTTTATAATGGAGAGGCTACGCTACTGGAATTGTTCCGGCAGGTCTCTGACGATCTGCATATGCTCGGCATGGGCGATCTCGAATACTGGAAATTTATTCGTGCATTGGTGCAAGGCGAGCATCCTCTGCTGACTATTGACGGGACTGAGAATGACTTGGATGTAAGGGCGATCCCTAAGCTTCTGAACAACTCAATCATGCTGACTGAGCTCGGTAATCAGGTGCTCATTGGATCAGTCGACCGTATTGCCGTTCAGGGTATCGACGAGTGGTTCGGAGGGCTGCATCTCTATGGGCATGAAGTTTCTTGGCGCTGGGATGATCGGGCTGGAGGGTTGGCTCGGCATTGAAGCAGCTACAAGATGGATGCTCATGTAATAGTAGATATGCTCCTTATCGCTGCTTCTATTTCTTGGTGGCGGCGAAGCAAATTGTCATACTGGTCTTTAATTCTTAAGATCGTACTATTTAGCTGTACATAATTAAGTAGTCGCTTCACGTCTGTGTTCAATAGATGCTGCCTCCTATCATCCAAATCTGAAAACACAGCTTTCTGTTCTGCTGTAAAAGCATGAAGCAACTCTGCTATGTCGCTCCATTTTTTCTCTAATAGAGCTGTAGCCTCTCTTGTCTCCATTAGACGATGATTCGATAATATTGTGATGGCTAGCAAATCAGTATCCTCATCATCATCTCTATTGTGTGCCAGTTCTCGTAAATTTTGAAGATAATTTGGAGACAAGCTCCGTATCCCATTTGACTATCAAATAGGCAAGGAGGTTGTATATCCAGATTGTGTCACGTTGAGACAAGATCGTTCTAATATGTGGGATAGTTTCATCCTTATACTTAAGCAATATATCAGCAATATCAAATGCTATGGGCCAATTCATATCCTGCAGCCATTCCAAAAGTTCGGGTAGCAAGGGAATGACCATTGGCCCTTCTAGACCAGCCAGCACCTCAACACTTGTGAAATCACTCTTATCTTTAGGTAGATTATTGTGATTCATTGGCACCACTCCTCTCTCTTTGTCTTATTTGATAAAGGCCATTCATGCGAGCCTACACAGCTGCCGACAAAGGCAGCTTCAAGGAGAACACACAGCCTTGACCGCTCTGTTCGTTGAAGGTTACGCCCAGCTCGCCGCCATGCAGGGCCGTTATTTCTTTGGCGATGGCGAGACCAAGCCCACTCCCGGGGATGCCGCTGTTGCGTGATTTATCCACTCGGTAGAAGGAGTCGAATACATAGGGGAGATCCGCCTCGGGTATGCCTTTTCCACAGTCTATCACCTGAAATAGAGCAGTATGCTCACTTAGCTCTAGATTCAACGTTATTGGAGAAGTGGGCTCTGAATATTTCATCGCATTGTCTATGAGATTGTCCAGAACTCTCTCGAGCAAGTGGGCATCTCCGTTTAGCGTGTTGTGCACCCCTGCCTGCAAGATTTGGAAGGGACGCTGCTCGAGTTCCATGAATGCTTCCCATTTATGAGTTATTTTGCGGAAAAAGCTCTCCGTGTTAATAAGTGTATAGGTAGGCTTAGTCTGCCTGGTTTCCAATAAACCGAGCTCATTCAGTGTAGATACGAATTGCGTGATGGTCTGAATGCCTTCATAGATTCGTTCTAGGAAAATGTCTCTATTTTCAGGAGGAATGGTTCCGTCATGAATGGCCTCGATATACCCTCTAATTAATGTAATTGGTGTCTTCAGGTCATGAGAGATGTTCATGATTAATTGCTTGCGCCAATCCTCCATTAGAATCAGCTCTTCCACCCGAGCCTCCAGCTCATAGTTCATGTCACGAAGCTCCTCAGTCCGCAGCTCGACCTTGGACTCGAGCTGTTGATTCTGCTCGATCTGCTGTTCAACCAGCTCATTAATCTTGCTGGCCATGCCATTGAAGGAGAAGAGCAATTGATTGAATTCGAGCATCGGTGTGTCTTCCAGCTTAGCTGAGAATTGTCCTGCACCCATCTCGCCGAATGCATGAATGAGCTGATTGACGGGCCGGGATATTCTAGAGCGCAGGTAGAAAGCGAGCAGCAGACATAGGCAGACGGCCAGAGCGCATAACAGAGACAGCTGAAGGCCAAGCTGCTTATTGGTCTGCTTCGTTAATTCTGTCGTAGCGGCATAGATAGGCTCGAGAAGCTTGTTCTCAGGGATAATATAACCGAGAATCCAATTAGAGGATGGGATGGATCGGCTGAATACGGCCTTAGGCTGGCCATTGATAGCCATGCTGCGGTAGCTGTTCAAGGTGTCGGGATTGAATATATCGGCTAATCGGAGACTGGAGAGCTCTTCTTCCCCCTGCTGCTGTGCGGCAATGAGCTCGTAATCGGAATCGAGCAGGAACGCATAGCCATCCTCATTCTCGAACCGCGTATTCAGCACATTGTTGACGAATCGTTCAATCGTAACATCAGCAGCAACGACACCCCTTAATACTCGTTGTTCATCGAATACAGGCGTTGTAGCGGTGAACATTCTCCCTCGCGGCGTAATATCCAGATAAGGCTTCGTCCAGACGACCTGAGCCTGCTTCGGCGGGATATTAAGGGCATCCGTGTAGAAGCTGTAGCTCGTCAGCTTATATAAAGGCTCTACAGTTGTCGTGGAATCGGAACTAGCAGCAGCATACAAAGGGTAGTAGAAGGAGCCCGACTGCGGGTGAATGTAATACATGGATACGATATTGGAATTACGTGAAGTTTCGGAATGAAAGATCGGGAACAGCGCCTTCATACGGGCAAAATCAATGCTTTGCTCCATCGTAGGCTGCTTCGATTGATGCAAATCCGTATTGCGGATAGAGACGATGCCCTTATCATCAGATTCCCTCTGCCTGTAGCTCTTGAGCGAGGGGGAATAGGCGAAGGCTAGAGGCGTCACTCTTGTATGCTGTTCGGAAGCGAACAGGGACTCGGCCATCGCTTTGGCTACGAGCACAGCATCCTCAACTTTGCGCAGATCGCTGCCGATAGCATAAGCCTGCTCTTCGATATCAGATTGATACATCTGCAAATAATTCTGCTCGGTCAATCGGGCGTTCGTCTCATTGAATTGCTGGAGCTGTGAGCGGACAGTCTGTCCGGTGAATACGGATAGCAATATTAGCGGGATTAACGATACAGCCAGCATAGTCAGCAGCAGCTGAAAGGCGAAGGTACGGGGCTTTTTCCTTCTGGATAGGCTAAATTTCCTGAATTGGCTCATCGAACTTATACCCAATTCCGCGTATGGTCGTAATTCGCGTTGGCATCGAAGGATCGCGCTCGATCTTTTTGCGCAGATGCCCAATATGTACTTGAAGGGTCTTCGTGTCGAGACTGCTGTCATATCCCCATATATGACTGAGCAGCCGTTCAGCTGTCAGCACTTGTCTGGCGTTCTGCATGAAATAGGCGAGCAGTTGAAACTCCTTGCCGGAGAGCTCGATCTTAACACCGTCGACATAGGCTTCGTGAGCGTCAATGAACAGCTCGATATGCTCTGATCGAATGCAAGCAGCAGGAAGGGGGATGGGAGTCGATGTACGTTCCTCAACCATTCGATTGCGTCTTAGCTGAGCCTTGATTCGAGCGACCAGCTCTACAGGGCTGAATGGCTTGCTGACGTAATCATCAGCGCCGACGCTGAGACCGACTACCTTATCAATCTCATTATCCTTGCAAGATAAGAAGACGATTGGCGCATTGGTCGTCTGGCGAAGTCTGGTACAGAGCTCATAGCCCTCAATATCAGGGAGAAGAACATCGAGTACGATCAGGGATGGCTGCTCTTTTTTCGTCAGCTCAATCGCTTGTCTGCCATTCACAGCATTCAGGTGACGGAAGCCATCCTTCACCAAATACATGCCGACCAGCTCACCGATTCTGACTTCATCATCTACAGTTAATATGAGTTCCCCTGGCATACTATGCTTCACCTCATCCATAGAAATAGTCGAGAACAGTTGTATTCTATTAAATATATATGGAGAAGGTGGATTTGCGCAATTACTAATGTTAACTTATCTAACACGAGTAGAATCCTTGAATCAGAAATAGGCAGTACAAGTGTGAAAAAACCTTGTACTGCCTTGAAGTGCTCCCCTTATAGTAGATTGGAAAAACCCATATGGGAAACCGACGATACTTTTGGGGTTTATTTTTATGAGAAAAAGAGAGTAAACGAATAAATTGTATTCCAAGAAGTAAGGAAAGAAGTGGTAAGTTTACACGAGGAGGATAAATGGACGAAGTGAGGAGTTCATTCGATTTTTAGCATGAGTGTAAATGTTAGACTGGACTTCATTAAGCTAACGGGTAGATTACAATAACGAATCGACACGTCTGAAAGTGTAAATATTTTTCACTTGTACTTAGTAGCGGCATAAGGCTTTTGCCGTTCAATGCGCAACCATAATATGGTATTTTTATCTTGAAACTGTACTAAGAGAAGGTGCTGATATGGGGTATTGGGGATTTGGTGTGTTTGAAAATGATTTTGTAGGAGATTGGGTAATAGATCTCATTGAAACCGACAGTATGAATTTAATCGAAGAAGCAATTCAACTAGCACTTGAAGATGCTTTTATTGAAGCTGACACTGCAAGTATTGCCATAGGAGCAATCGAGATTTTATTAGCATTACAAGATACTACGAATAGGGAACAAAACCTTAAAGAAATTCATTCCTGGGAATATGAAGAGTTGGAAGAATGGATCGACAGCCATAAAGGACAAGGGAGTAATCTGTTGGTAGATGCTCACCGTGCACTAGTTAAAATAATCGCGGAATCTGAACTGGCTGAATTATGGAAAGACTCAGATCAGCAAGATATTTGGTTAAAAACAGTGAAGGATTTGGAGAACAGGTTGTCGCAAACTTCAAGAGAACTAATGGGATAGGTAAACGATCTAGGTAGACTGAACTAGCAATAGCAGACTACGAGAGCATTAAGCTATCTGAGAACTATGGCTTCATAATTACCAGGACGCGGCTGCCGGCATAAACCGACAGCCGCGTTGAGCTAACGGGCAGGAAAACTGAATGACATTGATTTTATCGAAGTAATAAAATGATTCGACAGACAGAATCTGTATTCTTATGGGGATGGGGCTAAATATGGATTTAGAAGTAGCAATTAAAGAAAATATCTTCGAAAGCCTTAATCAATACATATTTAATACAAAGAATCTAATTTTCGCTTCGGCTGCATCAGTGTTGATTATTCAAAACGGCGTTATTGTAAACGAATGGTACTCTGGACGTCATGAGAACACAGAATATAGTCGGAAAGTTGATGTAAACTCACAGTTTAATATTGCATCGATTCGCAAGACCTATTTAGGATTCGCTATAAGTCTTGCACTTTTTGAAGGAAGAATAAAAGGTCTCAATGATTCTGTTTCAGTTTATCTTGATGATCTAGACGATGGCGTGATAGCGGGTACAACCATTCGCCATTTGTTAACCCATACACATGGTTTGAATAGCCCATTGAAGAGAATGTTCCCATCAGGTTCTCATTGGGAATATAATAACGCAGGCGTCGATCTGCTTATCAAAATTGTTCAAAAAGTATTTGATCAATCCCTTGCTATGGTTATTGAAGAGAAAATTTTAAAGCCGTACGGTTTCACAGAAACAGGATGGAGAAAAGAAAACAGTGAAAATCTCGTCTGGCTTGACGAAACCTATGTAGGAGAACAAGGTGGGGAAGCAAACCTCTTTGTTAGTACACGGGAACTGGCATTTTGGGGATATTTGCATCTTACTAAAGGTCATTATCAAGGGAAACAAATACTACCTAAACTCATATTCGAACAAGCGGTGACGATCATTACTCCATCTGCACTTGATGATACTTTGCCCCGCAATGGATTCTTTTGGTGGGTGCAGGATATGCCGAGCGCGACGTCGGAGCTGGGAGGACAACTTCCAAAGGGGACTTATCAATCCCTCGGGTTCTACGGAAATGCTCTCTTGGTGATACCCGAATATAATGTAGTGGCAGTAAGAATGTTAAATCAAACCGAGAGTAATCCCTTTTGTTATGATTATTTAAAAGACATACAAACCTTCGGAAATATGGTTTTGGAATGTATTTTAGCTCAAAAACCGTTAAGCTAACGGGTAACGTTAGTTGAACAAACAAGGAGCAGTTTGCATACAGCTGCTGCTCCATTTCTTTATTAAGCTATACCAGCTAATAGCTTGTCAACATTACCAGCAAAACAGCTCGAGAACTTGTGTTATATTGATTAATGAGCATGCCAAAGAACCCTCCAATTCGAATTGTATT
>NZ_JCAALS010000051.1:0-14121 GCF_059686975.1 Paenibacillus xinjiangensis | reverse complement strand
CAACTCTCCGTTTTCTTCCCGGAACGGGTTGGTAAGCACCTACGCTAAAAGGAAAATTCCCCCTCGGGGGAATCCTTATAAATGAGTTTACACAAAATTATTGACAGACCCTCCTGAGCTTGGAGAAGTCGTCTGCTTTAATAGATTTGAACTACTGTTAAAGTAATCAATAGCATTGACATATTCTCCTATCAAATCATCATAAATCTCACTATCTGTTAGCGATTCATTATCCGTATCCATAACGGTTTCTATATTAGTTATTGATGGCTGGAAACTCCGTTACAAGTAATTCATAATATCTATTTTTGATATTATGTGATAACTCAGTATCTCCGTTTTCATAAGCTGCTTCGCTCATATAGTTCAATTTATTTCAGATTCATTTTTAACAGACTCTAATAGGGATCCTTCTTTAACCTCATTTACATCAGTTGTATTTGTCGATTCAAGCCCTTGAGTATAAAGCTCATTTATTTTCAAATTTATTCCTTATTTTAATTATCATCACACAAAACCCCACAAACGCAACTTCGCGTCTGTGGGGTCTCTCTCATCTACCAATTCAAACTTTCACATAACTAAAAGCGTTAAACCATCAGTCCCCCAACCCCAGCAACCGATCAATAATTACCGCGGCTTCCGCGCGGGTAGCTTGACCTTTCGGTCCGAAGCGCCCCTCGCCGAGTCCTTGAATGATACCTGCGCTTTGCAATACTCCAGTTGCCTCAAGAGCGTAAGCTGCTATCGCCTGCTTATCAATGAACTCCACTGAACCAGCCTGCCCGCCAAGCTGCAATTGCTGATGCTCCGCAAGGCGATAGGCCATTACGGCCATGTCTTCTCTCGTAATCTGATCATTCACACCGAAGCTTCCATCTGCTTGGCCTTGGATACCAAGCTGCTGCGCAGAAGCAACGGAATCATAATACCAGCTTCCTGCTTCAACATCGCGCAGATCCGTTACCGCACCCTCCGTCGTCAGGTCAAAAGCAAACATCAGCATTTTCAGAAACTCTGCTCTCGTTACCTTCTGATTAGGCTTGAAGCTATCATTGCCAACACCAGCAACAATGCCTTTGGCGGCTAATGACTCGATACTGCTGTTAGCCCATGCAACAGCCGCAATATCCTTGAAGTTCACATTCACATGTACAGCTGCATATTGGCTGAAATGCTCCGGCTTGAAGGATACCTTGCCTGTAGCCGAATTATAGCTGCTGTTCTTCACAGCATGAAGCTTGCCTTGATTATCAATATAATAAATGACGACTTTATTAGGTGACTCTCCTGCCTTCAAGGAGTAGTTCAGCTCCACAGCTAATGAATGACCGAAGCTCTCCACCTTCTTGCCATCAATGGTGAAGGTGAAGTCATAGACATCATGACTGCCTATCTGGTTCTTCACTTCATCGGATAGAGCAGACGTATCGACTTTCTTAACGATGAGCTCTACGGTAGAAGAGGTACTGCTAATCTTACTCTTGATCAAGCTTGCATCGATCGTCATATTCGCCAGACCGAGCTGAAGCTTGATCGTATCAATGCCTTCACCTGCCGCACTGCCCAGCTCCTGTGCAGGTAGAGACAGCTGAACCTGCTTCGCAGCCGCATCCACAGCTGCCTCAATCGTTATCGCTTGCGAAGATGCTGATTCAATAGCTTCTACTACATGCTCCGGCTTAACAGAAACCACGGCTGTGCCGCTCGCATCCGTGCTGACCGCTGCCGTGATTTTGCCCCCAGCAACTGTCGTCGATGGCTGCGCTGTGGCTGGTGTGCTGGCAGATGGTCCACCACCAGCTGCTTGGATCGTAATAACAGCATAAGCGGTTAATGCAGGATCATTCTCTGCTGTCGCTACGACCTTCACTTTCCCTGCTCCAGCCGCACTAAGCAGTCCATTCGCGTTAATGGTTGCTAAGCTCGAATCTGATCCATCCTCATTGTAGACGTGCCAAGTAACCGGGACCGCACCTGATAGCGAGGTGAACAGAGCGCTTAGCTGCAGCTGCTGTCCAACCGTAACTTCACTCGCTGGACCTGGATACCGATAATCTTGGCGCTGCCGCTGTAGTCGTAATATTCGGCATTAGCGGCTGCTCCATGCCGTTGCCGAGATAGAAGCCGGTATGCGGCGGCTGGTTATAGCCCGTATTCTGCCATGCAATTGCTAATCGGTAGGTCGGATCATGCATGAGCGTATAGATACGCTCATCGGTCTTATCTGTTGTCGTATAGATTCGGAGTGCGGTGCTGTCCTCTGTACGAACGATAACCTCTTCTCTCCAATCGCCCAGAATATCAGCCTGAAGCGCTGGAGTTCCTTTGGTATCATTATTGGAATAAGTACCGGTGAATGTCTCGATATTCACAAGCTCCTTATTCGTGTAATCCCATTTATCAATCTTAGGCGTGCCTACCCGCAGCGGATCTCCCGACCATTCATGATCCAGAAGCTCACGGCTAAGATCTCCATCCCACCAGATCGCGAAGTTGGAGGAAGGAATTTGGTTAGAGATAAGCTCTCCAGTAGCGGAGAATAACGAGCCTGTCGAGCTATTCCATGCACCATCTATCGCCCAAGCTTCAGCTCCCTCATAGTTCGGATCAATATCTGCGGCTAAGCCGCGTCCTGTATCAATACCTGTCTGCAGCTGTCCCCACAATATTCTTCCGGTTTTGGCATCCTTCACCTCTGCCGAATATTTAGCTCCGGTATCTTCTTGAACAGCCCACAGCTCAAGTCCTAAGCGATTAGGATCTAGATCACTTAAGTGCATGGCATCGCCATGACCCAATCTGGAATTCCATAGCCCCTGTCCATTGTCATCAATGGCGGCAGCGCCAGTAATAATCTCATCCTTGCCGTCTCCATCGATATCACCGACAGTAAGCTGGTGATTGCCTTGACCCGCATAGGTCTCATTGCCAGGCGTGCTCGAGTCGAATGTCCATCTTTTCGTAAGAACGCCATCACCCCAGTCATACGCCACTAGAACCATTCTCGTATAATAGCCGCGCTGCATAATAAGGCTAGGTCTCTCTCCATCCAGATAGGCGATGGCAGCGAGAAAGCGGTCTACACGATTGCCGTACGTATCGCCCCAATCGCCAACATTGCCCCTTGCTGGCTCATAAACATCCGTTGCGAGCGCTTTGCCTGTAGCCCCTTCGAATATCGTGTGATACTCAGGTCCTGTCAGAATATATCCGCCTGCATTGCGATAATCAGCATCGGCATCACCAATGACGGTGCCTTCACCATCAATGGTGCCATCTGCGGTACGGAAGGTTACCTCTGCCTTGCCGTCACCATCCAGATCATAGACCATAACATCCAAATAATGTGCACCCGAACGGATGTTGACCCCTAGATCAATTCTCCATAGGAAGGTGCCATCCATCTCATAAGCATCGACATACGTATTGCCTGTGTAGCCCGATTGCGAATTGTCCTTGGCGTTCGTCGGCTCCCATTTCAATACAATCTCGTATTGTCCATCGCCGTCCAAATCACCAACACTGGCATCATTCGCACGGTACGAGTAGGCATCCCCTGCAGGAGTAACGCCATCGGCAGGCTTCTGAATCGGAATGTCGGAATAATTCATATCCCATACAGAGGCTGCTTCTGATTGCTCCTGCTCGGTTCCGCCGATAACTGTTCGTACGAAGTAAGTCGATTCTGAGGTACCCGCTTCATCTTCATAGTTCGTGCTATCCGTAATCGGTGTAGCATTAATCTTCACGCCATCGCGATATAAGTTGAATGCAACGGATGAAGCGTCTGTTCCGAGCATACGCCAGCCTACATAAACATGATTGCTCTCTTTCACTGCAACCAATCCTCGATCAAGGCTCTCCATCTGACGGGGAGCAAGTACAATTGGCGTTTCTGTAACCGTTACACCACTTGCTTCAGACATCGCCTCGCCTTCATATTCGAAGGCTGCCTTGATAACGAAGGTATAAGCAACGTCGTTCGTTAGTCCCTCAATCGTGGAGATGTACTTGCCTTGAGGCACCGTATCCACAAGCTCAAGGGATTGATCAGCATTCTGTTTATAGATATGGGCTTCCTTATAGGCAGGGTCCAGCGGCTCTTCCCAGCCGAGGAGCACCTTAGAATCCCTTGCCTCCGTTGCTGCATAGTTTACGTTAGGCGATTTCTCAAGCTGATTCACCGTAACGGTATAGGGTTTGAAAATGTCAGTATAGACGGAGGAGGTAACCGATAGGCTGATATTGGTTGTGCTTCCGGCTAGAGCGGCCTCAACCGAGTCTCCACTAGCTAGACCTGTATCGCCAACCTTCAGCGTGACCCCTTCTGCATGGCTCGCCGTTGGCGTAACATCAAGTGCATCAACCCAATAAGGAACAGTTACCGTATAACGGTTGATCTTCGGGTCAAAGGGGGGAACGAGCTCAGGGGTGAAGTCACCACTGCTGAGGCTGAGCTGGCTAAGAGTAAGATCAAGCGCCGTAACCTTCACATTAGCCAGGTTGATTTTCCCGCCATTCGGATTAACGTAGAAGCCGAAGCTGCTAATTTTATCCCGGCTGCTGTAGAATTGATCTGGCCACGCAACCTCGGTCCCCGTCATTAAATCGGTAATATGAACCGTGAATGTTTTCTGCGGCGTATTGAACACCATTTGGAATCGATACCAATGCGTTGTATCATAGTTAATCTGGTTAGCAGCGGATGCATTATGCCGTTTAATCACTCCACCATCAAGTGTATACCGCAGTGCAGCTGCATTCGTGGCATTGATTTTGCCGTCCATTACCCAGAGTGAGCCTCCGCTATTGCCTGGGAGATTAACGTCGAATTCAATAATCAGACCCCCGGTATCCGCTGCAAAACGCTGACCGAAGTAAGAGGAGCCCGCAGCATCATGGCGGATTTCCGCATAAGTTGAGCCTGTTACGGTATCGTTCACCACATTGACCGCAGGAGCCGCTCCTTCCTTCGTCCAAGTATTGCCTGAACCAATCGTTAGTAGCCCGGGTTCATAGCTGCTGAAATCATCAGATACGAGCGCCGTATCCGCAGCGTGAGCCGGAAATATATGAATAGGTGCTAGAAGAATGATGACTAACAGACAGCATAACAGCTTAGAAAACGTTGACCGCTTCGTATACCTAGTTCGTGTTATCATTGTATCCTCCCTATGCTTGCTGGTAGTATGGAGCGCCTCATTATTACCGTTGTCACACGACCTCCTCAATCATTATTTAAAGCGCTTTCAAAAATAGCTTCCCTTCAATTATATGGAAATAGCTATCGAAGACCATTCAAATACTAGACTTAAACCATTAAATAATAGACTTCTTGCACTTATTCTACGATTGCTGACAACAAACAAGGCAATAACACAGCACAAGTTATGCGCTCGTTATTGCCTCGTTCATTGTTATTTGGTAAACACATGATTGCCTATCTTGGCCGTTACTTTGCGTGACTCGAACCAGGATGAAGTCGTTGCGGCTGGATTGTAGAAGAACAAAGCTCCATTCGACGGGTCACGTCGTTTGGCAGCATCTTTGGCAGCTTGCAGAGCACTTGCATCCGGCGTTAGCCAGAACTGTCCATTGCTTACAGAGCTGAAGGCGTTCGGTGCAAAGATAACATTCCTAACGCTATTCGGGAATGCCGAAGCCTTCGTCCGATTCAAGACGACTGCGGCAACAGCCACCTTGCCTTTATAGCTCTCTCCTCTTGCTTCTGAGTAGACCACTCTAGCAATTCTTGATAGGTCGGAACGATTCACCGTCACCTTATGCAGCGCATGCAGCGTAAGTGAGCCGGCAATACCATCGCTCTTCAGTCCTGCACCCTTCTGAAAAGCAGCTACTGCTGTTTTCGTAGATCCGCCAAAATAGCTGGTTATGCTTGCTTTATAATAACCTAGCATATATAGTCGCTGCTGCAAATCTTCTACTTGTGTTCCCTTGCTTCCCACTGACATGGCAGCAGCTGCCGTGGAATTCAGACATAACATCGCCGCCAAAGCCGACATAACGGCAAGCAATCCTATTTTCCTAAACAAAATCATGCGTAATCCCTCCATACTGCTGTATTGATTGAAGGTAACAAGCTGGCGGAGGATCTCGCGTGTTCGATTTTACCATAGGATTGCCTGCATACTGTCGTTTGCGAGAAAATTCTAATGTAAGCAGGTAAGAATAAGAAATGCAGGCTGGCTTTTTCCAAAAAAGACTGAGAATCTAAAATCTCAGCCACTGTATATCTTCCTATGATTTCATTTTCGTATAATACAGCACCAAATCATCATCTACAACAACTTCTGTACCCGGAGGAACGGGCTGCTCCTTATACATGACTCCTCTGCCATCGGGCACGAAGCCTCTTTTGGCATATAGGCGCTGTGCATGGCCATAGCTCTTGTACAGTCCCACGCCAATGCCAACGATCCCATATTTCTCCAGAGCAAGCTGTTCCGCCGCATCCATTAATTGCCCCCCGATTCCTAGCTTCCGCAGTGGAGGAATAACATTGAAATCATTAATTTCCGGTATCCCACTATCTGCAAAATAAGGATAAAACGAAGTAGCCAGCACATGCAGACTCCCTGCGAACTGCCCTTCATGTAAGGCCACTAGAGTGCTTCTATCCATGGAGAGATTCTCCTCCCAGCACTTTCTTAAGTATTCAATCGGCTTATTGATCTGATACTGCTTGAACACCCTATGCATGGGCTCTACGTCTTCTTCTACCATAGGACGGATTACAATTGCACTCATGATCATCACCTCGTTAATAGAATTGTTATTATTGTTGATTAGTTCTGCTAATAGGGCTTATCGGCACGTGCCAGCTACATCTCCTCTTCACTGCGCGTCTCACGAATAAGCATCGTTAGCCCATATTGCATCAGCGCCGCAGCGAATAAAACGATCGGCATCCAGATGGACTCTATATCATTGGCCAACACGATCATCACGGTGATGGAAATGACCCTTCCTATGTTCAGGAACAGCTCCCTCATAACGACAGACTCGACACGCAGCTGACCCTTGAGAGGAAGCGTCCCTATGATTCGGTAATAGTAGGAGGTTAACGTATTAACCGCAAGCGGATTGCAGATGGAGAACACGATCATGAACAGCGCTACGGACCAGAACTGAACCTCAATTAGCAGCAGCGCGGCACCAATGACAACTCCGGTAGTCGAGTAGAACACATATTTGCGAACATGCTCCTTCTCCGCTTTCAGTGAAATCACATAACCAGTAGCTACCGTAAGCGCTGAGAAAAACACGCCCAAATACCCAACCCAGTCCTCACGGCCGACTGTCTGGAATAACAGAATATTAGGCAGGAACAGCATAATGCCCTGGAACAGTCCCAAGATGAGAAAGCTGATTAATGCCTTGAACCATCTGCGCTCTCTATTCATTAATAGGCCCATGAACCGCAAATAGTACGCTTTATGATGCGACTTCACGACTGGAATCCGGAAGCTTACAATGGCGGCGATGAGGAACATAACGAATGCAATGGAGAAAATAATAATATATCCCTGCAGACCTTCGCTCCGTTGAATGATGAACCCTGCTAATGCTGGTCCAATCAGCCCCGCTGTATTGAATACAACCATGTTGATCGCAAGAAAGCGGATCCGGTTCGCTTCGGTTGAGACATCATATTGAATAATGAGATATCCGGTCCAATAGAAGCCGGCTGCTATACCGTTGAAGATAGCGAATGCAATATAATATTGAGCAACCTGCTCCTGAGCAATAACGACGAATAAATAAAATAAAGCAATGGCAAAAATACCAAGCCGATATGTAACCATCTTATCCCGCCGCTTCGCCAGCCACCCGCCTGCTGCGAACGCGAATGGTGTAATCGCATACAGAATAATGTTGTAGATCCCATTCACGACAAGATCCTGCGTTAACCGCCATAAGTACAAGTTAAGGAATAGTCCCGACATCGAAGCTCCGAACTGAAAACAACCATGAATAAGCAATGAGGTTACTGCATCTTTACCTAGCTTCCTTTCCGGTGGAATACTTGCTGATCCTCTACCATTCTGAAATCTCAACCGTATGCCGCTAAGCATCAACTTCTGCCTCCTGCTGCTCTTTTTTGTTCATTTTATCATAAGCCGGATGTCTTATTAGCTATATGAAAACGCTCTCGAACCCATATCCAAGCAAAAGACTCCATTTGGGGCCATTTGCTTGCTTTGGCTGCTGTTTTTTGTGCAAATGCGTCATTTATCACTATCGTTCCATCACAACGGAATAATGTTTGAATTTCTTGATAACATACCTTGACTCATCGACTGGAATCTCTTCCCCATTAGCGAACAAATAAGCAGCCTCTTCCCCTGGATGAATCACTGGTTCACCGAATCGATACCGTCCGAAGGCATCCACCCACTGGAAGGCCGCACCTTCATTTCTATACTTCACACTGTCTAGATAATCATGCGGATTGATTTGCTCATAGAACAACACATAGATATACGGCATATTAACGTTATCCGTAATATAGACCGTCCCTTCCGTGGCCTCTGATGCATAGTCGATAGCCTCTCCGAACGATTCATAGAAGATAGGGCTTATCTGCTGTGGAAAGGATCTGAAATACGTCCCTATGAACAATACGAATAGGATAGAAAAAGCAGCCGCAGCGCTTCGCCCAGCCCACTTTTCCTTCTGGAACACCCACGCGAGAGCTGCGGTCATAAGCCATATGATCGGATAGAATACGATGTTCATCCGGTTGATGTTCACTTCCGTAATGAAAGACATAAGCACCGCTAAGCCGAACCATACGAGCATGATTACCTGTGCTGTACGGAAGACTCGCGCTAGCGTACGTATGCTCACGATAAGTCCGATGACTATGAAAGGCAGCGCAATAGGATACATATAACCGAACTGAGGCAGCGCATTCCACAGCAATCCATCGCTCTGAGTAATAAGCAGTTCGAGGAAGGAGCCGAAGTTACGCAGCGCGCTGGATCCTATCTGATCTTGGAATACGCTCGCCATCTCTTCGAATCTATTATGCATTAGGCGGGGAATAGTCACTAACGCTTGTATCGCATCGTATTGCAATCGATTAATGACAAAGAATAGAAAGATAGGCATTGCCAGCACAGCTACCATTAGAGCATTGAGTCCAATGATTCGCGGGGCAGCTAGCTTTTTGACCAGAATTACGATATAGACGGCTAATAGAAACAATGGTGTGAAAAAATAAGCCGTGCCATACGCATACAAGGATACTGCCATTGCCGCAGTGAACCCGAACAGCCAATTCGGCTGATCAATGGCTCTTAATGCCAGATAGACAGCGAGCAGCACGACAGTCGGGAATAGATTGGATTCCAGCGACCATCTAGACAGCATCATATGCCATGGGCATATGACGATAAGAAACATAGCAATCGTGTGCACTTGTTTATTTCCCGGGAAAGTACGCCTTGCAATGAAATAAAATAACAGCAGGGACACACAGCCAGCTATAACGCTCACCAAGCGGATCGAGAGCGGATTTAATCCGAATAAATAAATGAAGGGCATCGACAAATAGGCATATAATGCATTCTGGCCGCTTCCCCAAGCAATGAGATGAACAGGTAGAAACGAACCATTACGGTCTATGCCGTAATTCAGAATGGAATAAGCATCGTAGCCGATAGAAGCCTCATCCTGATTCAGCCCAGGGGGTGCTGTGGTTATATATAACGTGCGGATAACGATACCTATTAACAGCCATATTGCCGTCAGCTTATTCGAACGTACCCATTGCAGCAGGGATATTGCAAGCAGGATAGACCTGCTGTTAGAACGGTGTAAATTCAACAACTCCACTCTTTTCTCTCTTATGTATATGAATAAATCTATTCTATTATATATACATATACATGATTAAGAAAGCTGGAATCACCTCTGAACCCCTCACCTCTGTCTACATACAAAAGGGATGAGCAGTCTGCTCATCCCTTCCAGCCTTTACTTATGATCACTATTAGAGCAATAGATTTCCTTCGGAATATTTAATGGTGGCGTTGTCCTCAGCAGGCAATGAGCTGCGATCTACCCCCTCCTCAATACAGGAAGTTAAGAACAAATAGTTAGCTCCGCCGAAGCCGCCACTAACAGCCTCGTATCTCCCTCCTTGGAACCGTGCACCGATCGCCTTCACTCGGTGTGTCCCGCCTTCTAGATGGAAATGAGCAGTTGCCCCATCCTCTGCTGCACTTGTGCAGGAGCTATAGCTTAACGTTACAGCATTACTGGCCGCGACACTCTTAATGAATGCTTTCTCTCCATTCGTTCCGCTGAACATGGCGTTCCCATCGATCGTGACGCTCTGTGCGCTGATCCCAGTATTCGCTTGATCCCATGCACCTGTCAGTACGAGTCCGCAGTTCTGGAAGCCGCCGCCTACAATAGAAATGTGCTTTGAGCCTGTTCGAATTTTACCAGTCTCAGGTGTCGCACCATAGAACCATGTATTCGTCAACGTTAGGCGATTAATACTGCCGATATTGACATCCTCTACCCTGTTAAATATACAATTGATGATGTTCACATCTGCATCCACTGGAAGATTCCCAACCGTATTGCTCCTAATTGGACGAGCGATCTCATAGCCACTCAGCATGCCGAATGAACAGCCGTCCAGCACATTTCTCCTCTTCGACAACGAAGAGCTGCGGGACAACGTAATCATATTATCTGCCGTGCAGCCTCTTATCTGGAGACCATCCGCATTCGCCCAGATCGAGCCCGAATTCGCTAGGCCTTGTTTATTAATCGCGTAGCAATCCTCTAGAGTTAGATCCGTTATTTTCTTATGAGCCACGATTCTTGTTGCAATATGCTTCTTCACCGTAATTCTCTTCGCACTATCTCCCCAATTCGTTCCGCTGTTAGCGAAGGAGAGCAAGCCTGAATTCCCGATATACACGATATCATGCTCATACTGCCCATGTGTGACGAATGGACCGTAGTCATCCCCGTCACCGTGACAATTCTCAACCAGACAATACGCCGCACAGGTGAAGTCATTCAAATGCCGCGCATTGCTCGTATTGCAATCCCTGACATGTCCATATAGGACATTGAGCTGCTGCGTCAGATAGCCCGTTCCTCCCCAATCCCGCTCTTCTGGATTAATGAGCTCACAGCTCTCTGTTACGTAGTGCGAGCAATAGCGCCTCTGAATGACAGGCCAGAACACTTTAGTTGCCCGAATGCCTGAGACATTACATTCTACTGCGAACTCATAAGCCACTGGATTGGAGCCGATCTGATCCCAGGTTTCGAATGGTCTTACACTCGTCGAAGTAGTTGGCGGAACCGGCACCCCGATGAATCGCATATTCCGAACATGGGAACGAACGACTGGGTTCATTTTTTTTAAAAAAACCTGACGTCCTGCAGCGATCGGCCAGCCGAGCTTATAATTGACTCGGACATGGGTAGCATCAATCATTTCCGTTATTTTGAGCAGATAGTCTAGCTCTTTCTGCGCATTGCCGCCAGGGTTCTTCTGAACCTGTACGAGCCACCAATCTTCAATCTGCAGTGCTGCCGAGGATGGAACCTCCAGTATATCGCTGCCTTCAACAATATCAGCAGACAAGATGAGATCGAAGGCTTCCCCTGTTGCTTCACCCTGAAAGAATAGAATGGCTCCGAATGGATTGTCTCTCGTGTTCAGCTCTATACCTTCCGTAGTAACCGTATATCCGTGGAAATCAAGCTCTATACCGCTCCTTGTGAACCGATGACGCTTCACGAAGTTAAGATCAGTATGCCCTTCAATCCGATGAATAGCCGGATCATTCACCATAGAATCAAGCGCTTCATCTGCATTCTGTGTTGGACCAAAGATACCGAACCAACGGAAGTCAGCTACGCCGTTATGGATAATTTCCCACCTGCCGCGTTTCCCGCTGCCTTTATTCGGCTGATGCACCGTACCTCCATTATCCGTTTTATTGCTGTCTTTCGCCCAGTACATCACCTTCCCTCCACCGTCGCCGGGTGCAGCATATCCCCCAACATATACAAGCGTGTCAGCCTTCTGATGATTAGCAGGAAGATTAATTAGGGCTTGAACATTCGCGGCGTAAACTACGCTTCCTCCTTGGGCATCCTTCTTCTGTGTTTCATTAGTATCAGCAGCCGCTGCCATTCGAGGGATCAACGTATTGCCTACTAACAGAATACTTCCGAGTCCGATTGCCTGCAGCATCTTCCTCCTGGTGACATTCACCTTCTCGTTATCTGTCCCTGTGGAAGTAGCTTCATTAACCGCTGCTAGAGCGTGCCCCTGTTCATTATTCATTATTTTTCATCCCCCTCTTTCATCACGGGCCTATCCAGCTCTTCCATCGTTTTTTTGGCACCTCTGCGGAATTCACTTATCGTTGTGCCAACCGCTCTACCAAGCTCAGGAAGCTTCTTAGGCCCGAATAGCAGCAGTCCGACGATAACGATTAACACCATTCCAGTTACACCAAGATTCGGCATTTGCATCTCTCCCTTGTATTCTGATTTACTACTGATTCACAATTAAATCTGTTCTCTGTAAATTTTATATAATGATGTATATCTGATGTACAAATTATACAAGCACATCAAAAAATCTGTCAATCATAAATTGACAGATTTTTCGGAAACTTTCGATTGTAATAGGGTTCTATATAAAAAAAATAAGGCCATCTTTTTCAAGATGCCTTATTAATATTCCATTCTTCTATTCAGATAAATGTTGTTCCCGTATTTCTCTTTCATCAGCAGCGTCTCTGCCAATACATATTCATAGATCAGCTTCAGCTTCACGTTCATCGGCTTTATCGTTTCTTTTACTTCACCATCAACCATAACATCAAATACGATCACTTTCGCTCGCCTCCATTCGTTCATTGATTGTCTTTATTGTAATCCCACTCTATTAAAAGTAGATTAACGCACAATGATCGATTGATTAATTTTGAGCCGAATGATCATCCCAGTGTAAAAACGACGCTACTGCAACGTCTCCCATCTTGTCCATAGCTCCTTGGGATTCAGCTCATAAATTTCTTTCTCTCTGAACATGTATTGATGCATGATGAATTCCCTACGTATCGTAGCGTAATCTTCATGGAACTGCTTAATGAACGCATTCAATTCTTTCTCCGAGTAATACCGCCCCTTCTCCAGCTGTCCCACAAGATGCTCTAATACAATAAGCTTTTTCTTCAGCTGGCTAGGGATATGCTTAAGCTTGCCGTCCACTGTGAAGAAATTACGCAGCACCGTATCCCTGATCTTTATTAGATTGCTGTCCATTGTATCCAAATCCCCTTTCTCCCTGTAGATCAGATGCATGACCGCATCCGCACTATTCATAATGAAATAATGATTGAGCGAAAAATAAATCGTATTCTTCTCTCTGCGTTCATTAATCAGACTAGCTTCACGAAGCTTCTTCGCATGGTGGGTTATCGTTGCAGGCGTGACCGTCAGCTTCTCAGCCAACTCCAGGCCATTCCTCTCCCCGTCCGCGAGCAGAATGAGGAGCTTGATTCTCGTTGCATCGGCTAATGCTTTGTGATAATTAACTACTTTATCCAGCTGCATTTATTCGACTCCCTTTATCATGATTTAATATTCATCTAATTAGTTACTTATTAAATTAGATATTAGCTTATAAGAGCCCTAGAGTCAATGGGTCGTTCGGGAAATAAAAAAAGACAGCCGAACTGGTTTAACCAGTTCGGCTGTCTAATAAGGATTGATCTGTCTGCTTACACGGACAGTTCAATGATAGAAGTTAATGGAGCGGAAGACGGGAATCGAACCCGCGACCCTCGCCTTGGCAAGGCGATGCTCTACCGCTGAGCCACTTCCGCATAACGAATATTGCACCTTCAAAACTAGATGCGAAAGATTAGAATGAATTTCATTTAGCTGATTCTGGGGCCGCCGCAAAGTATTCGGAATACGCTCCGGAAGCCTAAGCTTCACTTTGTGGGATACTATTTAGGATAAGCCCTCGACCGATTAGTATTCGTCAGCTGCACGCATTGCTGCGCTTCCACCCCGAACCTATCAACCTCGTCGTCTTCA
>NZ_JCAALS010000050.1:0-15856 GCF_059686975.1 Paenibacillus xinjiangensis | reverse complement strand
TACACCGTGCATGCTCGCATATCTTGTCGCCTTCCACTTTCGGATTAGATGAATGCATCGTAGCACTAAAAGAATGCAAATGTGCAGTTATTGCTAAAGCTGTGCCTCAGATAGAAGGATATACCTGCAATTCTGCAGGTATATCAGCCTGGACTATTCCTAATTGGAGATACGGAGAGCAAAGCATGTACTTTTGCAGTTATTACTGACCTGGGACAAGATAGAGGATAAACAGAATGCACTATTGCAGGTCTTTTTATTTTTATAGTGTAGTCCGTTGCCAAAAGTCAAAGGGGCTTTGGGATTGTCTTCTCCGTTAAGCGGCAGCGGAGCTGACGAATGATTCTGGAGAAGCGATAGCGTTCGCCTATGTTTCCGGATGACATTTTGGCTAATTGTTCACCGTCATCCAGAAACAACAGCGAGCGTAAGAACATTCGTCTGCGCAGCAGCTGGTTTACGTTAAGATACCATTCAATGCCTGCTCAATACGAGGAAAGAGTCGGAACGCATTCTCATAGGCGATGGCTTTCACATTGTCCTCACCAAGTCGCGCCGCTTCCTCCATCACCAGCTCCCGCTGCATCTTAGCAATACCGTCCGATGCCCATGGAATATCAGCTCCGAACAGGATGCGAGACGGGTCGACCAGCTTCTGAAGAGTGCCCATATTGAGCGTAGCATCGTAATAAATGCCGTCCAGCTTAGCAATTTCCCGATCGAAATCCTCACGCGTAGGGTCCATATGATAGCCCACATTATTCGCTCCATTCCGATGCCCGAATACAGCGAGCGCGATTCTCCATTTGATGTAAGGAACCATGCCTCCTGTGTGCGGAAGAATAAATCGAATATCCGGGAATCGCTCGAACACATCATGCACCGCTAATGTCGTAGCTGCACGCGTCGTGTCGAAGGTTCCCTCCAAGAGAGCTGGACTAAGGCCCGCAATATGCTCTTTGATGAGAATCGGATGAAGGAAGACGACTGTCTTGCGACGGTTCAGCTCCTCCAGCAGCTCTGTATATTTCGGATCGCTCAAGTATTGGCCCTGATAGCTCGACAGCATCGCTACGCCATCCAGCTTCAGCGTATCCAACGCATATTCCACTTCCTTAAGCGTCCCTTCTGGATCCGGCATCGGCAAGGTCGCGAATGCGCCATACCGCTTCGGATAGAGTCGGATGTATTCGGCCATTTCCTCGTTCACTTCTCTTGCCAGTCTGTTGGCTGTTGGCTGATCGACGAACGTCAGATCGGAAGGAGCAGACAAGATCGAGTAGGTAAAACCGGCAAGATCCATTTTCTCAAGGCCGTAGGTCGGTGTCCACTTTGGCATGAAGCTCGGAATTTCTATGTTCATAGCCCTTTGCTGCTTCTGAAGTGCACTGGAAACAATATGATGATGAACATCTATAATGGGGTAATTCATTCGTCTCATCTCCTAATCTAGTGGTTGAATAATAGGTTAACAGTTATACCTTACTTGCCATTCTCCTTCAGCCATTCATTCAGCTGCTTCTGCTTCTCTTCTATAATTTTATCTGCACCTGCTGCTTTCGCTTTCTTAATGTATTCAGACAACAGTGACGGGTCAGCTGTACCGGTTGTGAATCCTACGTCGTATTGATTGCTTACATTCGATACTGCAGTAATGAGTGCTTTCACCGGCTCAATATCGAAGCTGAAGCCCATCGCTCGCGATTTGACCGCGTCCTCATTAAGTTTTTTCATATCTGCCCACATCTCGGGATTGTTGCCTACCCATATGCTGGACAAGAAGTTGTTGCCGACTACAAATTGGTTGGAATCATACCCCGTCGTTGTAGCTTCATCCGGCTTAGCGATCAAACCGTCAGCGTTCTTGACGTAGTGCTTGCCTTCAATGCCATTCGTGAATAGATTGATAACAGCCTCATCACTGTAGAACAGATTGAGTACGGCAATGGCTTTCTCAGGGTTCTCGCTATTTCTAGCCAGAGACATCATATTAGAAGAGATACTGTTCCGAGTCATATACGGATCAAACATCGGAACACAGACCAGCTCTGTTCCAGCAGATATCGACTCCGTATAGCAGTCATTGATATTCCTCATCGTAGAGAAGGCTTTGCCTGCCTTCAGCAAGCTTCCACCTGATTCTTGTGTCGTCGCAATATCTTTGTTGAAATAGCCTTTGGTATACCATTCACGCATCAGTTGAACCATTGCGGCATACTCTGGCGTCTCAATACCGTTCACTAGATTGAAATCTGTTCCTTCGAATAAGAGACCGCCTGATGTTATACCTAATGGGTCAGAATACAGCATACCGATTCCAGGGGCCTCCGAGGTGTTGTAGCCTACCATCGGAGCCACCCCAGGCTCTGTATCCTTAATCACCTGAAGGACTTCTCCTACAGCTTCCCATGAGGTCAGCTTAGAGCTGTCGATCTGATGCTTCTCAACCAGATCCTTGCGCATCATCAGAGCTGGGGTCAACGCCCATGCTTTAATACTAGGAACACCATAGGTCTCGCCTTTAATCTTGCCTGCATCTGCAACGATTCCCGATACTTGCTCCGAGATCCCTGCCCCATGAGCAGCTATCAGCTCATCCATTGGCAGCAGCTGTCCCCGGCTCACTTGCGAATCGAATCCGAACCATACGCTGGAGTAGACCAGATCGAGCTTTTCACTGCCTGTTAACATGAGGTTCATTTGCTGTTCATAGTTAGAGCCGTTGATTGGTACCAGCTTAACCGTAGCATTGATTTTCTCTAATGTAATTTTACTGATGGCATCCTGTACGAGTCCCACATCGGTTACATCGCCGAATGCTGGATAGGTCATAACAACCTCATAGGGCTTGGAACTACCCCCATCTCCTGTGCTTGCAGGGCTATTATTTCCGTTAGCACTGCCGCATGCCGATAACACCATAGCTAGAATCATGACTACTGCGATTAAATCTGCCCTGAACCTCATCTGTTTCCCCATTGTACAAACCTCCGCTCTCTATTTTGTTCTATGCCAAACCGAATACGCCAGCATTCGGGATAAGCCTTATCCTTTGACTGCCCCTACGGTCAGACCCTTAACGAAATATTTCTGAAAGAATGGATAGGCACAAATAAGCGGCAGCACACCAATGACTGCGATTGCCATTCTAACAGTGGCCAAAGGGATGTCTGTAGCAGCACTCGTCTGTCCAGACAAGTTGTTCTGCTGCAAGTATTGCGCATCCGAGAGCATCCGGTTCAGCAGGTTCTGAATGCTGTAGAGCCCCCCGTCAGTTATGAATATAAGGCCGTTGAACCAATCGTTCCAATACGAGATCGTCAGCATTAGACCGATTGTGGCCAGACTCGGCAGCGCAAGCGGCATAACAATCTGGTAGTAAATCTTCCATTCATTCGCTCCATCCACATAAGCCGATTCAATGACCTCATTGGGAATCGAGACAGAGAAGAAGCTGCGCATGAGCAGAATGAAGAATCCATTCGTTAATAGATTGGGGAGAATAAGCGCCCAGATCGTATTTTTGATATGAAAAATTTCCGTGTACACGAGGTAGAAAGGAACTAGACCACCATTGAACAGCAGTGTGAAAAAGACGAGAAACGATAAAATGGTTTTGAATGGAAGCACACTTCGGGATAGAGGGTAAGCAAGGAGACTGGATATGAGGAGTCCCGCAGTCGTTCCGACAATCGTAATGAAGGCCGTAATGCCGTAAGAACGAAAGATCGTTGTAGACTGATTGAACAAATAAGAATAAGCCTCTAGACTAAATTTCTCAGGAATTAAAGAATAGCCGTTCTGAATAATGCTGGTCTCGTCTGTAACCGAGGCTGCAAGCAGCAGCAGGAACGGAAATATCGCAGCAAGCGCAAGAATGATAAAGAAGACATGGATAACATATTGATTCAAGTGATTGGATTTCATCTGTGCCCACCCCTTTTCTCTAGAACAAAGCTAAATCGCGGTTTTTCCGACGAACGATATAATTCGTGAACAAGACAAGAACGAAGCCGACCGCTGACTGGTATAATCCCGCCGCCGAAGACATCCCTATATCACCGAAAGTCATCAGTCCGCGATACACGTAAGTATCGATTACGTCTGTTGTAGTCTGAAGGGGACCCGAATTAAGCGGTACTTGATAGAAGAGACCGAAGTCGGAATAAAATATTCTGCCGACATCAAGCAGCAACATAATGATAATCGTAGGCAGAATCATTGGAATCGTAATGCTGCGAATCTGCCTCCATTTGCTGGCTCCGTCGATCATCGCAGCTTCGTAATAGCTCTGATCAAGCCCCACAATGGCCGCCAAATAAATGATGCAGAGGTAGCCTACGCTTTTCCACAAATGAACCGTTGTCAGAATATAAGGCCAATACTTTGCTTCCGAGTACCAGGCAATTGAGTCAATTCCGAATATCGGCAGTATGTAATGATTGATGAAGCCATTCTCTTCGTTCAGCATAGCCAGCACCAGATACGCGATAATGACCATGGAGATCAGGTAAGGAAGAAGAATGACGCTCTGGTATAGGCGTGAGAATATCCGCTTGCGTACTTCGTTCAGCAATATGGCGACCGTAACAGCGAGCACCATGCTAAGAAGGATGAATGTCCCATTGTACAGAATCGTATTCCGTGTAATAATCCAAGCGTCCTGCGTCTGGAACAGATACTTAAAGTTATCAAATCCCACCCAGTCACTTCCGAGAATCCCCTTGGCGTAATTAACGTTCTTGAAGGCAATAATCACTCCGAACATCGGAAGATAATTGTTCATGAATAAGTAGGCAATACCCGGAAGAGCCATCAGCAGCAGGAGCCAATGTCTTTTTACTTTTTTTAACTCGGTACGAAAGCTTGATTGCTTCATATGAATTGCTCACTCCCTTCCACTATTCCGTAACCGTACTACTGTCCTAATCGCTCTCTTAGTCTAGGAAACAGCTTCAAGGCATTGTCATAAGTGACAGCTCGCAGGTCCTCCTCCTGATAGGTGTTCATAACTGTCTCCTTCTCATAGCGGTACATCCCTTCTGTGAAGTAGAGACTATCTGTTCCGAACAAAATTTGTGAGCTAGGTACGATTTTCTCAACAGACCCGAAATTAACGGCTGTATCGACATACAGCTGCGTGTCCACAATCGCAATATGCCTGTCGAAATCCTCCTGCTTCGGCTCGCTCAACACACCCTCCTGGCCCATGCAGGCCATCGCAATTCGCCACTTGATATAAGGCACCATCCCACCGGTATGAGGGGCGATGAACTTGATGTTCGGATAGCGTGCCAGCACCCCGGTTACAGCGAGAGAGGTTACTGCCCGCGTCGTATCAATGGTCCCCTCAAGCAAAAAGGAAGGCAGGTTAGCAACTGTAGGAGATTTGATCGTCGGGTGCATCGTCACGACTGCATGACGGCGATTCAGCTCTGCGTACAGCTCCTCGAACTCTGGATAGCCCAGATACAGATCACCATAGTTGGTAATCAAGCCTATGCCGTCCATCCCCAGCACATCCAGCGCATACTCAAGCTCCTTGAGTGATGCATCCACGTTAGGCATAGGGAGTGTAGCGAAGGCGCCGCATCTGGTTGGATAATCCTGTATCATTCGAGCTGCACGCTCGTTAATAAGGCGTGCAAGCTTATTCGTCAATGCTTGGTTGCCGCATTCCAGACTCGCAGGGGTCGTATGGGAGAGTACTGCTGCATCCACTCCGATTAGGTCCATTCTGGCGATAGAGTGCTCCGGCGCCCAATCAGGATACATGTGAGAGGAAAGAACGGGATGATCTTTCATTAAATTAACAGCCTCAGGAACGGCTATATGATGGTGAACATCGATTAGTAGCTTCTTGCTGCTCATTGCGGAACACTCCTTATAATAGTTGTTAGGTTATGTGACATGTTTGCTCTTATATAAATAATAATGCCTGCAACCCTCACTGTCATTGTCTGTAAAGTCCAAAAAAACCGAAAAAACACAGATGAATAGCACAATTCTATTTACATTCGCCCTAGTTGGTGTTAGATTTTGTATCATAACATTGTATAGGGAGGACTAAGCGTGCTGCTTAAAAACCTGCTAGAGAACCCTATTTTCTCGAAGTCGCATGTATTAGCCGGCCAAAATGGACTTCAACGGATGGCACAATCGGTTAATATCATGGATGCCCCCGACATTATTAATTATTTGAAGCCAGGCGAGCTGCTGTTAACGAACGGTTATTTCATTAAGGAGAAGCCGGAAGATCTTCTGCAATTAATAGACAGCATGGACCAGCTAGGCTGTTCAGGACTTGCAATCAAGACTAAGCGATTCTCTTTGGACATTCCCCCTGAAGCATTAAGCAGAGCCGATAGCATTTCATTCCCTATCATTGAGCTGTCAGAAGTCGACCACTCCTTGGGAGAGATCTTCCAGCAGTCCACGAGCTTCATTCTCGACAACAAAAATCATGAGCTCCAATATTCGCTGTCCATTCACAAGCAATTCTCTGCCATGATCATGCAGGGACAAGGAATTCCTGAGCTGTTAGATGCTCTCCAGCAATTGTTGAGCTCGCCAGTTCTCATACTCACCCATAAGCTTCAGCCGCTTGCTCAATCCAATCAATTTCTTCAGCCGACTGTACAGTCGCTCATCCCTACCATTATTGCTGCTCTAGAGACTTCCTCCCATGTACAAGCTGCCGCTTCCTTCAGTCTGTTAATAGACGGGATGGTGGAGGCTTACCGCCATATTGAGCTCTATCCGATTCATACTTATCGCCTAGAAGGCTACCTTGTATCGTTCAATCAGAATCAGCCCCAAAGACGGCTGCTCGCTCTAGCTATTGAGCAGGCAGCTAACGTGATCAGCATGGAGATGACGAAGAACCAAGCTGTGAAGGAGCGCTCGCGCCGTTACAAGAATGAATTCTTTTCTGACTTAATTGATGGCTTTATGTCGGAGCAGGAAGTCATTCATCGCGGCAAAAAATACGGCTTGCGTCAAGGCTCTATGATTCTTATCGCAGCCAAAGAGGATGAAGCGCTGCCTAATGCTCCGAGATTGCGCAGCGCATTGTCCGACGAGCAATCGATATCGAAGCGCGATATGCAGTATGAGCTCATCAAAAAGCGATTCTCCACTCTCGGCTGGCCCTTCGTTATGTTCACTCGCAGTGATGTGTTCGGCATACTGATGTTCATGGAGGAAGGCGATTGGGATGAGGCTGCATTCACGAGGGGGCTTCATGTCGTTACCGAGGAGCTCTATGAGCAATCGGGACTCAGCTTGTCACTTGGCATTGGTCATCCCGTCACTAATGTGCTTGATATTGGCTTAACCTACAAAGAGGCTGTCAAGGCACTGCAAGCAGGCTATCAGATGAGCAAAACAAGGTTTGTACAATCGTATCAGTCCAACGATATCAGCTACCTTCTACGCATGCTCCCTCATGAGGAGCTTAGACATTTCTACGAGGAGACGTTCAAAGGCTTCTCTGCTGTAAACGATACGGAACGCAAGGAGCTGCTTCGCACCTTACATATGTTCTACAACAATCAATGCCAGCTTCTCGAGACTGCGAAGCAGCTATTCGTACACCGCAATACGGTTATCTATCGATTAGACAAATGTGAGAAGCTAACGGGGCTGAATATGAAAGATGCCTTGGAGAGCTTGCGCTTCCGGCTTGCCTTCGCCATCGAACCACTTCTGAAGTCGAAGGAATTGTCAGGCTGAGTCCTCACAAAACCAAAAAAACCTAACTATTGTTAGGTTTCCCGGGAATACAGGGCCGCCACAGACATAGACGGTCAACCGTGCAATATGACCTGTTAGCCGACAGCCCTGTTCATTTATTAACCAGCCTTAACGCAATTGGTTAGGCGCTTGATTCTCGCTTGGTGCAGGCTTCGCATTCGGTGCTGGGTTTGCATTCGGCGCGGGATTCGCGTTCGGTGCTGGATTCGCTGGAGCTTGTCCGCCGCCACCGATTCCTTGGCCGCCGCCTTGACCTTTGCCTGCTCCGCCGCCACCGATTCCTTGGCCGCCGTTTTGACCTTTGCCTGCTCCGCCTCCGATTCCTTGGCCACCGTTTTGACCTTTGCCTGCTCCGCCGCCGCCGATTCCTTGGCCGCCGCCTTGACCGCCTGCTCCGCCGCCACCAATTCCTTGGCCGTCGCCTTGACCGCCTGCTCCGCCGCCACCAATTCCTTGGCCGCCGCCTTGACCGCCTGCTCCGCCGCCACCAATTCCTTGGCCGCCGCCTTGACCGCCTGCTCCGCCACCACCAATTCCTTGGCCGCCGCCTTGACCGCCTGCTCCGCCGCCACCGATTCCTTGGCCGCCTCCTTGACCTTTGCCTGCTCCGCCGCCGCCAATTCCTTGGCCGCCGCCTTGACCTTTACCTGCGCCGCCGCCGATTCCTTGACCGCCGCCTTGGCCTTTAATGCCTACCTTGCCTTTTCCACCGCTTTTCGCCTTAGCGGTAGGGTACTTCGCTTGTCCGTAAGAGTAAGTAATCGCTTGGAATGTTTTATTATCCACAGCGCCTGTGACCGGAAGCCCATGCATTTTTTGATAATGCTTGACTCCTTTAACCGTCAAATTATCGTATTTGCCGTTAATTGGACCAGCATAGCTTCCTACCGATTTCAGCATGCCTTGAATCACGTAGATATCCGGGCCATGCGCCCCTTTTCCGACTGCCAAGCTTGTGCTTGGCATGCTCAGCATGAGAGTACCTGCTAGCAGAGCAACGCCAACCGTTTTCCCAATTTTCCCTGTTGTCTCCCGGGAGAGAATGCGCCATTCCCAATTCATCGAACAGACACCGTCCTTCTACTAGTTTAATTTGCTTTTCACACGCCTTACTATTCCCAATAAATTTCATTATGCTGTTTGTAAAATTTGGTACATTATAGGATTTACTGGCTATCTACTCGACCGAAAACTACTCTTAGGCGCTGATAAGAACGCCAAAAAAGCCTTCAACACCACTATAAAAGTGGAATTGAAGGCTAATGGGCATATTCCTATATCGAACACACAATTAAACTTATGGGCGACGATAGTCCTTAATCGACGTACCCTGCAAGGCCTTGCTCAACTAAGTAGTCCATCTCGGAATCAAGAATGGTCTCCACCTTCAGCTCGTCCAGCTTAACATCCGAACGGCCAAGAATGTAATCAACCAGCTCATCGCTGTCAATCTCGACTTCACCATTCTTATCTTCCTTAGCATTGTTGATGAATGCCTGCTCATGCTTCAGAACCAGCTTGATGCTTGCTTGATCGATATTCGTTTTACCTGCAATGAATGCGATAAGCTCTTGCTCATTGATCTGTTCTTGGTCACTCATTAATCGTCATCTCCTTCGTTGTTCTCTTCGTGCATTGTACCATAATATAAGCTGTAGTCCACTATTTCGCACGCAGCAGAAGGCCGAGCAGCAAGCCGTATATACCGTGGCCAAGCAGCCACCAGAGAAGCGCTGGCATGCTCATCAGATCTGGCGTTCGCTCCGACAGCAGTGTGGTGGGGTAGAGGAGGATTCCGATGAGAAGACCTGCCGCAATGCTGATATACACTTTGGTGTTAGGCAGCCATGGCCTGGCACGCAAAAGCCCGAGCATCAGGATGCTGACGAAGATTGACATCAATATGTGCAGCATGAACTCGATGAGCTCCGGCAGCTGTACCCGATTAAGAACGGGAATATAATCGACATTCAGCAGCAGCGTATATACCTTAAATGAGGTCAGCAGCTGGGCGCCTTTTAGGAAGAGGCCGAGCCCAATGCCTGATATTAAGCCCGCTGCACAAGCGTATACCCATGGAAAAGATCCACTCTTCGCCATTCAGCTCTCCCCTATTCCCTTTTACCTATTGGCTTTATGCACCTTCAGCAGCTTGCCCTTCACCGTCGTGTTCTTCATCACCTTGATTACATGCGGGCCCTTGCCATTAAGAATCTCTACATAAGTGACATTATCCTGAATCGTAATAATGCCAATATCATCGACAGTAACCCCTTCAATTCGGGCAATCGTGCCCACGAAATCCACCGCTCTCAGCTTCTTCTTCTTGCCGCCATTGAAGTACAGCTTCATGATTTCTCTATTAATAAGCTCGCTCTTGTCCCGCTTCAAGCTAGGCTGATTATTGATTTTCTCTTGGAATGCCGCAGCATGCTCCGCTACTTCATCCTTGGTAGGCGCCTTCCGTCTCGTAATCTCGAAGCCGATGTAGCCTTCGATCTCTGCCAAGCGACGATCCTCTTGAGGTGTTACGAAAGTAAGGGCAATACCCTCTTGGCCTGCTCGTCCGGTTCTGCCTGTACGATGCACATAGCTTTCTTTTTCCAGCGGCAGATCATAATTGATCACATGAGTAATGTTCTTAATATCGATGCCACGTGCGGCTACATCCGTCGCAATCAGATAGCGGAACTGTCCTCTTTTGAACGCATTCATGACTTCAAGACGCTCTTCTTGCTCCATCCCGCCATGGATTTTGTCACACGGATAGTCCAGCTCAGCCATTTGTCTGAACAGCTGATTCACATTCTCCTGAGTCCGGCAAAAAATAATACAGCTATCGGGATTCTCGACCATAGCTACATCATTCAGCAGCTGCCACTTGCCAGCTTCCTTCACTTCATAGACAGCATGCTCGATCTGCGCTGTCGTGAGGCCTGCTGCCTTAATCTCAATATAAGCAGGATGGTTCATATACTTGCGGGACAGCTTCTCAACATCCTCCGGCAGTGTCGCCGAGAACAGCATCGTCATCCGCTTCGTTGGAAGCTCCCGAATGATGGATTCCACCTGCTCAATAAAGCCCATGTTCAGCATCTCATCTGCTTCATCAATGACCAGATACTCGAGCCGCGACAGCGTAATCGTTCCTCTGGCAATATGGTCAAGCACACGCCCCGGCGTACCTACAACCACATGGGTTTTTTGCTTCAATTCAGCCTGCTGGATGTGAAAAGGATGCTTCCCATAGACAGCGGCAGCCTTAATCCGTTTGAATCGGCCAATGTTCGTAATATCCTCTTTCACCTGAACGGCAAGCTCCCTCGTCGGTGTCAGAATTAACGCCTGCGGCTTATTCTCGTTCCAGTCCACCATGTCACAGATCGGAATACCGAAGGCTGCGGTCTTGCCGCTGCCAGTCTGTGATTTGACGACTAGATCCTTCTTGTTCATCGCCACAGCCATCACTTCACGCTGAACCTCTGTCGGCCTCTCGAAGCCTAGGCCCTCTAATGCTCTGACGATCTCATCGCTTAATTGATAATCCTTGAACTGCTGTTCACTCATGTAGCAACCTCTTCTATTGTGTATTATGGAGCTTGCGCTCGCACTGTGCCATTTCTCTTCGCCTTAGCTATCCTTCATTATACTCGAAGTAGAGCAGCTATTAATCGATTTCTCTATTTTATTAATAGTATTGGCACAAGAGCGAGCTTACACTCCACCCTTTATCTATACACAACTAAACAGTATGCTCCACTTTGACAGCCTCCGTCTTCAGCGGCTTAAGGAACAGCGCTAGACCAAATGCCGCTACCGCTAACAATATGCCAGTCCAAAATGCATACTGGACACCCATTGTCAGTGCCGTAGCTTGTTCTTCGGAAGTCGGAGCTATCTTCCCCCTGAGCGCAGAACGCTCGCCCAGCTCCATGATCGAGATGAATAGCGCTGTACCAACTGCACCCGATACCTGCATCACTGCACTCACAATTGCTGTTCCATGCGGGTACTCTGCTGGGGCCAGCTGGTTCATGGCTAATGTCTGAGCGGGCATCATAACGGAAGCTGTTGCGCCCATCAGCAGAACATGCAGCAGCATGACCTGCCACATTTCACTGCTAGGGCCAAGCATCTGCAGGCCGCAGAACGCTAGCAGCACCCAGCTTGTAACCAATGCCCCATAAAGTCTTGATATAGATCGGGTCCGAAGGATTATCCTCTATCTTCTCGCGCAGCCGGCTAATATGTACATTAATGACGTTCTCATCACCATAATAGTCATCCTGCCATACCGACCGGTAGAGCTGCTCCTTCGTAAAAACTTTGGTCGGATTGGTAACAAGCAGCGTCAATATTTGCCACTCCTTAGCCGTCAGCTTAATAGCGGCTCCACGTTTGCTCACAGCAATATTCGCAATATCCACTTCCAGCTCACCAATTCGGATAACAGGCTGCTCAACCTCTCTTACCGATCCAGCATAGACAGTCGCCCTTCGGATAGCAGCCTTCACCCTCGCCAACAGCTCGATCATAGAGAAAGGCTTAGCCAAATAATCGTCCGCCCCATAGCCTAACCCGAGCGCCTTGTCGACATCACTATCCTTCGCGGAAAGAACAAGTACAGGTACGGCACTACAGCTGCGAATCTTCGTCAGGAGCTCCAAGCCATTCAGCTTAGGCAGCATAATGTCCAATATAATCAATTCATAGGAGGAGGAGCTCTGGAACAATCGGAGCGCCACTTCTCCATCCTCTGCATGTATCACCTCGAAGCCCTCCAACTGCAAATAAGCCTTTACCATATCACTAATCGCAGAGTCATCCTCTACGAGTAGAATTGAATGCTTCATTCTTTCACCTTCCAGCATGATTTTGTTTATTTTAACAAATCGGGCTAGAAGCTGTATAGGTTATCCTGATGTGGCAAGTAACGGAATTAACATTCTTCACCTAATCATACATAGCTTCAATAACCAATGGTTTTCGCCCATATCCATCTAACTACAAATGAATATGGTTAGTAATAAGCATGAATGGAGGGGTTATTAGGCAGATGGCGACCAAGAAGATCATCGTCGGAATTGAATTCAATAACCGTTCAGCCAAAGGCGGGGTTTATAAAGTCGGGTTAACGAAAAAATGGATTGAATACCGTATTGCCATATTTATGCGATATACGCTGCAGAGCTTGAAGAAGCAGACCAATCAGAATTTCACGGCGCTAATCCGTTACACGGAGAGTACAGAGAAGATCATTCGGAAGACGCTGGGCAAATACAAAAAACTGCCGAAAAACATTATTTTCGTACCTGATGAACAATATATTGAAGCCCAGAAGAAGCATACTGGCGATAAGGAGCTGCTCTATCTGGTCCGGCTCGATTGCGATGACACCTATCATAAATCCTTCATCCAGCAGCTGCACCAGTATAAGCCTAAGCCAGAGACTCGCGCTCTAATTAATCAGAAAGGATATATCTTCGACAAGTTGGGACGGCGCATGGCTGCGGTGAAGAAATCCTCCCCGCCATTCTACGTGTGGATCTATAAGGCAGACCGCTATTTCGCAGGAGAGCGCTACAGCGCTCCTGGAGGACATCCCGCCGTTATTAAGCATAAGCATGAGATTCTAACGAAGAATGGCAAACGCAATTATATGGTCGTCGTCCATCAACATAATACGCTCAATCAGAGACTGCTCAAGAAAAAGAACTTCATCAGCAGCCGTACGAAGGTGAACAAGATCCTTCAAGGTTTTATTTGAATTTTATTTGAATAAGAGGGTAATCGACAGAGGGCTTACAGCGCACAGGCTCTCTTAATTTTGCTTTTTCCGAGGAATAAGGCTATCGTTTGAGGTAGACTTTTACTTCAATAGATGAGGAATGGACCCTAATTGATGAATGTACAGCAGCAACCTTTGTATATATATACCTATGCCTACCGTGAGGAGGAAGCCTCATTATGCCGTCTGGAGATGCGCGCTTTCTTCGGCGGGAAAGAATCCCACACGAGTATTATGATGAGTGACGTTGGAGTGGAGCCCCATCGCAGCCCGTTCCTAAGAGAACGTCTTGAAGTGCTGTACGACGGCGATACGCTGCCCCAAATCTGGGAGCAAGTCGAGCAGCTTGTTCTCGCGGATTCGACCTTCAAGGTCATTTATATCAAGACGAATGATCTTGCCCCTGCTGACAAAATCGAGTTCGACGATCAGCGCGTCATTGAGCGGGAGATCGGCGTTCATATCGATGCAGAAGCCGACATGCACCATCCGGATTATACTTACGGGATTATTACGGTCGGCGGCAGATGGTACTTCGGCCATTACGTGAAGAGCAAGGCTGTCTGGCTGGAGCATATGCAGAAGCCGCGCAACTACTCCATCGCACTCAGCACCCGTGATGCTAGAGCGATCGCCAATATTGCCGTTCCACATCCTAAGGGAATAACAGCGATTGATCCCTGCTGCGGCATCGGAACGGTTCTGATCGAAGCGATGTCCATGGGCATTGATATCGTCGGGCGTGATATTAATCCATACGTCGTGCAGGGAACACTCGAGAACCTGGAGCATTTTGGACTCGCAACGGACGTCACGCTAGGCGATATATCCGATGTAGACACTAGCTTCGATGTAGCCATCATTGATATGCCTTATAACCATTATTCAAGAACGACACCAGAGGAGCAGCTATCTCTGCTTCAGCAGGGCTGCCGAATCGCGAATCGAATTGTGCTAGTAACCAATGACGGTCTGGAGGAGATGATCGCAGAGGCTGGGCTTGCCATTATCGATCGCGGCTTTGTCCGCAAAGGCGGCTTCATCCGCCAAATCATCGTTTGCACAAAATAAGTGAAGGTACCGCCTTGCTCATTCATAATAGTGCCGTTCACAGGGGATTTTAAGATTGCAGCACATTTGAATGAGAAGGTGGTGTTAGCGTTGTCCAGAAGGAACCGAAGACCACTCGTGCCTGGAGCAAGACAAGGACTGCAGAACTTCAAAACAGAGGTTATGCGCAAGGAAGGCTTTGCTGTAGATCCAAGTCGTCCGGATGATGTGAAGTTCGAGGTGGCTAAGGAGCTTGGCGTTCCGCTGCAGAATGGCGATAACGGAGATTTGAGTACAGAATCAGCCGGACGTGTAGGCGGGCGGATCGGCGGCTCAATGGTACGCGAGATGATCCGACTTGCACAGGAGAAGCTATCCAATCAGGAGCCATAACCATGCTAGGGACTAGCAGAAGAACGAACAGGAGCTTCCACCCCATCGGGATGAAAGCTCCTGTTTATCGTGAAATCGCCTTACCTTACACCGGCAGCTCGCGGAGCTCTCTATTGCTGCGAATATGAGCAATGCCCTCTTGGCATAAGCCAAGCGGCATCCACGGGCAGTCTCCGCACAGCCGGTCAATCGCATTAGGCAGTACACCAGCTGCAACTGACTCCGTTATATCCTTCCAGCGAGCCCGACTGCCTATCGCAAGCCCGATTTCCTGTAGAATTTCACGGTCCTTACGATACACCGTTCTATTATGGCAATGCGATGGCTGGTCCGTGGGGAAAGCGCGGCAGATCGCATCCGGCCCCTCTACAACCTCAATCTCCGTCTCTGGGTGCAAGCGAAGCTGCTCATAGATCTCCGACATGTTAGTGCAGAAGGACTCTGAATATCCCTTACCTCTATAGCCCAGCAGGCAAAATAAATGATGGCCACGAAGAAGAATGCTCATGCCAGCTCCTCCTCTTATCTCAATTGTTAACCGAATTATATCACACGAGTTAACAATGAGGTCAATCCCAAGTTCGGAATTGAGGTGGAATAGGCGACGGTCCGGAGGCTGAGCTCCTTGCTGCGCCTAGGCTGCATTCCATACAGTTTAATCAGCTTTTGCCTGAGGAAACATCTTCACACTGCATTCTATACAATGGAATTAGCATTTGTCGTCGCTAACCACGATTTTGAGGAGATTCTATTGCACGAATGCAGCTAGAATAAAAAGTGGACACTCGTTAAGTGTATGAGGATAATGACAATAACGAGAAGGGGTGTCCTGTATGGAGAAACAACCACGTAATCAATATACAGAAGAGT
>NZ_JCAALS010000049.1:0-18413 GCF_059686975.1 Paenibacillus xinjiangensis | reverse complement strand
AATCTATGGGGCAGTTTCGCTCGTTGTTCAGTTTTCAAAGAACAATCTCATTCGTGTGTTTCGCTTGCCGTCCGCTTGTTTCTCTCGGCCGGAATTAGAATATACCATAGGGTTTTATAGTTTGGCAACCCCTTTTTATTATTTTTTTAAATTTATTTTATAGATCAATAACGTCTAATGTCTCCTTTAATGAAGGAAAAGTTTCAAAGAGCAATATTATATTCTAGAATTACTTTTAAGTCGGCATAAGAATACTCACAAAAAATGACAATATTTATTTTTTAAATATTCTGACTTTTTAGCCTAAACAAAGACCACCACAAAACACTGAGGTATATTAGGTCTTTGCAGCAATCCTTGTATATCACCTGCCACAGCACTTCTTGTATTTTTTCCCGCTTCCACAAGTGCAAGCTTCATTCCTTCCTATCTTCCGCTCCTTACTTGTAAAGGGTATGACATTGGATTTGCTGACTTGAACTGAGTTAGCATAGTTGTTATTAGTGGATTCGTGCGCCGCACGCAGCTCTAATGGCGTATAGCCTTTCAACGCCCATTGCTTAGTATTGTTTACAAGCTGCACTAAAATATCTACAAGTTGCTCGAGCATAGCTCTACTGCTGAATTCCAGCTGCTCTTCCAGTAAAGTCACGAGTTCAGATAGGGCCTGGCCGTTCTGAATTGCATATACGCACTCCTCTGCAATATCGACAGCCTCGTCCTTTTCCATACTATAGTAGTGAAGAAGGAAGCTAACTAAAGCATCAAAGCTCTCATTTCGTTCAATATAATTAGGGGCAGCGGCATCAAGCAATTGCTTTTTTGTAAAAGGAAAGTAAGGAACCTGACCTCTTATAAGCTGCTCTTGCTGCACATCCCTTGGTTCTTGCACGTTAAAGTCAGAATATCCTATCTTATCGGGTCCGAAGCCGCAATAGGGCATTTTCTGAATAAGAAGTTCCATATAAGCTAGCTTGTCTACCTCTTCGCCCGTATACAATTGTATAAACTCTATAAGCTGCGACTGCGTTAATGTGCCGTAATAGAATAGCAGTCCTTTCGTTAAGCGATACCATTCCGTATTGATACGAATCCTCTCTTGATACGGCGAGTCATTCATATGCTCAAAGGCTTCACCTATCACATGAGGCAGCGCAACAACCTTTTTCCCATCAACTGTACCCGTAAATGCCATTCCACGCTCTCTTACATATTTGAGCAGGGCAGGATCTATTTTATCCGCAGTCATATAGCCGTTCTTCTTAATGAGCCTTGTCAGTAGATTGTACTGCTCCTGATCCATGGACTGGAAGGATCGCTCTAGGTGATTAGGTATCGCTTCTTGAAGTCCCTCCACTAACTCCTTTTTCTTCAATCCACTTAATCCGTTAATTCTCAGTTCTCTCCTGATATGATCAAGATCGTCCTTAGTTAAGCTCGATAATCCATCCGACAAACTGATGGGCAAGCTCATACCTCTCCAATACTTGTCCAACTGTTTATTACCATTTAATAATTGATTAAGCCCCTTTTTCCTAGCGTACTGATTCATCGTATCTTCCTCCAGCCCTTATGTAATCAATAATCAAAAGAATAACGATTCTCCTCATCGGCAATATTCTGAATATCCTCCGCACCGATGCTGATGAACCGATAGCCATCTTCATTATGCTTCTTCATGGCCCGCTCCTTGACGAACTTTGCACTGCTCTCCGCTGAATCCTCATCATAGAACAATAGAATGCCATCTGTCTTGCGGAATAACAGTTCATCTCTCGCTTGGAACTGCCAAGGCCCAACATAAGACTGATTGCTGACAGCTCCATAATAATCAACCTGCTCCACTATTCCTTTGTAGTAGGTTTGGGTCTCTTCCTTCCACTTCTCCTCTGGGTTACTGAAGGCGGTAATAATCGACAGCTTCAGCTGAGGGTACTGCGCTTTAAGCTCAATCACCGTCTCGCATGCCCAAAGGTCCGCACCCAATTGTCCTGGCGTAATCACCCATTCAAGCCCCTCTTCAATTAGAGGGATAAGCTTCCCTTCAATCGCCTTTTTGATATAGGGAATATTTTTGTTTTTCTGATCGAATATTTGCAGCTCATGCGAGCGGTAGCCGGTCACGAGAAGATTTTTCATATTGGCTAAGCTCAGCCCTTTCCTGTTCTATCTGTAGTTATCACTATAACAGGACATTGAGCAGAACGATAGGCGTGCAGTCAGCCGAGCTCTAGCCAAGCGTTAATATAAAAAAACCACACCCACCCTCCAATATTACGGAAGAGGTAGATGTGGTCCTGATTACCATTAAGCCATCAGCTGAATAAGCTTAGCTAGCATTTTGGCTGCTTCCTCACGAGTTGCAAGATCCTTCGGAGCAAAATAATTTCCGGTCTTGCCGTTGATGATACCCGCTTGCTGTACGAGGGCTGCCGCTTCCTTTGCAAAAGTATCAATCGATGATGCATCCACAAACGCCACTGGTGCTGTATTAGCTGGCAGTGTATAACCCACCACTTCTGTGAATCTTACAATCATGGCAACTAGCTGCTCACGTGTAATATTCGCTTTAGGA
This sequence comes from Paenibacillus xinjiangensis, assembly GCF_059686975.1. Classification (NCBI taxonomy): domain Bacteria; kingdom Bacillati; phylum Bacillota; class Bacilli; order Caryophanales; family Paenibacillaceae; genus Paenibacillus; species Paenibacillus xinjiangensis. The sequence goes on along the minus strand of NZ_JCAALS010000049.1, from coordinate 15,838 downwards.
TTGAACTTGTCGTTACCTACACCTGATGTGATCCCCTTCTCAGAAGCCCATTCAACAGACTTGGCATAGTAGTCGGAGGCCGACACATCCGAGAAGCTCGATGTACTGTAGCTGTCCAATGGAGCGTTAGCTATTCTAGCCAGAATAAGCGTGAAGTCCGCTCTTGTCATGTTCGCCTTCGGAGCGAATTGTTCATTGCCAAGTCCTCCGATTATATTTCTGGCTGCCAGATAGGCAATGGAATCCTTCGCAAAGCTGCCCGCTGTATCATTAAATTGCTTATGATTATAGCCAACCGCATAGGTCGAGAAATGGTTCACAGTGAATACTAATTGGCCAGAGCTTGCATCATATACACTGTTAGGAACAGCTGTAATACTGCCGTCTCCTGCAATATAGTAGATTAGAACAGCCTGTGGGTCTTCACCCGCTTGCAGCACATATGGGATGCTGACACGAGCTTTTCCGCCATTCAGATTCGAGATAACTGTGCTTCCCGACTTTACATTCAGCTCGTATACAGGATGATTACCGACGAAAGCCTTTCCTTCATCAGACAGCTTGCTCGTATCTGTCTTGGTCACTTCTACCGACAACTCTCCACTGCCTGCAGCAGAGATCAATGTATCGATAGCCTTCGCATCAAACGAAACGTCTCCCAGCCCTACATTAACGCTTAATGACGCTAGCTCTGCAGCAGCCAGCTTCGCAACGGCCTCCTTCTCGAAGGTAATCCGTGTTGTCTCATTCGCCGTATTCGATTGCACCGTGAATGCAAGGGCTCCTTGTTTGCCGCTAGAAGCCTTCTCTAGAGCAGCAAGAGCTGCTGTCATCTGGCTAGCTGTAACTGCTGCCGATGAGCTGCCGCTGCCATTGTCAACTACATCAATCTTCGTTACAGCCTTCACAACATCTCCATCCACAATGCTAATGGCATCATTCTCAGGAGCTGGGGTTGGAGTAGGTGTTGGCGTCACCGGAACCTCCGTGCTGCCGCCTGAAGCTTTAACCGTTACTACCGTTTCTGCTAACCCGAAGCCATCTGCGCTGATCGCGCTAATAGTAGCTGTTCCTGCCGATACAGCTGTCACGTTGCCTTCGGCATCCACGCTTGCTACAGCGGAATTCGATGTCCTCCATTCAACCGTCGCCGAGCTTCCGCCAGCAGGCTGAACAGTCGCGGTAAGCTTGGATGAAGCACTGCCAACCTTCATAGACAGAGTCGATTGATCCATGGTGACTTTCGTTACATCCAATTGATATACCCCTACTTTGCCGCCTACCTCATAGGCTACTAATAAGAGCGGCATGCCTGTCGGACTAATGCTTGCTGGAATAAACTCGAGACCTTCCGGACCTGTGTCAGTGTCTAGATTATCCTTGCCATCAGCGTCCTTGAACACACGGGTATTCGTGTAATTAGCAAAAGCCGGGTTTGCAGGATCGGTCACATCATAGGTCATGAAACCGCCAATACGTTCGAGTCCGATGAATGCCAGCACTTTATTGCCTACTTTTCCCGTCTTAATATCTTCAGGCTCAGGTCCTTTCTTAGCGCTTCGATCATCTAACGCTGTCTTGCTGTTGCTCGTATTAAAGTAAGCGGGAATACGTGCTGCGGTTATCGCTTCAAAATCACTTCCGCTATCATAAACCTGCTGCATCGTCGTGGCATTCCAGATAGAGAAGGATCTGCCACCATACATATATATGCCGTCATTCCCCATATCAGTTGCTACTTCAATGGCATCATAGGCTGTCTTTCCATTCAGGAATTTCGCTGCTTCAGAATCAGGGTCAAGGCTTCCTTTGAGCGCGCCAATGGTGCTGCCATTGGTTCGATTAGGCCACTCCGTCACATCACCTTCATTAGCGGTGAATAGATAGGTTTGTCCATTAATAGTATGGGATGCAATGCCATCTGGCATGTACATGCCTTTGAATGGCACATTCTCCAGCTTGATTGCGCCGTCCTTGACGAGATCAAGCGCATTAGCTGTTTCGTTGTAATCTTTTAGGCCGAGAGCCTTAACAGCAACAACTGTGTTCTTCACAATATCGATAACAGCAATCGCATTGTTCTCTTGCATGGAAACATAGGCAGTCTGGTTATCCTCAGATAGCGTAATGTACTCAGGCTCCAGATCATAGATAGCATCTGCTTTCGTTCCGCTAGTCTTGATCTTCCCATCCACAGGATCTGCTTGCCCACGAATATGCACGCCATCCTCAATAACCGACGGGTCATCGAACAATACATGCTTGACGGTCCCCAGAACGGTGTCTACGATTGTAACACTGCCCATTGGATCGGTTGTACCGGTGCGCGGCTCAGCCTCATCTGCCGTAATAATATATCTGCCATCCGTTGTCGACTTAATCATATCCGGCTGCACGCCAGCTGTATAAGAATGAAGCAGGTTGCCATCGTAGTCGAGAACGAGTATTTTACCAGGCTTAAGGGAATCAGCTTCTTGAACGGACACGGATATACGCTTCGTTGTCGTGTTAACATCCACGCTGGTTAAGTCACCGTATACGAAGCCATCCGTCTCAGCGAGAGGTTGAACGAGTATCGTCTTCTCTTTTGACAATTGGCCATTCCCGCTTCCCAGACTTACAATATCGAGACTAGGAGGATTCCCAGAGCCATTCACTAGATAGAACTTGTCATTGTCTTTGTTGAATTTAACAATCTCCGCAACACCGCCGTCCTTATTGGATAAGCCGACGGCATACTCTCCGATTTTGCTAATAGTCAGAGTATCGTTATATTCCACTCCCGGTACTGCTTCATGAACTGTTAAGCTAAAAGACTTGTCCACACTTATTGGCGTTCCAGCGGTACTATCTGTTGCTGTAATCGTGATAACTGCCTCGGTAACAGCTTCTGTTGGCGTGCCTGACAGAACACCAGTTGCCGACAGGCTTAAGCCTTCTGGCAAGCCTGCTGCGGTAAAGCTGTAAGGTGCTGTTCCGCCAGAAGCTGTAATTGCCGCAGAATAAGGAGAGCCGTTATTACCATCTGCTAGAGCATCCGTATTGATAACTAGCGGCTGCGCAATATCAGGGCCCCATGCTCCATCTGCACCGCTCCGTGGTACTGCTGCTGCCAAGCTCGCTCCTGTTGCTGCTTCATAATCAACTTGTTTGAAATCCGCTTTATTGTTATCCGTGTCAGTGAACTCACTGCGACGGACTGCCTTTTTCTTCGATGTGCCTTCCGCAGAGCCTGTAGGATAATCCGTTTCGAAGCCATCTATATTGCTTCCACTATCGTTGCTGCCTGTACCGATCATATCTACGTAGCCTTCTCGCTTCGTTCCATACGGATTCGCATCTGTCAGCAGCGTCTGGTTGCTCATTAGCGCCACTTTGAGTCCTTTATTATTAATGAATCGACCATCCCAAGACTGATCGCCTTTGTCAGACAAGTCGACCTTTGGGCTAGCTGAACCTGTTGGCGCTCCCTTAACCAAATAGGAGGAATGCGCTTTAATTGTTCCTGTCAGATCCAGCTTCTGCCAAGGCAATGTCGCTCCTGTCGTTGCATTCGAGCCGCGATCCGCATACTGCAGTGACCAGCCCGTAAGATCGATATCGCTTGCAGTAGGATTGTATAGCTCTATAAAGCCATGAGACAGCAGAATAGAAGAATCAGAGGTTAGACCCCCGCCATACACTTGATTGATAACGACATGGGGAACCGTAACATCATAAGCATGCTCTACTGTGTAAGGCGTCCCGCTAATTGGAGATTCCGCGGCCATTACAACAGGTACACCTGCCAGCATAGTGCTTGCAGTAATTTCTGCTGCCAGCAGCAAGGATAATAACCTCTTACTATAAATCTTCAATTCGTCTCACTCCTAAAGATTTAGTTACTAGAATTGTATAGAGCATTTATTCGGGGATGATTAAAAATTGGGTTAAGGTTTTGTAAAAGCAAGCTCGGTTCATAGACATCTATCTAGTCGTCATGAAATGCAAATATGGTAATCGGGTCACCATATGCACTGTAATCAGCTTTGAAAACGCTAAATTGTTTAAGAAAGCACTTGCCAAACCGATACTGAGTAGGTAGAATCGACAAGGATATTTATGATGTACAACTTAGATTGAACGTAATGGAGGAAAGCTTCAGCATGAAACGAGAAATTGGAGTTACTGAAAGACCCCCGATGGGCATGAGCCTCATGCTTAGCATCCAGCATTTGTTCGCTATGTTCGGCTCAACCGTGCTTGTACCTAACTTGCTTGGTGTTGACCCGGCCATATGTTTGTTAATGAACGGTATCGGTACACTGCTATATTTGTTCATTTGTAAGGGTAAAATTCCCGCCTATCTAGGATCAAGCTTCGCGTTCATTGCACCTGCCGGTACTGTGATTGCCCAATACGCTTCTCCAACGGAAGGTTACGCAGCTGCTCTAGGCGGATTCATTCTATCGGGGCTCGTATTCACAATTGTCGCCTTAATCATACAAGTTGCCGGCACGGGTTGGATTCATGTCTTGTTCCCTCCGGCAGCAATGGGCGCCATCGTCGCTGTTATCGGATTGGAATTGATACCGACAGCTGCAGGGATGGCAGGCTGGATCAAGCCTCCAGCTGCGGGGCCTGAGGTTGTCTGGACGCCCGATTCTGGAGCCATTACGATATCCGTTATAACGCTGGCCGTTACCATCTTCGGCTCTGTGCTGTTCCGTGGATTCATGCGCATCATCCCAATCTTGTTCGGAATCGTGACGGGATACCTCCTCGCTTACTTTATGGGCTATGCAGATTTCGAAGCTGCCGGGGCTAGCAGTTGGCTGAAGGCGCCAACCTTCACATTGCCTACGTTCGAATTGGCGGCTATTCTGACGATCGTCCCCGCTTCACTTGTCGTTATTGCTGAGCATATCGGGCATCTGATCGTAACAGGGAATATCGTCAATAAGGATCTTTCCAAAGATCCGGGTCTTCATCGTTCTATGCTGGGCAATGGGATATCCACAATGCTCTCTGGCTTCGTAGGATCTACCCCCAACACAACATACGGGGAGAATATTGGTGTACTCGCAATTACACGGGTGTATTCAACCTTTGTCATCGGTGGGGCTGCTGTCATTGCGATCATACTCTCCTTCCTTGGTAAATTCTCTGCTCTCATCGCCGGTATTCCATTAGCAGTAATGGGCGGGGTGTCGCTGCTGCTGTTCGGTGTTATCGCTGCATCAGGATTGCGTATGCTCGTAGAGTCCAAGGTGGATTACAGCAAGCCAACTAATCTGTATTTGACTACAATCGTACTAGTAACCGGATTAAGCGGTGCTAAAATTTCAATGGGCGACTTCTCCCTATCAGGAATGGCGCTTGCCACAGTTGTCGCTATCGTGCTTAGCCTGCTGTTCAAGCTATTTGAAGTAACGAGGCTGTCCAACGATGAGGAAGCTAAGAGTCATTAACGCTTATTTAAATATCATTAAAATAGGAGGCTTCCCTTAAGATCATTCATACTGGTCTTGGGAAAGCCTCCTTTTTGTTGTTATCCATGCACCGTTCAGCTTAAGTCTTCTTACTCCATCATCTTAAAGCTTCAGCTGATCGAGAATAGCTAATCCGATTGTGTACATCGAGCAGTGTGAGACGATGTCCATGCTTAGCACCTGTATCAATCCCGATTCTCCCGCAGCCGAACCAGATATCGCCCGGCCTTGCACCTAGCTTAAAAGTAGGCGTATGTCCAAAAACTACGGTTTGACTGGTGTCTAGAGCACCCTCTAGAAAATCCTCTCTTATTTCCGTCAAATCATGCAGAGACTGGCATTCAAGCGGTGTTCCTGGTCTTATCCCCGCATGAACGAACAAATATCCCTCTTGTTCTATATACAAGGGCAGCTCGGAGATCCATTCGAGAGATTCAGCAAGCTGCTGATCGATTACTTTGAAGGTCTCAAACCGCTTAATTAGCATAATCTCATGATTGCCAGGCAGCGCCTTAGCTCCATCCTTAACGAGCTTTCGTATTCGCTCAAGCGTTGCATATGTGTCAGGAAAAGCTGCATCAATGTAATCGCCCAACAAGAGAAGCTGGTCTCTATGTGGCTGGTAGTGAGCATCCTCAAGCAGCTGTTGAAGAAGCTCGCCATGACCATGAATGTCAGAAATCGCTAGTAATCGTGAAGTATTGCGTTCAGTAGCGGCCAATACAATCGTCTGCCTTTCTATGAATCCATTGGAAATAAGTAAGCAACTGACTCTGGGATTGCAACGAATTGCCTTGTTCCCTGCTCTAGCGGCGCTTCTTGCAGCAGGAACAGCTTTTGTCCGCAATCAGTTATGACCGCTGAACGCCAGTTATTGCCTTCAAATATACTTCGGAGCACCGTTACCGGCAAAACATTGTTATCCTCTATGCTGGCAACGTCCGATATAATCGCAACGTCCTCAGGTCTGAACAGCATTTCTCCTTCAACAGCACTCGGAGATTGGCTTATCTCGTACTTAGGAGGCAATACCCCCTTCAAATATTGGCCTTCGGTGCCAAGCTCCAAGGAGGCTTGACGGCCATTCCAGATCAGCTTGCCCTTAAGGTTATTAATCGCACCGAGTAAGGATGCCGATTGACGGCTGGCAGGGTGTCGGAAGCATTGTTGCGGCGTGCCAATCTGGTCGATGCGTCCTGCTCGCATAATAAGAAGCCGATCTGCCATTGCAAAGGCCTCTTCGGGATCATGAGTGACATGGAACACACTCGTCCCAAGCTCTCGGAATAATAAAGCCATCTCCGTTCTCATCTCCACGCGAAGCCGCATATCGAGATTGGATAATGGTTCGTCCAGCAGCAGAAGCTGTGGCCGGGTCGCAAGGGCACGAGCGATGCCGACACGCTGCTGCTGACCTCCAGATAACTGTGGCGGAAGTCGCTTCTCGAGTCCTGAGAGCTGTAGAAGCTCTAACAGCTCACGAACTCTACCATCCATGTCGGAGCGAGGCATGCGTTGTCTTCGAAGTCCGTAAGCAATATTCTCGTACACACTCAAATGCGGCCATAGGGCATAATCTTGGAAAACCATATTAACGCCCCGCTTTTCAGGAGGAAGCAATGTACGGGAAGAAGCGATAAGCTCTCCGTTCAACAGCAGCTCTCCCCCGTCTGGCTTCGTCAGTCCAGCTATTACCTGCAGCAGCGTCGACTTCCCACAGCCTGAAGGTCCAAGCACACTAATAATTTCACCAGGCTGCATATCAAATGAAATGCCCTGCAGAGCCTGAAAGGAGCCATAATTCCTGACCAGATGACGTGCTTGGAGAAGAGGTACCCCTTCTCCTGCTGTAGAAGATCCTGTTACTGGAGCAGGCTTCTTCACAAGCGCTTGGTCTGGAAGCGGTCTGCTCGGCACTATGGCTGTCTGACTCATACACGTACCTCCTTACGGCGGAGCAGCAGCTCCAGCACCATAATAATTAGAATAACGATACCTGATCCGAACACGGTAGCGGCAGACGCATAACCGAAGTTCAAATCCTCGAATGCTTTATTGATCGTAACAGGGAGCGTAATGAAATTTGGAGGGAATAAGATCGAATTCACCGCTAGATCAAAGACGCCAGAACCGAATGCAGCTAATCCTGCTGAGAGCAGCGCACCTCGGATTAGCGGCACCAGGATGATTCTCATGCGAGCGGCGAAAGATCCTCCCTGCAGCTGTGCTGCCGTCAATTGGCTAGCTGGCACTTTGGCCATCGCTCCAACGATAACCCGAGTAATAACTGGAATAGCCCCAGCTACGGAAGCCAGAATAAGAATCCATGGTGTACCATATAGCAGCAACCCTATAGGCTCCAGCCATTGCTGGTTCCAGACGAATATATATCCAATCCCAAGCACAACACCTGGAACAGCAAGCGTTATAATCGACACAGTCTCAATAAACCGCTTAAACCTAAATTGCGAGTAAGTAAGTACATAGGCAACTGCAACACCCGCTGCCAATCCAAGAATAGCTGCTGCCGAAGCAATGAGTAAGGAATGTCCCAGCCCTTCCAGCAGCTTATTAGAATCAGAGAACAGTGACGCATAATGCTGTAGAGTCAGATTATCCAGCGTCATCCCGCCGCTCTGCGTCTTCGCAAGCGACATCCAGACATTCGCCCCAATAGGAATAGCAATGACTATCGCAAGAAATAATAGATTGCCTGTTGTCAGCACGTACTTCCATTTGCCTGACGGCTTAGGTACAGACTTGACAGCCCTACTCGTCAGAAAGTCGAACCGAGAACGCCTTAGTGCATAGAACTGCAGCAGCATAGCCGCTCCAATTAAGAGCACCAAATAGAAGGACAGCACACCTGCCATATCGAAGCGAATCGGCGAGGTATAAATAGCAGAATAGATCGAATACGGAAGCGTTGGGAACCGATAGACAGCCGCAATGGATGCCGGAAGTCCGAAATCGCCAATCGTATCCATGAATACAAGCGCAGCTCCAGCTAAGAATGCCGGAAGCAGCAGTGGTGCTTGGATAGTACGCCATACCGCCAGCGGTGAAGCGCCACTCAGCCTTGCCGCCTGTGAGAGGGAATCCACCCTCCATTCCATCGCTGAATATACACTTAGATAGGCAAGCGGGAACTTGCTTAATGTCATAATGGCGATTAGCCCCGCTGGCTGAAACACTGCCTTGCTCACCCATTGTGAACCGAATAAATCTACCGCCAATCCCCCAGGAGCTGCGAACATAACCCAGCCCTGAGCAAGAATAAAGGATGGTGTAATGAGAAGAATCCATACGGCGGCATCCAGAAGCTTCGCTGTCGGGAATGACCAGCTTGCTCTTAGCATGGCCAGAGCCCCTCCCATCATTGTAGCGATGACCGTCGTGCCGCTCGCAAGCAGAATTGAATTCTCCAGTGACTTCTGCCATAAGGGCCGATGGAATATTTCCAGCAGTAAGCGCCAATCCCCGAATTTCAGACTTCCGAAGAAAATCCCTGGCAGCAGCACCTGTACGATGACTGCCGCCAATGGATATAACACGAGTAAGATAAGGACGATGCTTACTGACCATCCAAGACGCCCGTCCAGTGATCGAAGCTTCATTACTTCACCGATTGGTCAGAGAACCATTGCTTAATCTCCGCTTCATGCTCGGAAGCCCAATCTGCCTCAGCAGCTACCAATTTCGCATTCTGTGCGCGATCTGACTTAGCATTCACACCCGTTATGGAAGGCTCAAAATAGCTTTCCTCTCCCTCATCAATTAAAGCTTGCTGTGTAGTAGGATCAAGGATGAACTCAACAAACGCTTTGGCAGCATCAAGGTTAGGGGTGTCCTTCTGAATAGCTGCTACACGTACGGAGGCTGGTGCTCCTTCTTCAGGCCAAATAATCTCGATTGGCTCCCCGCTGTTCTTCATTGCATATGCATTACTTTCTTGAAGAGCAGCCAACTTGATTTCTCCACCTGAGAGAGCTTTAACGACATTTGGATTTTTCGGATATACGCTTAGACCGTTACCCATAAGGGATTCGAAATAGCTTTTTCCGCCATCCATTCCCTGCTCTTGGAAGAACCAAGCTACGAATGGATAAGCAGGAGCTGCGATTGCTGGATCTGCCATACCGATCATTTTTGCATATTTACTATCTGCAAGCTCTTTCCATGTCTTCGGAGCATCCTCCGCTTTAACTTCATTCGTGTTATATACGATGATTCCCGAAGCATGTGCACCTGTCGGATAATAAGCTCCATTAGCAGGGATAAATGATTTGGCGAATTCGGTTAGCCCTGCTGCATTAGCAGGCTCCCAGCCTTCCAGCAATTGACCTTGCTGACCAAGCGCATTAATCGACGGCATAGCATCCATCCACACAACATCCCAGTGAGGGTTACCCTTCTCAGCTTCGATACGGGACATGATTTCTGCTCCATTGCCCGTAACAAGCTCAAGCGTGTAGCCTGTCGCTTCTTCGAACATTGGTTTAATGATCTCGTCGAAGTCATTCAAGTAGACCGTGAGCGTTCCTTTATCCTCAGGCTGTGTTTCCTCAGGAGCCTGTGTAGCAGTCGTATTAGCGGCACCTGCATTTTTATCCGTATTCCCCGTATTTGTTGTATTCGTCGTGTTCGCCTGACCGCATGCCGTTACAATCATCAGCATTGCCGTTACAGTTAGCAATCCAAGCTTGCCTGTTACTCGTTTCATCATTAAAGTTGTCCCTCCACCTTTTATTTTGCTTCCTGAATACAACTTTAATCGAGAAATGTAAGACAGGCGTTAACGCTAAGCTTAGATATTGTTAAATATCATCTATATATATTGATGAATTCATTGAATCTATCTATATTAAATAAGAACAGCAATGGGGAGATGATACAGATGAACGTACAGCAGCTAAAAGTATTCATGGAAGCTTGCAGCTCCAGAACGCTAATGGAAGCGGCAGACAAGCTTGGACTCAAGCAGCCCACAGTCAGCTTTCATATCCGCAAGCTTGAAGAAGAGCTTGGTCTCAAACTATTCCACAAGCATGCCAGAAGTCTACATCCAACAGATATGGCAGCAGATCTGCTTCCATATGCCCGGCGTATTGTAGCTTTAATGGACGATGCCCGATCCATAATGAATGAGAAGAAGGAACTAAGTGAAGGAAGATTAAAGCTAGGGGCCAGCTATACTCCGGCTACTTATTTCATGCCGCCTCATCTAGCTGCATTCGGCAAGCTGCAACCGAGAGTTCGGCTGCAGCTTACGGTAAAAAAAGCCGATAGTGTGCTCGGCATGCTGCGTAATTATGAGATAGATGTAGCTGTTGTCTCTCTGCCTCTAGCGCCCGTCGAGGGATTAATCGTACTGCCGCTTATAGAAGATGAGCTGAAGCTTCTGCTCTCACCCGAGCATCCGCTTGCTGCCTCCGGGGAACTAAGCGAGTGTGACTTGCAAGGTCAAACCTTTCTCCTGCATGAAGCGGGAACTACATCAAGAAAGCTCACTGATGAATGGGCGGATAGTATCGGCCTCAGCTGGCAATCTGTTATGGAGCTGGGAGCGATTGAGACTATTAAAGAAGCGGTGAAATGTAATATTGGTGTTGGTGTACTGCCCAAAAGAAGTGTCCTTCGTGAGGTAAGCTCGGGGGATCTCATCATGACGGAGCTGCCACGGTATACCAATCGTCGGCATATTTGTCTGGTTTATCGTGACGAGGAGCAGCTGGCCCCGCATGTGCGTTCATTCATCACCTTTATAGCACAGGTTGAGAAGCTGTATTGACAGAACTGTATGATCGCCAATCGTTCATATGGACATTGCACATTTGCCTTTGATATAATGCAATCAAATAAAGCTGCTTGTGACTGGCGAAATCAGTGGAATGAACCACGAGGGAGCATGCAGTTGGACCGTACTGTTCGCCTGTGAAAAGCACTTGCCTTGTCGACTCATATAATGAGTCCTTGGCAAATGCTTTTTTTGTTTATATGCATGCCATAGTCTCTATTCACTTAATCAGAATCAGGGAGGCAACTGAGATGACCATTGTAATGAAAGCACGGGAAGCGGCTGATCAAGCTTACGAGGCCATTAAGCTTCAAGTAACAGATTGGAATACGCAAGGTATTCACCCCCCGCTCGCTTCGATTATAGTCGAAGGAGACCCAGCCTCTGCTTATTATGCTCGTACGAAGCAGAAGTTCGCAGAAAAGCTAGGTATCTCTTATCAGCTTCATTCGTTCGCAAGTAATGTTCCTGAGCAGGATATTATTGCTCTTATTGCCAGACTGAATGCAGGCAATGCGGTGCATGGCATTATGCTGGAGCTGCCTTTACCGGGGCATATATCCACCTCTACAGTTGAGTCCTCGATTACTCCAACCAAAGATATTGATGGTGTGACCCCAAGCAACAAACTTGCCACCATGACCGGCGGCACTGGTCTCTACCCTGCAACCCCACAGGCCTGCATCAGATTGCTTAAGCATTATGGCTATTCCCTTGAAGGTCAGATCGTTACCCTAATCGGAAGAGACCAGACTGTCGGTCTGCCCCTGTTCCACATGCTTCAGAGAGAAAATGCGACCGTCACCGTCTGCCACTCTCGCACGACTAAATACCAATTCGAATCATTGAGCTTTGCCACATGGGGATTCAATATACAGCCGCCATTGCGCAATCCTCCAATAATAACGTCGTCTCCGACCTTGGTATCGGAGCGATCCTGTTCGATGCTGCCGCACAATCTGCCATGCTAACTGTAGAGATCAATCTTGCAGCTCTTAAGGACTTGCAAGTGAAGGAGCGTTATACCGAGCATGCCGCATCATTCATCAAAGAAATTGAGGTTATTAGAAGCGAAGTTATATTTACTGTAAGAAAAAGAGTACGACGCGCATAGTAGTTAACATGAGAGGCGAGCCAAGACGGCCCGCCTGCTATTGCAGCTAATATTGTGTGTTGCCTGATTGACTCGTTTTACCTGATGCGAACCCTTTGAACAGGGTAGGTACGCCTGAATATTTGGTATTCGTTATTTTACCTGTACTGGTGCTGCTGTCTGTTCTAAATATAGAATCCTTCACTTTGGATATATCCGAATTGTCTAATGTCATTACGACTTTGAAGGATGAGCTGCCATTCTGCCGAACCAGCTTGCCAATATCATTTGCTTTGAAGTTTTTAATATTAATCGTCCCGGCAGCATTCATCTGGAACACCTTGTCATACGCCTTGTAAGCGGCACCTCCAGTAATATTGACGATTCCTGTGGCTTTCAGCGTCAAAGCATCCTCACCGACATCCTGCCAAGTGACGTTCGTGATGTTACAGTTGCCATAGCAGTGGACTCCGTCAGCCGCTGGTGCCCCAATAATAACGTTCTTGAGTGTAGCTCCTGCTTCAAGTCGGAATATCGGCTTCTGATTCTCAGCCTGACTGCCATCTCCTAGTGTGCTTGCATTCGCGATAAAGGTCTGCCCTTGTCCGTCGTAAGTCTGGCCAGCGGGAACTACAATGGTTGCATTAACAGTAGTTGCTGCATGAGCTGGTACGGCAAATACGGATGACAATAAGGTGAGAGACAGCATGAGGCTTAGTACTCTTTTCCTCTTCATAAATAACCATTCCCTTCGGCATATGAATCTTATTTCGGATACAAACCGATGTGCACCTCCGCTTGCATCTAGCTACAGATTAGCAGTCCACATGCATAACAGGAATAATCATTATTCCAGATATTTCAATTACATGGTGTATTTTAACAAACTAATTAACGAAATAGGAATACACAGAGCCAATCTCTGCTATCTGAGCATAAAAAAGCGATGCAAGACAAACTTGCACCGCGATAATCTTAATAGGTCTTCAATAAGCAGACTTCCTTATTTCCGTTTCCAATACGTGCCGTCTGAATAGGCGACTTTATCGATTTGAATATTCTTGAGTATAGTCGTTGAATCGTACATAGATAAGCTCCATGTGAAGCTATACGATTCTCCGCTATCCACACTTGTAGCATTGGCCCTTGCATAGAAACGATTGCTGCTCGAGAAAAGTCCATTCACTTTATCTCCATAGGGATCATAGCAGCTGAAAGACAGCTCGAACGAAATGATTCTCTTCTCTGTCAGATTGGTAAACCCAATGTTCGCCTCAGGATCACCAAGCACATCGTATGAGATATTGTAGCCCTCTACTAGCAATGGAACATTCTTATTCTTAACTAGCGCCTGCTTTAGTGTTTTTTTATATTCGGCTACTAGCGTGTCATAGTATTTTCTCATACTCTCTTCAAAGCTTCCGTTAAGATAGGAATCATCGGACTTCTTGAACGCTTTGCTGGTAGTCTCCTGCTCATCTTGAGTAATACTCTGGATAGCTCTGCCGAAGAACATATACTCGTCGTAATCCACCTCTACTGTGTCGCCAGCTGCTGCATCAGAATGCTCGAAGACACCCTTCTGCCCCGCATTCAAAGTGACGGAATAATCAACTGTATAGGTAGAGTCATCTTTATATAAATACTCCACATAGTTAAGAGTCATCGCGCTCTTCCCTAGGTTCTTAACTGTCGTATTTGTAACTTGTAATGGAAGGCCGGTATAGTATTTGCTTTTTTCTTTGGCTGCTTTCTTGATGCTTATCTGCTTTCCCTTCGCTTCCATTGAGGCGCCGACACTATCTAGCAGAAAACGAAGAGGAACCATGATTCTTCCATTCTTCTCTACTGCGGGAGTTCCTAGAAATACAGAAGTACCATTGGCTGTCGCCGTTGGGGCACCCAGTACAATGGCTACCGTGATCTCACCATTCGTCCCAATAATTCTTTTATTGCCTTTATCCCAGCTGAAGGTTAGCCCTAAGCCTTCTATAGTCTCTCTTGCCGATACAAGAGTCGTCCCATTCTCCGTAATTGGAGCTTGCGCGTACTTAACCTTGACCCCATTAATGTAGACGGTCGTTGTCTCTTTAGGCTGTGCAGCCATTGTCATTCCCGGCACTGACAACAGGATAACAAAAGCCATGATGAATGCCGTAATTGAATGTCGCATTAATAATTCCCCTTTAACATATAGTATGGATGAATATCCCAATCTTCTAGCAGAGGTAATTATATTATATTTTTACTATTAAAAATACTTTTTTCTACATTTAGCCTTCCAAATCGACAATATAACAATTTTCTAGTTCTTCATCCAAAACATATATGATTGTGTTATAATCAGGAAATGCGATTTCATATGGTCATTATTGGAAATTAAAAAGATATGGAGAAGGTGAATAGCATTAAAACAGCAGCAGGTGTTATTGGTAAACTTTTATTAAGCTTTGCGATTGTGCTAGGCATTATTATGGTTGTCGCAGTTGTGTACACTGTCTTAGCCATCGCTACAGGGGACAACCTCAACGAGCTAACCTCATCTATTGAAGCGAGTACATGGCTTAACTATGTACAATTTATCGCATTTATAGCTGTATCTTTGTCCATGTATGCTTGGTTTGAACGTAAAAAAGGCTGGTCTCTAGGAATCAAACAGCCACAAGCCATTGCGCTTACCCTTCACGGCCTCTTAGCTGGCATTGTTCTAATCTCTCTGGCTTCCGTAATCATCTGGCTGGTAGGCTCTATAAGCTGGGAGCTGGCTGAATTCAATCAGGAATTAATCGTATCCTTGCTAGGAGGAACTCTCCTCTTCGTTGGAGTCGCCTTATCTGAGGAAATATTCAGCCGTGGCTATGTGCAAGGTCTACTGCGGTATCACTATGGCCCTACTGTCGCAATTATCGTTAGTTCAGTACTGTTCTCACTTATGCACAGTATGAATCCCGCAGTATTCAGTTCACCATTCCCGATTCTGAACATTATCCTTGCAGGAGTAATTATGGCTGTAGCCCGTGAATTAACCGGAGGCATATGGTGGCCAGTCGGATTACATTTGACGTGGAACTTCTTCCAGGGCTACGTATATGGATTCCAAGTATCTGGCACAGACCCTGTCCCTTCCGTCCTACGAGCAACGGATAACGGCCCTTCTGCCATTTCTGGCGGCGCCTTCGGGGCTGAAGGCAGCCTAGTTTCTTCAATCGTTCTTCTGGCTGGCATAGCGGTTGTATACTACCTCTACAGAGGTAAGAACCGCACTGCCGATCAATCGTATTAATACAAAAAAACGTTGGGAGCATTCCCCAACGTTTTTTTGTTGCTTGTTAAGCTCCTAGAAATAAAAAAAACCTTTGATCAACAGAGGCCACTGAAGAACTTGTAGTTTTTCGGATTAGCTAAGTGACACGAATAAAAAGACGGCTCTCACCCCCAGTTTTTGGGAATAGAGCCGTCTTTTTTAATCTAAATAAG
>NZ_JCAALS010000048.1:0-19308 GCF_059686975.1 Paenibacillus xinjiangensis | reverse complement strand
GCGAATTCACGGAACTTTAGGGTACGTATCGCCTGTTCAGTTTGAGTCCATGTATTACAAAAGGGGAAGCTAAATGATTGATGTTGTCCACTTTCTTGACAGAGGTCCATATTTACAACCAAATTCGTTGTTTTGGCGCATAAAAGTAAATTTCAGGAAACTGAATTGTAGTGAGTACAGTGTATAGCAAGCTATTGACGATATACCGCCTTGAGGTTGTATGAAATACAGTCTGCATCACGCGAGATAGACTAGTTTATTGTGTGCGCTGGAGCTACATTGTATTTCGTGCAATCAAATCAGTGGGACGGCGCTGAAATTCCGCTTAGGTTGTATCACATACAACCACAGACTTTAGAGAAACCTCCTGTTTTTTATGAGGACTTAAATCCCCCGAATTTTTTCGTTAAAATGTAGCTCTCAGATCGTTTTAGATCGATTTTCTTCGACGACAGGAGTCATGCTGGAGCTTATTCTCTCCAAGACAGAATTCATAGACTCAACCTATTCCCGGCTGTCCGCAGAGAAATTCGTCCGGCTGATTAGCCAGAAGGAATACCAGATGCTATGGTGTAATGGGAGTGAAGCAACCAAGACCATTCAAGGATGACCATGCCCTTGAATGGTCTTACTTCGTTCTAGAGGGTCTGCTTCCACGAAATCCACGGAATCAATGCCTGATTCTCGGCTACGTCCTCGTGCAGGAACGATTATAATAAGGGCAACATTCAAATATAGGAGATAGATCCATGATACCAGCCGAACGATACGAGCAATATTATCAAGCTTTACTGGAGAAAAACACGGAATATGAGGGGGTATTCTATGTTGGAGTGAAGACGACAGGGGTATTCTGTCGGCCGACTTGTCCAGCGCGCAAGCCTAAGTTCGAGAACTGCGAATTTTACGAGACTGCCCAGCAAGCTCTGCTCGCCTCTTATCGGCCATGCCAGCGCTGTCGTCCATTATCTCATCCGAATCAGGTCTCAGACATCGTTCGATTACTTGTTGAGGCTGTGGAGAGCAACCCGGAGAAGCGCTGGAAGGAACAGGATTTCAAGAATCTCTCGGTAGATGAATCCACCGCGCGTCGTCAATTCAAGAAGCGCTTCGGAATGACTTTTGTCGAATATGCACGCGCACGCCGTATGGGGCTGGCCTTGAAAAATATAAGATCAGGTCAATCCGTTCTAGACACTCAGCTGTCAGCCGGCTATGAATCCAGCAGCGGCTTCCGCGACGCCTTCTCCAGAATTATGGGAGCAGCCCCCACGCTGCTGGAGCACAGCAAGATTCTCAGAGCTTCTTGGCTCGATACCAGACTTGGCCCCATGATTGCTATTGGAGATGAGCATGCCCTTCATCTTCTGGAGTTCGTGGATAGGCGAGGCCTTGAGCGTGAAGTGGAGCGGCTTAGACAACGAACCAAATCCGCAATTATTCCCGGCATCACAGCCCCCATCGTATCCATCGAACGTGAGCTGAATGAATATTTTGACGGTCAACGAGCGGAATTCTCCACCCCTCTCTCCTTACTCGGATCCCCTTTTCAAAAGAGTGTGTGGGAGCAGCTAGTCGCTATACCGCCTGGGGAGACTCGTTCCTATGCCGACATCGCTAATGCGCTGGGCAAGCCAACCGCCTTCCGTGCTGTAGCAGGGGCCAATGGCGCCAATCAGCTCGCCATCGTAATCCCATGCCACCGTGTCATTAATTCCAATGGAGAACTGGGAGGCTACGGCGGAGGTATCACACGTAAAGCATGGCTATTAAACCATGAGAAAAAAGGATTGTAGCCGCAAAACAACAGCCTCATCGTCCGAGCAATCGGAGATGAGGCTGTTGCTGCTGCTGGTTCGCCAGCTATATTGAAAGGGGTCTATCGGAATGCATTCGGGAATTGCTTGATAATGCCATCTGCAAGGGTATCTGCTAACAGAATAATGTGGTCCTCCCCTTTGTCGAAGGACACGATATCCGCATTCCAATCCTTCTTGAGCCTCGCTGTTACCGTGTCTGTCACCAGCTGCAGGTGCATATAGAGCAAATCCTTCAGATCTTTATTGGACCAATTCGGATTAGCTGTGCTCAGGAACAAAGCGATATCATCCGCGTTGCGGAACCATTCTTTATTGTATTTGTCCACGTCAGACTGATTGCCTTTTTTCGCTGCATCGACGATTTGTCCAGCTATAAGAATGTGCTCCTTCAGCAGGGCTGCAAGCTTATTGCCTGCATCTTCTCCATAATAGGGCTTGATGGCATTACCGATGTCCTGCTGGTTTCTGAGCAGTCTGGCTAGCACCGCCTCTTGATCCTCCAATCCTGCAACTGCACTTACAATGTAGTTCTTCGTCCATATGACATGATCGGTCCATAGCTTTCTCAAATCAGATTTCAGCTTCACCTTAGAAGGACTAAGGCATGAGCTTTCCATACTGGCTTGGCCTGACTGTTCTTGATGGGCTGCGACCGCCTGCATCGGACCTACGCTTAGAGCAATAAACATAGACCACATCATCACTTTGTAAAGCTTGCTTCTCACGAATATCTTCTCCTTCATCAGTACAGATTCTACGTCTATAGTATTGTGGACTCTTTGCCTCTTTCTATTCATTGGAAGACAAACCAATCGATTTCATCCTAACGCACAAACAAGCTGGCGCTATGCGCCAGCTTGTTCCATTCTTACACTCCTATTGCTGTGGTGCTTCGCCGCCTTCAGGTCGTGTGCGCTCACCGCCGCCTCCTCCGAAGCCGCCACCACCACCGCCGCCGCGACCTCCCATCATACCGCTGCTTGCTTCGGTTACTCCGGACTCGTTCAACCAAGTGACAAGCGTGGCTGTCTCGAACTCGACTACCTTCGTCCCACCTGTATATTCGCCGTCCGTATACAGGCCGCTCACCTCAGCACCTGTCGACGTGCCACCCGAATAGAGGGTGTACGCAGTATTCTGTGCTAGGCTCGGTGAGCTGATGAATACGGATTGATACGTTTTGGAAGGGGCAAAGGTGAGGATCGCATTGCCTGCGCTGTCTTCCAGATGAACGATCGTGCCTGCTTGCTGTGAAGCTGTATACGTCATTAGAATACCAGCTTGCGTCGATTGATCAGATGTCGCTTGAACCATGCCAGAGCTTCCGGCCGCTACAAGAGTTCCGCCAGTCATATCGAAGCTTCCGTCATAATCCAAGGGCGCCATTGCCGCTGTTCGTAGGACCATTAACGATAACGGTACCTCCGCTCATCACAATCGAACCATTCGCATCGAGCCCGTCGCCTTGTGCATCAACGGTCAAGTATCCACCACTAATCGTGATCATGTTATTGGAGCTGCCTTCGCTCGGTCCTGCTTGCTGCTCCGTAGTTGTCGTCTCGTCACTGCTGGCTGCTGCTGCATTCACTCCATCGTCAGTAGCAACAACGTTAATTACGCCATCCGCAATGACAATGTTAGAAGCTTCCAGACCTTCATTACTGTTCGTAATATCGATTGTGCCGCCTGCGATCAAGAGTGAGATTTCTCCGTGAATCGCATCGTCGCCAGCATTAATCGTAATGTCTCCATCATTGATCTGAACGCCACCTGCGCTATTCAACCCATCTACTCCGGATTTCAGATTGAATGTACCGCCATCAATAGCTAGGAAGCCCTCCTCAGACACGGTATCATTCGTTGTTTTCATCGCATGGCCGCCTGCATTGATTGTGATATCACCATCTTGGACTGCAAGTATATCGCGACCCATCAATCCATCATCCACCGCCGTAATGTCGAGCGTTCCACCTGTTATTTTCAGCTTATCCTTGCTCGCAATCCCGTTGTTGTAGTTGGCTTCAACGACGAGCTTCCCTGTACCGTTGATCGTAAGATCATCTTTGCTGAAAATAGCTGCATTAGGCTCATCTGTAGTAGCATCCGGATATACGTACGTTTCTCCGTCTGACACTAGGTTCTCCGTTCCTTCCGCTAGAGAAATGATCGTCTTGCCCGCTTCCTCAACATAGATGGCTGAGGTCGTGCTGTTATAGATCTCTGCCCCATTCAATACCAAGCGTACAACTCCGTCGCCTGGTACATTCACCACGATCTGACCGTCAGCCAGCGTGCCCGTCACCGCGTACGTTCCAGCCTCTGTAATGGTAATAATACTGCCTTCTACTTCTGCTCCTGAGCCCTCAATAGCTGCTCCAGTTCCACTGAGCGTAATAGAGGTTGGATTCGAAGAAGCCCAATCCGTGTACAGGTCATCCGCTTCATATTCGATCTCCTGTGCAAGATCAATGCTGGTCAACTGCTCACCTGATGTCGCTTCACCCGACTGAACAGCGGTGGTTGCTGTTGCTTCGGTACCCGAAGTCGTCGTTGTCGTTGTCGTCGTCGTCGTATTGCTGCATGCTGCCATGAAGGCTGCGCATAATAGAATGATTCCTATTTTTTTGGCTATCCATTGGTTTTTCATCATTTATCGTTCCTCTCTTATTTTAAAATTCTGATGCTGTTGGTCCCATCGTTAACGTAATATCTAGATTGCCGTTCCTTGTCCTCACGGCGTCGAGGAATTCCTTTTGATTCGTGCGATGATCTAGCGTCACCATATATACTAGCTCGTACAGACTTCCGAGCTCGGTCGTTCTAACCTTTTTCAGCTCATACTTGATATTGAATTTCTTGAATACCTCATCGAACGCTTCCTCATACCCTAGATTCTCTGGGATCGTGACTTTAAGCAATTTTTGAGCTGCCTTGCTGGCACCGAAGTTAATAGCCTTCAAGAAGAACATCAGTAAGCAGAGACAGATTGTGAACAGTACAGCGTAACCGAATGCCCCGACACCGCAGGCCAGACCAGCTGCCATCGTGAATAAGACGAATGCTATATCCTTCGGATCACCAGGCGCGCTTCTGAACCGAATAATTGAGAAGGCTCCTGCAAGACTGAAGGCTCTTGCGATGTTGCTGCCGATTAGCAGAATAATGATGGCTACAATGACTGGCAAGACGATCATCGTCAGCGTGAAGCTCTGGGAGTAGCCCGGCTGCGTCTTCATATAGGTCAAGCTGATGACGGCGCCTAATACAATGGCAACTACGATTGTAAGGATGGCATTCATTAATGTAAATTCAGAGCTTGTCGTCGTCGAAGTCAATAGTGAATCAATCATATCGAAATTCTCTCCCTTATTTGGTTTTCGTTTGCGATCATTTTTTTGTACTCATTGCCGTATTTGGAGAAGCTCGTCCGGTACAGCTCTAGATCCGACAGCATTCTGGACAGCCACATCGGGATCGTCTTCTCTGCTTTCACTTCCATCAGCCATTGCCCGGGGCAGAGCAGCTTCTCTCCATTGTCGCCAGCTTCCAGCAGCACATCATGGCGTCTTGATCGAATGTTCGTATCGAACGTAATGCGCAGGTCTCGATTGTTGATGCAGAACATCGCAATTCGCTCATAAGCCAGATATACCTTGGGCTCTAGATGATAACGCTGCAGGAAGTATTTGATCTCCTCGATCACCTGTTTGTTCATGCCCTCTCTGAACACTGGCTCCACGCCTGTTCGAACGAATTCATAAGCCTCGCTCAGCTTCAGCGCCGTTCTTCTCTTGTTCACCAGACCGAACACCTTCTTCTTAAGCTCCAAGTAAACCTTATCTTCTCTCTCCGGAATACCGTAAGCTCTTATGCGGAGCTTCTCTCTATACTTGGGCTTCGCCAGACTATTGCGTATTAATGAATCATGCTCGGTATCATAGTAGATGTTGCTAATGGAATAAAACTGATCGTTCTTGTTGTATTCATCCAGCTCCATGTATTCGAGCAGTCGATTATAAATGATGTTGAACATGTTATCATCCATCAGGTACTTGCTCTCATATCGATTGAACACCTCGATTGCCATCGGCTATCGCTCCTTCCTTGTGGGTGAATGCCTCACCGCTTCCATACCTGTATCTTAGAGCCGCAACCTTTAATGAATCTTAAATGATTAATCTTTTGTAAACTTTTTACTCGGCAGGCGTCCAAGTGCTACTATTAAGGTTGATTAAAGGTTTATTTCATATAATGGCCATACCAAATAGAGGTATATAATGAAGCAGAGGGGAAACGCCATGAGAATATTAATAGTAGAAGACGAGGTTCACTTAGCAGAGGCATTAACCCAGATTTTGAAAAAAAACCACTACTCCGTTGATGCCGTACACGATGGCTTATCGGGGCTCGATAACGCGCTAAGCGGCATATATGATCTCCTATTGCTCGACATTATGCTCCCTGAGATGGACGGTATCACTTTATTGAAGACACTGCGCGGCAAAGGAATATCGACACCCGTTATTCTGCTGACCGCCAAAGGTGAGGTGTCCGACAAAATCTCAGGGCTGGATTACGGAGCCGACGATTATATCGCCAAGCCATTCTCAACCGGAGAGCTGCTGGCACGAATAAGAGCTGCCCTAAGACGCAAGGGTGAGGCCGTTATAGCAGAGGATGCATTGAAGTTCGAGGATATCGAATTGAATACGCGGAATCTCAAGCTTACCTGCCAAGGGAAGGAGCTTAAGCTGATCTTGAAAGAAAGTGAGCTGCTGGAGCTGCTTATCTCCAGGAAATCAGCAGTAACCTCGAAGGAACAGATTATTGAGAAGCTATGGGGCTTTGATTCAGAGGTCGAGCATAACAACGTGGAGGTCTATATTTCTTTTTTACGCAAAAAAATCGCATTCCTGCATTCTTCCGTGCGAATTAATACCATTAGAGGTGTAGGCTATGTATTGGAGGCCAGCTCCTAATGTTCAATAAGCTTCGCAATCGGTTTCTAATCGTTAACCTAGTCATTATCTCCTGCATGATGCTGATGGCCTTTGCCACGATCTACACGATTACCTATCAGAATGTGCGCAGCGATATTAAGATGGACTTGCAGCGAGTATCTGAATTTTATCACAAGCCTGATGACAGCATGGGGGAGCATAGACCTGATGGAGAGGGACAGGGAGAGGGAGAGGGAGAGGGATTCCCGCAGAAATCCAAGGATAGCTCAAGTACGCCGCCAGAACGCTCCGTGTCCTTCAGCCTGCAGACGGACTCAGCGTGGGCAATTACAGCTGTCGACTCCCGATTCGATATGGACGATGATTTCTACGCCGCAGCGATCAAGACAACAGAGTCCGAACATGCTGATGAAGGGAAATTCAATCTGGACGGCAACACTTGGGCATATAACATTCAAGAGATGGCAGCTGGATATAATGTTGTCTTCCTAGATGTCACCGCTCAACAGAAGATCCTTACGAATCTCGTCTATACCTTCACCCTCGTCGGCTTCGTTATGCTGATCGTGATCTATTTGACGAGCCGTTACTTCGCTAATCGCTCTATCGCTCCGGTTCAGGAAGCGTTCAATAGGCAGAAGCAGTTCATCGCTGATGCCTCCCATGAATTGAAGACGCCATTAACGGTCATTAACACGAATGCAGATGTTCTGTTATCTAATAGTGAGGACACCATTCAGAATCAGTCGAAGTGGCTGTACCGCATCCAATCGGAAACGGAGAGAATGAAGACACTGACCAACGATCTCCTGTACCTTACCGAGATGGATGACTCCCGGGCAAGCATGCTCTATGCAAGCTTCAACGTAAGCGAGGCTGTGGAGAGCGTCATTCTAACGATGGAGGCCGTTATGTTCGAGAAGGATATTGCGCTGAGCTATGAGATTGAGCCTGCATTGCTGGCACGCGGCAGCAGTGAGCAGATTAAGCAGGTCGTCATGATTCTGCTCGATAATGGCATCAAATACACCAGCGCTAAGGGAGCTATAACCGTCACTCTCAAAAAACAGCATAATGATCTCCTTCTGAAGGTGACCAATACAGGAGAAGGCATCGAACCCGAGCATCTGGACAGAATCTTCGACCGCTTCTACCGTGTCGATCCATCCAGGGCCCGCAAGCAAGGTGGTTACGGACTCGGACTTGCCATAGCCAAGTCGATTGTGGAGCAGCATAAGGGGAAGATATATGCAAAAAGCAAACGAATGGAAGCTACCTCCTTCTATGTTCAGCTCCCGTTGGGATAAAACGCATAAAGAGACCCAGAAGGTTATATGACCATCTGGATCTCTTTGCGTTCGGACTGGCGACTGCCTCATTGAACCAGGAAGCATGCACTTATAGTCTTATGACCTTCTGAAGCCACGCTGCCGACTTCTCCATATAACCCAGCTCATCTACGGCGTCAAAATGCTCAATCGCTAGTGTAGAGCTGTAGCCGTCAGCCTTCAGTCTCGTTACAATCTCCTCTATGGCAAGACAGCCATGCCCGACAGGAGAAGGGTACAGCCTCGTTCCGTTAGTCGTGATTTTGGGTGTACCGCCACTACGCGCATCCAATGAGCGGTCCTTGCAGTGGACATGAACAATTCTAGACCGGAGCTTCTCGAATGCCTCTAGCTCATCCTCACCACGGTAGATGAAATTCCCCGTATCGAATGTACAGCCTAGCTTCGGAACCTGCTCTAGAAACCATAGTAATTCCTCTGAGGAAGAGAAGGGCGCACGACGATCATCGAAATCCTCCATCGTCACAACAATGTGGTTATTCTCGGCATAATCACACATTCTATTCAACGCTTCAACCATGCTCTGGAGTGCTGCGGAGCGCTCCTCCCTGCTAGCCGACTCTTCAACCGGATGAGATAGCAAGGGCTAGATTTCAGAAGAATTTAAAGTTCTAGACTGAAAAATAAAGTGTTAGACTGTCAATGTTTAGTGAAGCTTTGCTTCAATATTTGAGCTGAAATAGCCATGTAAAGGATTATCAAACACTTAGTGGTGCACTTCCTAAAGCTGGATATCAAGAACTCGACAATGAGGTACTTAGACGCATTATTCGCGCAGCATCGCATGTTATAATTAACATCATTAATGGAAGATGAGGTATAAAAATGACTAATGGGACATTTGAAAAGAAGCTATTCTATTTGGATGGCATTAGGGGCCTCGCGGCATTTGCCGTGGTTATTTCGCACTACATACAAGTATTTTATCCAGCTGCGTTAACTGGAAGTCAGCAACAAGCTCATTTTAAATGGGATATCTGGTACGGACATTCTCCGATTAATTTATTTTATAATGGACAATTTGCCGTTTGTTTGTTTTTTGTGCTAAGTGGTTATGTGCTCAGTGTCAAAATGTTTGAAAAAGAGCTCGATAATGAGACCTTTCTAAAATTGTTGCATTCCAGCGCCCTGAGGAGGTACATTCGGCTTGCCGTGCCGGCAGCGGTATCCGTATTGCTTGTGTACCTAGCGATTAATACGAATGCCTTTTATCTCCAAGATATATGGGCAACAACATGGACGGATATGAAAAAGAACTATTACGTTCTAGATACAAATATATATACCATTATTAAGGCTGCTATTTTTGATCCGTTTTTCCTTTTTGAAGCACACCCTTATAATCCAGTCCTTTGGACAATGAGCTATGAGCTAGTAGGTTCTTTTTTGATATTCGGTTTTATTGCTTTATTTGGACGAGTAAAAAAAAGATGGATTGTGTATGTGGTTTTATCCATTGTTTTTATTCAAACCTATTTTGTCGCTTTTTTGTGGGGAATGCTGCTTGCCGATTTGCTCAAGCACAAATGGATACAAAGCAAAATAACGGCAGTACTTGTGCTTTTAATGGGGATTTACTTAGGTTCGGCGCCTTATACTTCATTAATGGGGACTATGTACGAACCTATAGAAGTCTGGACAAAAATTATCAATCAATGGATTCAATTTAACATCGATCCACGACTTCTTGCACGAACCCTAGGTTCTGCTATGATTTTGTTTGCTCTGCTTCGTTTAAAAGTGTTGCAGCAGGTGTTTGGATGGAAACCGTTTGCTTATTTGGGACAGATTTCATTTTCTCTTTACCTCATTCATTTTACTTTCCTAAATACGTTCTCCGCATTCCTGTTTAGTAAAGTGATTCATCACTTTAGTTATAATCTTGCCTATGCAATTACGTTTATGGTTTCCATGGTGCCCTTATTTATTTTGTCGCATTATTATATGAAATATATCGATCAAGGGGCATTAAAACTTGCTCGAAAAGTTGAGAAAAATATGAATGCATCAAAAATGCGGCGTTGAAACCAACAACCCTGCGTTTTTCGTTGGCAATATACCTATTTTTGTATTAAAAATATAGGTATATTGTTCTATAAAAGTGTCGTAATATGGGTTATTTGGTAGAATTAACCTTATTGTGTTATGATACCTTTCGTGTTAGAAAAATATAAAATTATATTGAGAGGAAGTTATGAAAATGACAAGCAAATTTATGAAGATTATTGGTACTAGTGTATTATCTATTTCTCTTATTACTGGAGTTGCTAGTGCTGTTTCGGCAAATGGCTCTACGGCATCCACAAAAGGAACTGAGACAGTCATTGTTCCTCTGGCACTCCAACCCAGTACACTAAACTGGGATTTATTAAATAATACTAAAGCAGACCCAAGTACTACATGGACAGTAGAGATTGGATATCCACATATTAATATGTATGTAAAAAATACAGGGTCAAAAGCTTTTAGAGTTGAAGTAAAGCATAATACTAAGGGTACAATTATCTTTAATAAAACCGTTGCAGCAGATGGAGTAGGAGTAAATTTTATAAATAATGATTACAATCCCCTTGTTCCTTCAGGCACTTACACAGTGACTGTTTACGGTGGAACAGGTGTGCCAAAAGGACAAGTTATAATGAAAGCTAATGACACTCCTTGGTAAGCACTAAACGGGAGACGTAGCTCAATGAAATAGCGACAGTCTAGGACTTTATTAACTCGTCCTTGGCTGTCGCTGTTTTATTTCTACGATCATTCTAAAACTTAATGGAATCTGACGATAAATCTATTCAAAGAGAAGCATGGAATAAAGACATCCGGTCTAATACCTTATTTTCTCATGACACTAGAATCAAAAATAAGCTGTTTAACGGTTTCTCTTTCTGTCTGCGTTTGCGCTTGGCCAAAAGAATAATCCTCCTACATACAGTCGTCCTTACTTTGTTCGCGGAAATTGAATCAACATCTCATAAGAATCATCCATAGATGATATGACCAGTTGATTAGCCCCTTCATTATAAGAAGAGACAAAATAGACTCCCTCATGAATGGCTTTAAAATTAGAGCTGCGATAAATCTGATTAACAGGGATGACATCAATAGACGTGTAACCCGTATCACGGTGCCCTTGGTACTTGGATATCCATTGAATGCATTTATGGAAATATGAATAAGTATATGCAAATCATCGGGTTCTTCTGTGCAATTTTAATCATTGTAGGGGGAATGTTGCAGCTAAAGCTGCAAAAATAGGGGGTATCTCATCATGAACTGTCCACAATGTAGGAATGGTATAATAGAACCAATTGGATATGTGGAAATTAAATCGGGACCTTTTGAATTCAAATTTTCTGATTTTATTCCGGATAATATACCTGCCGTAAAGATTATGATATGTAGTAAAAATCATTGCGGATTTATAAAATTTGAAGCAGCCCCGGAATCCCTCGCTCTGGCCAAGAGATCTATGAGGGGAGAAATATTTGCCCGGAAACTGCCCTAGAAAAGCTTAACACAGAAAGGGCGTTTTGAGTATGGGAGCCCAGATGGAATCCTATATTAAGGGCATGGAAAAAGATGGTCTACAACAAAAGACGATTATCAATTATGTGCATATAGCTGAGACCTTTATAGATTGGTATCTCAGCCATATGCACAGCCATTCGTACGATCCGCAGCAAGTGAAATTTGAGGACCTGCAGCTATGGAAGCAATTCTTAATCGACGAAGCAACGTGATAAAGCCAGGAATGACCAGCACTTTCCTCGCTCCTAGAGCAGCTGCCTTATCAAGGAATCGATACCCGGGCTCGACACTCGAATCGTTACCGAAGTCGAAGAAGGCGTACATCGACGCGACGGACATACCCGCCCCCTCCAGCCGCTCCTTCATTGTCTCTACACCAGATGAGACATGCTCCAGATCAAGCTCGACTGCATCAATGCCATACTCATGTACTCTGCGCAGCACTTCCTCCACTTCCAGCCCTGTTTGCTCACTCGCCATTTCAATATGACTGTAGAAAACCGAAAGTTGCATCGTTGGAACCCCTCTCATCTATTCTTATAGTCATTCGTCTTCTTAGTTCATGTATCTAATAGTACTTAAGCTCATCATATCATACCTGCTTACCGCCATTACAATCTCGACTCACTGACCGTATCTGTCAGTAATGCTCCTATATACTTAATCTTAGTACGATACAAATTAGCCAATGGAGGAATAGATATGCTCGTAACTATTGAAGACTTTATTACCGATTGGGCACAGGAAATGCGGTTAACCGAAAAGGTGATGGATGCGCTGACAGATGAGTCCTTATCCCAGAGAATGATAGAGGAGCGACGGACGCTTGGACAAATCGCCTGGCATCTTGTCCTGTCTATCCATTATATGACCCATTGCGGCCTGACCTTCGAAGGCCCCCAGGGAGGGGAGAATATCCCTCAATCCGCTGCTGTCATTGCGGAGGAATACCGCCGTTTAGGCCAAGCGCTTCAGCATGCCTTGAAGACACAGTGGACGGATGAGAGACTTCAAGAAACTCAGCTCATCATGGGAGAAGAGTATACCTATGGCGCTTCCCTGCGATTCACTCTTATGCATCAAGCACATCATCGCGGCCAAATGACCGTCCTCATGAGACAAGCTGGAATACAAATCCCAGAGGTCTATGGGCCAACCTACGAATCTTGGATCGAGAAGGGACTTGCACCACTCGCCTAAAAGGGATATGTTGGGACTACTATGAACGACCTTGTAGATGGAAGGTAAGGGTGACATGTCTAAAGCCGATAATATGCTATCTATCCTATGGATATTGCGTTCCGGACAACGGGTAACTGCCCAGCAGCTAGCTGACAAGCTAGAGATTCATGTCCGTACCGTATACCGATGCATCGACGCGTTATGTATAAGCGGAGTACCTATTATTGCTGACTCAGGAACGAACGGCGGCTATCAAATCCTTGGGCCATTCACGGAGTCGCCGCTTCTGTTCGATGCAGAAGAGCAGAAAGCGCTCGTCCATGCTTCCGTATTCGCTAGAGAAGCTGGCTACCCCTTCACCGATGCTCTAGAGCGTGCAATCGATAAGCTGAAGCGATATACCAACGAGAAACAGCTGGATCAGATTGAGCGTCATAGTCAGGGGATAGCCGTTATCCATCCACCGGTCGATCCTAAGCTGGAGCCCCTTCTTCAGGCTCTGGAGGAAGCGGCCGCTAATTGTTATTCATTGCTTATGGACTATGTGAAGGGGAGGGAAGGCCTCACCCGAGCACGCAAGTATGACCCGTATGGTATTGTCCATTGGAAAGGAATCTGGTATACCGTTGGCTATTGTCAATTACGCCAAGAAGTACGCTGCTTCCGTGTAGATCGCATCGCCCGCTTGCTGCCGAGTGAACAGCGCTTCGAACGGCCTGCTGGGTTCTCCCCCAAATCCTATTTGCTCAGTCAGTTGCTCCCTAACTTAATCAATGACGAGACACTGGTGACTGTTAGAATTGCAGGACATGAGCATGCACTCAATGAGCTATGCCAGCATTGGTTGTTCGGACATGCTCTCATTGAACGATCAGGCAGCGAGGCACTGTTCAGGCTAGGATCCGACTCCTTATTGTCCTATGTGCCGTACTACCTCCTCCCCTATGGCAGAGCTCTGACCATTCAGGAACCGGATATACTGATCCGTAAGATGGTCGAAGTAAGTACAGGAATGGCAGAGTATTATACAAATATGCTTGCTGCACCAATTGGAAAGGGTGACTATCTTGAATAAATTCGCTATGTACGGCAAGTTAATCGCCCATCCCGGCAAACGAGATGAGCTTGTGAGTATTCTTCTGGAAGCCGCTGAGCAGCTGCAGGCTAACGACCGCTGTGAGCTGTATATCGTGAATAGTTCCAAAGATGATCCGGATACCGTATGGGTGACGGAGCTATGGATAGATGCTGCAGCACACGCTGCTTCTCTGCAGGATGAGAGTGTTGCTCTGCTGCTGCAGCGAGGGAGACCCCTTCTTGCAGGAGCAGAGCCCGTTCGCTTGCTTCCCCTAGGCGGCAAAGGTATTCACCTATAGGATCTTTCATGGCTATACAACCAGACAGGCGAGCAACTCCCCTACTCCTTCCTGGGAATTGCTCGCCTGCTTGTCTATTCTATTCTATCAATAATAGAGGAAGCATGACTTCATCCACAATTCTTTCTATATAAGCCATGTTGATTGGCTCTCTAATCGTCATCATCTGATAGAACAGCAGGGCTGGCCCCGTATCTGCCGCCATGTCAAGACTCTTCGTGCTTATACCATTCGTGCTGAGCACCGCCTGCTTGATGGCTGCGTGCATCGCAGTCCGCTGCTTCGCCACATACTCGAATTGAAAAAAGTTGGACAGCTCTTTATCCATACACATAGCCGCCGCGACTGACAATAATACTTTATGACGGATCTCATCGTTCAAACCGATATAATCAGCCAACAATTTACAGAGAAACTGCCTTAGACTTCCTGTGCAATCCTCCAGCGTCGTTGTCCACTCGAATGGTGTAATCTCCACCAGCGCGGATGCAATAAGATCTAGCTTCGAATGCCATCTACGATAGATCGTCGCTTTACCTACCCTAGCTTGATGCGCAATGGCATCCATCGTTACAGGCTCATAGCCTTTCTCAGCGACAAGCTGTAGAGCGGCCTCAAGAATGATAGCATCACGACTTTTATCTAGAGGCCTTCCTCGTTTGCAAGCCAGATCCTCTGAGTCCACTGAACTTTCATTGGACGTCATTTGTTCATTCATTTGCTTGCGCCCCCTACTTATTATCCTAACACTATAGCACGCACCCTCTAGAAACTCAAAGATGAAGCGCCGCCTCATGCTACGGATCAGCTCGAACATTTTATAACGAAACTATTGCATCTCGTAATTCATTTGAGTATACTCAATTACGGAACTAGTGGTTTCGTATATATGCAATCATGGAATCATAAAGTTAGGATATAGAATATAGGAGTGGATCAGCTTGCAAGCAGCAATGGAAGGAACACCAGCCAATACCGTACCCGCACAGAAATACAGGGTACTCCCGATCATGATCGCCCTCATCTTGAGCGGTGGGATCGGAATGTTCAGTGAAACCGCACTGAACGTCGCTTTGAGTGATTTAATTGCAGATTTCAACATAACCGCTGCAATCGTACAATGGTTAACTACTGGATACTTATTAACGATGGGGATATTAGTACCTATTTCCAGCATACTGCTGCAAAGATTCACAACAAGGCAGCTGTTCATTGCCTCACTAAGCTTGTCTGTTATCGGTACGTTGATCGCCGCGATGGCGGGAAGCTTCGAGATTCTGCTCACAGCTCGTATCTTCCAAGCTGCCGGCACAGCACTGCTGCTGCCATTGATGTTCAACACGATTCTCATTATTTTCCCAGCTGACAAACGCGGCTCCGCCATGGGTCTGCTCGGCTTGGTCATGATGGTAGCACCAGCAGTTGGCCCAACCGTTGCAGGCCTCCTGCTGGATAAGCTAAGCTGGCATTGGATATTCTGGCTATCGCTGCCGGTTCTAATACTAGCCTTAGTGTTCGGAATGGTGTACATGCAGAATGTCACCACCACTTCCAAGCCCAGAATCGACATTCCCTCGATCGTATTATCAACAATCGGCTTCGGCGGGATCGTCTATGGCTTCAGCAGCGCAGGTGAATCAGAGGCCGGCTGGAGCAGCCCTGAGGTACTGCTCTGGATGATCATTGGTGTTGTAGCCCTGTTCTTCTTCACCATTCGTCAGCTGCGCATGAAGCAGCCTATGATGAATCTTAGAGTGTTCAAGCACCCGATGTTCACATTCGGAACACTGATGGTATTCATCTGCATGATGCTGATGATGTCCTCCATGCTCGTATTGCCAATGTTTCTAATCAAGGGGCTCGGACTGCCAGCTATGACAGCAGGTCTTGTTATGCTGCCCGGTGGTCTTCTGAACGGTGTCATGTCACCTATTATGGGTAAATTATTCGATAAGTTCGGTCCCAAGTGGCTCGTCATTCCAGGGCTTGCCATCGTAGCTGCCGTGTTATTCTTCTTATCTAATACGACGACGACCTCTACAATCGCTCTTATGATCGTCCTCCATTCCTGTCTGATGATTGGAATCTCGATGGTATGGATGCCAGCGCAGACTAATGGTCTGAACCAGCTGCCGCAAGCGTTGTATCCGGACGGTACGGCGATCATGAACACGCTGCAGCAGGTATCCGGCGCGATCGGAACGGCTGTTGCTGTCAGCGTGATGACATCAGGCATTAACAAATATATGGCAGGTGTCACTGATCCAGCAGATCCTGCGAACGCTGCAGCAGCACTCACTTCCGGCGTGCAGAACGCGTTCATCTTCGCAATGATCGCTGCAATTGTAGGCTTCATAATGGCCTTCTTCATCAAGCGTGTTACATTGAAGAAATAACAGCAAACAGGGGTGTCCTAGAGCGGTCAAACGACTCTAGGGCACCCCTTTTTTTCACTAACGATTAGCAATTAAGCTCTACCAACATTGTGCTCCAATTGAACACGGATACCCTTACATGCAATCAATATCCCCGCTCCCGGCTCACTTCTCCCATAAGCGGAGCGCCTTGCTGTAGTCTTCGCATATTATCGACGAAGAATCTTCCTACATCCTCTGCTCTGCTAGGTCCTGATATGTGCGGGGTGATCCTGACATTCGGCAGGGACCACAGCGGACTCTCTTGGTGCAGCGGCTCATGCTCGAACACATCGAGCACGGCTGTTAATTGCTCTCTTTCCTGCAGAACCTCCACAAGCTCCCGCTCCACAAGCAATTGCCCTCTGCCTACATTCACCAGACAAGCGCTTGGTTTCATCGCTAGCAGAACATCCCGATTGACCACCTGTCTTGTCTCGGGCGTTAGAGGCAAGGTCAGAACCAAATAATCCAGCTCACGGACAAAACCCTGCCAATCCTCAGGTGCATAGTGACGATCTACGAGATCGGCCTGCTTGCCACTGCGGCTTAGTCCGTACACCTTCATATCAAAGGCACGGGCTTTTCTAACCATCTCAGCACCTATAGATCCAAGCCCTGCAACTCCGATAACTTGGTCCTCGAGTGTGCCCGGGCTGAATGTATCCCATTCCCGATTAGCCTGCGCGTTCAGCAACCTCGGAATGTCCTTGCAATGCACCAATAGATACGCGAAAACGTACTCCGATATCATCACACCGAACTGATCCACGATGCGCGTAAGCCGAATTGTCTCCGTAATATTCCGATCCGAGGCAAGGCTGTCAACACCTGCTCCCGTAGACTGCACCCATTGTACGGAAGCCGCCTCTGGCAGTACTAACAGGTGGGAGGGGAAATTCCACCCTAATATGAACGCTGTTCCCGGGAGATGCAGCAATGCCTCTTCAGGGGTTCTGGCTGTGTTCACGGAGGTGCAGCCATGCGCCCTAAGAATGGTTGCATAGCGGTCAGCCTCATTGTGATAGACCAGTATGCTCGGTGTTCCTTGGCTCAAGATGCTTCCTCCTTCATACTTGTCTATTTTTTTACATATGATTGCTATAAAGGCAGGCCCGCTGATTATAGCTTCATTTACTATACCCTATTTATTACTTACCCCCATCCATGGATATCGTCCAGGTCCTGATTCGGTATGAGACACCCTCCTGACCATACAAGCAAGGATACCGATTCTTTTTGTCGAATACCTTAACTTGAAGGAATGTTTGATATTATTCTACCTACTTGAAGGAGTGTATCATTATGGCTTTCACTATCAATAATTTAAAAGATAACGACAATGTGGTCATTAAAGAGCAGCTTGGCGGATTCACGATCATTGAATACAAAGAAGACCTGAGCAGCACAAGCTATGCAGAGGCCCAGTCCAACTTCTTCATGAGCAAGAGCAATATGCGTAACAAGCAGCTTATGATTGAGTTGAAGAACAGTGAGGTTATGCTTAGCGCGGGAGCTATGCAATATATGGTTGGCAATATCGAGATGACCTCGGGGGTCAAAGGCGTTGGCGGCTTGATGCGGAACTTGGTGACCAGCGCGGTAACCGGGACCAGTGCCGTTAAACCGCTGTATAAAGGTACAGGTACCCTTATGCTGGAGACGACCTATAAGTATCTATGGCTAATCGATGTGGACAACGACCACATCGTCATTGACGATGGGATGTTCCTAGCCTGTGAGTCATCCCTGCAAGTTGCAGTTGCCGCACGCAAGAACCTCTCCTCAGCCGCACTCGGTGGTGAAGGCCTATTCAATCTAAGCGCCAAGGGGAAAGGCATTCTGGCGTTGGAAGCACCTATTCCCTCTGAAGAGGCTGTCGTCGTTGAGCTCCAGAATGATGTGCTGAAGGTAGATGGCAACTTCGCATTGATGTGGTCGAATTCGCTAGAGTTCACGGTTGAGAAATCGGGTAAAACGCGAATGGGATCGGCCGTATCCGGTGAGGGTCTGGTTAACGTGTATCGGGGAACTGGCATGGTATGGCTCGCCCCGCTCATGTCGAACAACAGCGGCCCTCTCCCCGCGAATTCTCCAGCTAGATAAGCAGATGAAGGGCATCCCCGCGGGATGCCCTTCGCTCAATCCATATTGGAATATTGTATGTAGGTTACAGCAGGCGTATACTTTGGTGATGAGGTGATGAGAATGGACCAAACACAATTATGCCCTCGGTTCGAAAAAGCCATCGACCTATTAAGCAAACGTTGGACTGCTTTAATCGTGTTTCAATTGCTAGCAGGTCCACAACGTTTCTCCGAGATTGGTGTACTCCTTCCGAACCTTAGCGGGAAGGTTCTTACCGAGCGGCTTAGAGAGCTGGAAGGCGAAGGCCTTGTCAGACGAGATGTGTTCCCGGATATACCCGTAAGAATAGAATATTCGTTAACTGATAAAGGGCACGCTCTTGCTCCGCTCTTCGAGGATATCGGCCAATGGGCCACGGAGTGGATTGAGCTTCCAACTGAATCGTAATTTTAGGACAACTACCACAAAGGCCACCC
Source organism: Paenibacillus xinjiangensis (assembly GCF_059686975.1). Taxonomy (NCBI): domain Bacteria; kingdom Bacillati; phylum Bacillota; class Bacilli; order Caryophanales; family Paenibacillaceae; genus Paenibacillus; species Paenibacillus xinjiangensis. The sequence goes on along the minus strand of NZ_JCAALS010000048.1, from coordinate 114 downwards.
GTCAGGGCAATGTCATTAAGTTAAACTCAGAGACAAGATCGTGAATAGAAAATGAATCCGAAACGGCATAGGAAATAGTCCTATGCCGTTTCGAATTTTATACAAGCAAGAAAA
>NZ_JCAALS010000047.1:0-21765 GCF_059686975.1 Paenibacillus xinjiangensis | reverse complement strand
AACTCTCCGTTTTCTTCCCGGAACGGGTTGGTAAGCACCTACGCTAAAAGGAAAATTCCCCCTCGGGGGAATCCTTATAAATGAGTTTACACAAAATTATTGACAGACCCAAAAATCTCTGGAATGGCGAAACCATACTGCTTTCCGTCTCGACTCCCCCGTTCTGATTAAAGATCGCATCCGTAGCTTAGAGGAAGTAATACGCTGAACCTTATCACTTGATGTGCTTAGTTATTTGCCAGACTGTTCTTACGTCATTTAAGCTGCGAATTAACATTGCTCTGGAGGTATCTATCTTATGGAATTATTTAAAGAGCCAATTCTTTATAACGACCCGCTGCTTCGTATTCAAGTGCGCAGCTTTCACAGTATGATCATATGTCAGCATGGGTGGCATTTCCATCCACAGCTAGAGATTATTGCTGTACGATCTGGAAGAATGGAAATCCATACACCCGCTGAAGTTTATCACTTACGAGCGGGGGATGTGTTAATTCTAGGTTCTTGCCAACCCCATCTCGATCTGAGACAACCAAACGAAGTGGTTGATTATGTTGTGCTCCAATTCGAGCTGGAGGCCTTCGTAGATTCCAACATGCTTCCTTTCCTATATTTGTTTCAGGAGTCATTGCTGCCTTTAGTAAAGCTGAACACATTGTTTAGGGAGAATTCGGAATTGCGGCAACAATTCTACAGCACAGTAATAGAAGTGCAACAGGAACATGAACAGATGCAAAGAGGCTATGAGATGGCCATTAACTATTTGGTGAAGAAATGTATTTTCTTATTATTGCGTCATGACAATAAGGGATTGTTAGAACATAACCGATCGATGAACTATGCCAAGCTAAAGTTAGTTTTCGATTATGTGGAAGCTCATTTATCCGATAAAATAACTGTGGAGCAGGCTTGTCTTCTCATGAGTTTCAGCTATACCTATTTTCTTAAATATTTTAAACAGACCATGGGCATTACTTTCACTGACTATGTCATTCATCGCAGAATTAAATATGCAGAACGACTGCTTCTGACCGAAGATCTCAGCATTGCTCAGATTGCTGAGCAGGTCGGCTTGCCGAACCTATCACACTTCTACAAGTTGTTTAAACGAGTCCATCATTGTTCCCCTAAGAGCTTTAAAGACACCATCATAGCCAGAGCTAACCAAACCATTCATAGTAGGGGTCAGATGATTACAACAGAATAGCATCATTATGGAGTGGTATCGGATATTGGAAGCCTGTTTCAATACAGATACGATAGAAGAAGAGATTAAATAAAAAATCTTCGAGGTGACTTCATATGGTGCAAGAAGTAGATTATAGAAGAAAATGGTGGAAAGAAAGCGTAGTGTATCAAATTTACCCGAGAAGTTTCATGGATACCAATGGAGACGGCATTGGAGATCTTAAAGGGATTACTTCAAAGCTTGATTATTTACATGATTTAGGCGTTGACGTGATATGGATCTGTCCCTTCTACAAAACGCCAAACGCTGATAACGGTTATGATATTAGTGATTATTATGCTGTTTCTGAGGAATTCGGAACAATGGCAGATTTTGAACAGTTATTGTCAGAAGCTCATCGCAAAGGAATTAAGGTTATCGCAGATTTAGTCTTAAACCATACTTCTGATGAGCATCCTTGGTTCGTAGAATCCCGTGAATCCAAAGACAGCCCTAAACGAGATTTTTACATATGGAAAAAAGCGAAAGAAAACAATGAGCCTCCATCGAATTGGGCATCATTCTTTGGAGGTTCTGCGTGGGAATATGATGAACAGTCAGAGGAGTATTATTTACACATTTTCACCCAAAAGCAACCGGATCTGAATTGGGAGAATCCGCTATTAATTGAGGAGCTTCATCGCATGGTACGATGGTGGCTTGATAAAGGCTTGGATGGTTTTCGTATCGATGCTATAAATCATATCGTCAAGATGGAAAATTTTCCGGATGCAGAAGCACCAGCTCATGAGAAAATCGTATCCGCACATCATTTATTTTCAAATCTTCCAAAAGTACATGATCATATTCAAAATCTCAATCGAGAAGTGTTTAGTCACTATGACATCATGACCGTCGGGGAAGCTGCAAACACGGGCCCAGAAGAGGCTCTGTTGTATGTGGATGAAAATCGGGACGAGCTTAATATGGTCATTCACTTTGAGCATTTAGGCATGGACAGCGGAAATGGGGGTCTTGAGGGTTGGGAGAAGACTCCTTGGCAATTATCTCAGCTAAAAGAAATAATAAACCAATGGCAAATTAAGCTGCATAATAAAGGATGGAACGCTAACTTCTGGAGCAATCATGATCAACCGCGGGCCATTTCTCGTTTCGGTAATGATCAAGAGTTCCATAAAGAGTCGGCAAAACTATTGGCAACATTGATGTTTATGCTGGAAGGCACTCCCTATATCTATCAAGGGGAAGAAATTGGTATGACCAATATAAAGTTTGATTCGATTGAAGATTATAGAGATGTTGTTACCCAATATTTTTATCGTCAAGCACAGAAAGAAGGTTGGGCGGAGGATCGGATCATGAGGGCCATTCATCAATCAGGTAGAGATAATGCCCGAACGCCAATGCAATGGAATGATCATTCTCATGGCGGGTTCACAACCGGAACGCCATGGATTCCAGTTAACCCTAATGCGAGCTGGATTAATGTAGAGTCTGCTGAGAAAGAGCCAAATTCCATATTGAACTATTACAAGGAACTAATTTCTCTTCGCAAACAGCATCTCGTTGCAGTTTATGGAAAGTATGATCCTATTCTCCCAGATCATTCGTCCATTCTAGCCTTTACAAGGACTTTAGGAAATGAACAATTGGTCGTTGTTATGAACTTCTCCGCTACATCGACTCAGTTGGAAATCCCTGAAGCGCTAGCAGACAAATCTTTTGAATTACTGCTATCAAATGTAGAGTCAGATGCGGATGAAACATTAGCTAATGGTCGTCTTCAGCCTTATGAGTCAAGAATCTATTTAAAGGTGGCTATACCATGCTGACTAAATTTCCAACAAAGGGATCTAAGGGTGTTCGATTTGTATATTATTCGGATACTTCCGTTGATAGTGTTGCTCTAGCTGGAACCTTTAATAATTGGAATGGCGATAGAAACTACATGGACAGAATGGAAGATGGGACAGGTTGGGAGATTGAATTGCCTATTCTTAAAGGAAGGCATCTCTATAAAATTGTGGTGAATGGGGAAGCGTGGATTTTAGATCCGCTCAATCCGAGTGTATCGGAAGATGGGCAGAATAATTCTGCGATTACGGTAACTGAAAATGGTGACGTACTGATCCGAACAAATGAGATTTCAAAAAGTCACCCGGGATATATGTATGAGAACTTTACAGCCCTTTCTAGTCCTGAATGGCTTAGAAAATCGGTCATTTATGAGCTTCATCTCCGTGCGTACACAGAATCCGGTTTCCGAGGATTGGCTGATAAGATAGATTATTTTAATGAAATGGGAATCAATACGCTGTGGCTGATGCCGTTTAACGAAGTGGGACATGAACGCAGGATTGGTAAGTACGGTGACCCTTATGCGGTAAAAGATTTTTATTCGATAGATCCCGAATTCGGCACCAAAGATGATTTATTGTTATTTATGCGCAAAGCTCATGCGAACGGGATCAGGGTCATTTTGGATTGGGTCTTGAACCGCACGAGTAGGGATCATATTCTGACAGGAAGTCATCCGGAATATTTTACACATAATGAACAACATGAGATCTACTATGATGTACCCCTTCGCGAATATTTTGCTGGTATACAGTTTAACAGCCGCGATATGAGGAAATATGTCATTGAGGCTATGAAATACTGGATTACCGAGTTTGATTTTGACGGAATTCGATTGGATGATTCGGATATTACCCCCTATGATTTCCTCGTTGAGATCAAGCAAGCGCTGCAGGAAGTGAAACCTGATCTCATCCTGATCTCTCAGTCATACGATGAATATCATCATATTGAATCCTGTGATTTGACCTACAACGGGAATCCTCGAATTCTTATTCGTCAGATGATCGACGGAACGATTACACAGACTGATTTTATAACGATTTATAATTCTTACACGTACAGCTTTCCTAAAAACTCTCTGAGGATGAATTGGCTTGAGGAGAAAGAACAGTCCAGAGTCTGGGCGTATTTGGGCATGGAGCATGCAGGACCTGCTGCTTCGATCTTACTGACGCTCGAAGGCGTTCCCCTCATCATGATGGGACAGGAATTTAATGAGAATACGATGGAAACATGGACGTCCTTATTCGATGAGTATAAACTCAACTGGGATTCGTTTGATACAAGGATGTTCGAGCACTATAAATTCCTGATCCATCTTCGAACAAATCAGCCGGCATTTTGGGCGGGCGAATTAGAGTTCATACGAAACTCAGAACAAATGGTGTTATCCTACGTAAGACAGCACAAAGGCATCAAGTTTTTGATTATTGTTAATTTGTCAGAGGATGCTTTGCGCGTTCTTTTTGATAAGGAAGCAGATGAATTTATCAAAGATAGGAGAAATATGCTCTATCGCACTGGAAGGGACGATCTTCACACCGAGAAAGATTCTTCAGCATTATGGGTGAACAGCTATGAAACAATCATATATAAAATGGATGAATGCACGGAAGAGGGGGGCCTCCTTGATGCACCCGCAATTTGATTTGACTAACAAGATTGCCATGATAACAGGAGCCAGTAAAGGAATCGGGTTTGGGCTTGCAAAAGCAATGGCTCACGCTGGTGCGAAGGTTGCTGTTGCAGCAAGAAACAGGGAAGAGCTAGATCAATTAGTATCAGAAATCCGGGCTGATGGAGGCGATGCTGTTGCTTTTATACTGGATGTTCGGAATGTTAAGGAGATTGATTCGGTAATCAATCAGGTAAAGATGCATTTTGGAAGATTGGATATTTTAGTTAACAATGCCGGACTCGGCACTAATCATCCAGCAGTCAATGTTACGGAAGAAGATTGGGACAACATGATGGATGTTAATCTCAAAGGTTTGTTTTTCTGTTGTCAATCGGCAGGGAAGATTATGCTTGCTCAGGGATATGGCAAGATAATAAATATGAGCTCACAGGCTAGTGTCATTGGCATCGTAGATCACGCTGTATATTGCACCTCCAAGGGCGGAGTTAATCAATTGACGCGAGTTCTGGCATTGGAATGGTCTGCTAGGGGCGTGAATGTAAACGCAGTCGGACCAACCTTTACATACACGCCAGGAAATTCAGAGCGTCTGGATGACCTCGCTTATTTAGAAGGGGTACTGGCAAGAATACCTAATCGACGTTTAGCTGAGATTAGAGATGTCGCAGGTGCTGTCATCTATCTTGCTTCACCAGCAAGTGATATGGTAACGGGTATCACGCTAATGGTTGACGGAGGTTGGACTGCGCAGTAAATGACTTAATCCGCTTAAAAGAAATTTGCAAACAACGAAGGGCATCCAAATGGGTGCCCTTTAATTTCGCCTTTAGAGTGATATGGTGAACCGTACCACAAATAGTGGTGAAGCGAAAAGTTGAGTTGAAGGTTGAAGCTTCGATGCTAAATCTATGAAGAAGCGCGTAAAGACCCAACTCATGTGGAATCGGTCATATATGCCGAGACGAGACCTTTATCAGGAATAGTTCTCCATCATTTGATATAAATAATTTCGAAAGTCTTCAACATAGGTTTTGGGCTCTACAACTTTTAGATGAGTGCCGAAGCTTGCTAAAAATTGAAATCCCATACGATTTTGAGGGACATAAATGGTTGCTAATAAAAATCCAGAACTATGGTCTTCAATACTTCTTCGACCATATCTTTCGATGATTTGATCTTTTATGCTAGGCGATATCCATGCCTTAATCGTGACGAGTAGCGGTAGATAACTTGCTTCGTGTCCTTGCTCTGACCAATCGTCTCTAGGATGAAACGCGCGTTCATCCATAGTAATATGATCGATCCGAGATAACTTGAATGTTCGATATCCCTGTCGATGTAAACAGAATCCTTTCAAGTACCAACTCGATTCGCTAAAATGCAGCTCATAGGGCTCGACCATTCTATTCGTTACAGCCCCGTCTTTATCTGTATAATCAAACGAAACCAGCCTTTTCTTTAAAATGGATTCTTGACATGTCTTTAAGGTTTCAAGAATCTCGGACCGACCTTCCCAATCATAAAACGACAGTTGAATGGAACGATTCAGAGACAATGGACTAACCATTGCCTCTATTTTTTTTATCGTTCTTTCAACTTCTTCAGTAAGGAGGATTTGTTCCAATCCGCCGAGCGCAGTTAATATATTCTGTAAATCGGAGCTGCTTAAAAGGCGTTTATCAACCTTGTATTCATCGATTATGCCGTAGCCGCCTTTGACCCCATTGACAGAGTAGATCGGGATGTTCGATAAGCTCAATGTTTCCATATCGCGAAGGATCGTTCTTTTGGAAACATTGAATAGTTGTGAGAATTCCTTTGTAGAAACAACCTCTTTTTTCAGCAATATCATGATAATCGAAATGAGTCTCTCCACTTTGTCCATAATTGCCCTCTTTTTTCTACATGATTTCAGAAAGGTGACAATAAGATGTCACCTTTTGTCCATTATACTACATGTATCACAAGAAGGAGGTTTTGATTTCCGCCAAAAAGGTGCTGAGCGAATTACAGAAAATTATTACAGAGAATCATGATGTGCCCGTTTTTCTAAGGAAAGCTTCAAAGATCGCCTGATCACCCCGAAAAACTAAGGAGGAAATGCAATGTTTAATCCAACCGATTTTCCCAAGCCCACCACTATTTCAGTCAACGGTGTGGAACTCGAAGTTTTTGAAGCAGGCCGACAAAATGCCGGAAAACCCATTGTCCTCTGTCACGGCTGGCCAGAGCATGCCTTTTCTTGGCGCCATCAGGTGGCCGCCCTTGCCGCAGCGGGCTACCATGTCATCGTCCCAAACCAGCGGGGTTACGGCAACTCATTCCGTCCGACCGAAGTAACAGACTATGACATTGAACACTTGTCGGGTGATCTCATCGCACTTCTCGATCACTACGGATACGAAGATGCCACCTTTGTCGGTCATGATTGGGGTGCAATGGTCGTTTGGGGACTGACCTTATTGCATCCCAACCGTGTAAACAAAGTGATAAATCTGAGCTTGCCTTACCAAGAGCGCGGAGAAAAACCCTGGATCGAGTTCATGGAAGAAATACTTGGCGGCGACTTCTATTTCGTCCACTTCAATCGACAGCCAGGCGTCGCGGACGCCGTATTCGAAGACCATACATTCCAGTTCCTTCGCAACCTGTATAGGAAGAACGAGCCCCCCACAGAGCCTCAGCCAGGTATGGCGTTGATCAATCTCGCCAGAGCAGAAACACCACTGGGTGAGCCCTTGATGAGCGACAGCGAGCTGGCCGTTTTCGTCTCCGCTTTTGAAACATCAGGGTTCACGGGCAGCATAAATTGGTACAGGAACCTTGACCGCAACTGGCGCTTATTGGCGGAGGTGAACCCAATCATCCAACAGCCGACCCTCATGATCTACGGCGACCGGGATGCGGTCCAGAGGTCTGAAAACCTAAAAAAGTTCGTGCCCAATGTGGAAGTGGTTAATCTGGATTGCGGTCATTGGATTCATCAAGAAAAGCCGGAAGAAACAAACCAAGCGATTTTGAAATGGCTGGAACAGCAGGATGCCACCTAGTCCCAAGAGCGTTTCAAGGTTGAGCTTGCCCTCCGGCTTGACCGGAGGGTGGAATGAGACGCGGTCACCGTCTTCGAGGTGACTGATTGGGCACCGCTACCCCGGTAGGGCTAGGACGTGTCTCCTAAAGGCGCGGCGGTCGTGAGCCGTGCGGGCGGTGTTCGGTGTGGTCAGCGTGTTGAGGGAGGGCAAGGGGGCATGATCAGGCTCATGGGTCTGATCTCCGAGTACTTCGTCGCTTCGACGGACGCCGCCGCCGCGTTTATAGACGTGGACTCGATCCCGCCGCACGCGGTGCACGGCGGTGGGTTTGAGCCGGTCGTCCACCTTGGGACCCTTGAGGAGCTGCTGACCGGCAGGACGTTCGACGAGATCCTCGAGGATGCTTTCACGTATCGATTTGCCCAGTTTAATATAATACTTGTGTAACAACATTCCTGACGATCTACCGGCTGACACAGTGCAAGCCGCGATGATGCTGAATAGAGTCGCTTAGCAAGCAAAACTTAGAAGGACAATAAGGGCACCCAAACTGGGTGCCTCTTGATTTCGCGCTATCGAAAATACGTAGAAAAAACAACAAATGATTTCGCCTTAGAGATGATACGCTGAACCTTATCACAAATAGTGGTAAAGCGGAGGGTAGAGCTTGTAGTTAATCTGAAAGATTGGAACATTACGGCGTAAAACTTATTAATGAGCGACATTAAAGGAGTTTCCAAGTATTATGGCGAGCAAATTACCATAACAGAGAAGTCTTGCATGCTTCAAGGAGCAAATGTTTGTGAAATTTCCATCAAATTAATAAGTTGAAAAACTCTAATCATCTTCTGCTGGCGGTTAATTGCAACATTGCAGGATGATAAAAGTGATTACTTCTACATACATCAGAATAGAATAGAAAACAAAGACCGGACAAGCTTTCGCTTAATCCGGTCTTATTTCTCAAAGCAGGGATAAGTTGATTTATTTTCATTTTTGCTCACTTTTATTCACTGCAAATCCTTTATTGGCGGGATGATTTGAGCTTTCATTTCCGAAAAAAACTGACATTTCTTCAGCAGATATAGGTCGGCTATAAAAGTATCCTTGTGCTTCGTTACACTTTCTCTCTTGAAGGAAACGAAGCTGCTCCTGCGTTTCAACGCCTTCCGCAATCACTTTTAAATCTAGGTTGTGTGCCATACTGATTATGGTATGAACAAGTGCTGCATCTTTTGAATCCGTGAATATATTTCTTGTAAAAGACCGATCTATCTTTAAGCTGTCGATGGGGAAAAGCTTCAGATAGCTTAAAGAAGAATATCCTGTTCCAAAATCGTCAATGGATAGATGGATACCCATTGTTTTTAATTTTTGCATCGTAGATATAGCATACTTTGAATCTTGTATGATGCTTTCCGTTAACTCAAGCTCAAGATACTGAGGACTTAGTTCCGTTTCCTTTAATATTTTACTGATAATCTCAAATAAATTGCCCTGTTGGAACTGACGGGAAGAAATATTAACAGCCATGCGTAGAGGGGGATATCCCTGATTCTGCCAAGATTTATTTTGGCGGCACGCCTCATAAAGCACCCATTCACCTATTGGGATGATTAATCCTGTTTCCTCCGCTAAGGGGATAAAATCATCGGGAGGAATATTTCCCCACTCAGGATGTTGCCAACGGATAAGCGCTTCGACGCCAATCACTATGCCAGAAATGACATCAACCTGAGGTTGATAGTAAACCTTAAACTCATCGCGCTCCAATCCTTTACGCAATCCAATTTCCAACTGCATTTTTTTGGATACCGCTTCATTCATATCGGGTGTGTAAAACTGAAAGTTATTTTTCCCTTGTTCCTTTACACGGTACATGGCTGTATCTGCATTTTTGATTAGGGTCTCTATATCCCTACCATCGGATGGATACAAACTTATCCCAATAGATGGGGTTACAAACATCTCATGTTCGTTTAACACAAACGATTGAGTGAATAGATTGATTATCTTTTGGGCTTTTTTTGTAATTTCATCAGAATTGGCGTTAGGGAGAAGTACAATAAACTCATCTCCGCCTTGGCGTGATACCGTATCCGATTTTCCCGCACAGATTTGGATTCGCTTGGCAACCTCAATCAATAAACGATCTCCCATGGTATGTCCTAACGTGTCATTGATATATTTAAAACGATCCAAATCAATAAACATAATTCCGATGATCTGTTTATTTTCGCTTGACTGATCCAATGCTTGCGTGAGGCGATCGTTTAATAAATGACGATTCGGTAATCCTGTCAAAGGATCAAGATAGACCATTTGATTGATTTTTTTTTCAGCTTTCTTGCGTTCAGTAATATCTCGAATGATGCTGCTGAAGTAGGTGTTTCCTTCCTCTACCCAAGCGGCAAGAGAAAGTTCGATTGGAAATTCGTTGCCGTCTTGTCTTAGTCCTTGTAATTCGACCGTTTTACCAATTACGTGGGGCTTGCCTGTGGAAACATAACGTTCCATCCCCTTGTGATGAGCCTCTCTATATCGTTCAGGTATTATGACCTGTAGCTTTTTACCTAGGACCTCTTTTTCCTGGTATCCAAAAATGAGTTGGGCACCTTTGTTCCATGAAATAATGGTACCCTTACTGTCGGCTAAAATAATGGCATCGTTAGCGGATTCGATCACAGAACGAAATTTTCGTTCGGACTCTAAGGACTGAAACTCAAAACGTTTATCAATAAAAGTGCTGATGAACACTAATCCGAATATGATCAACATGCCAATTCCAATCGAATACGCTAGAAGGGAATTGTCGAATACTGCCTCAGGCAAGCTGGTTAAATGATGATCGTGTTTGAACTTTGCTGCCGACATTCCGGTGAAATGCATACCTGATATAGCTACTCCCATAATGATGGCACTGCCCGTTTTTCTCCACCAAATTCCAGGTGAGTTGGCATGTTGTTTCACCAAAAACAATAGAATTAAGGCAACAAATGAAACGACATAAGCGATTATTGCAGAAAGAGCCCATAAAATTGGATTATACTCAATTGTCGCCCCCATCACCATGGCTTCCATCCCGATATAATGCATGGAAACAATGCCTATCCCTATAAAAAGTGCTCCAATGAATACTTGAGATATGCGCATTGAAGGTCGGCTTATGATATGAAAAGCAAATCCTGAGGCTAATATTGCAGGAATAATTGAGATGATAACCAATGATAAGTTGTATGTTACTGGGATAGACAAATGGAAAGCAAGCATAGCTATAAAATGCATGGACCATATGCCCATCCCCATAGCAAATGCTCCGCCAGATAACCACATGTAACGTGCAGTACCTTTTGCTTTATGAATATGTATTCCCAAACTTAATGCAGCAAATGAAGCAATAATTGCAATAATAATAGATAGAAGAACAAGGGGTAAGTGATATGTGCTTGAGAGTGTTTGCATATTGATCCTATAAGTCTCCTTAATTGAAAATTTGCAACTAGAATAAAAAGTGGACACCCGTTAATTGTAAATAGATAATTACATTAACGAGGAGAGGTGTCCTGTATGGAGAAACAGTCACGCAATCATTACACGGAAGAGTTCAAAAAGAGAACTGTAAAGTACATTCTAGAACAATCCAAGACAATGCCGGAGATCGCTGGAGAACTGGAGATCTCAGCGGGTGTGTTACATGGCTGGAAGCAAAAGTACCGGAGCGAGATACAGGCAGAGATGCAAGCGGAAGTCCAGGCTTCACCAGATAAAGTTCGTCAGTTAGAACAACAGTTACGAAACATGGAGTTGGAGAAGGAAAAGCAACAACTCGAGAATGCCGATTTGCGTGAGGAGCTTGAAATCTTAAAAAAGGCGCTACACATCTTCGGGAAAGAAAGGAACTAAGGTTTCAATTCATCGAAGATCATCGCTCTGAGTTTCGAATGGAGAAGATGTGTGACGCACTAGAAGTTTCAAGGAGCGGCTACTACAAATGGCTTTCTGAGAAGGCTAATTTAAACAGTTATCAGAAACGTCGCAAGGCGCTCTTAGTGCGCATCTCTTGGTTATTTGAAGATTCTAAAAGACGCTATGGCAGCCCGAAGATTACAGTCATACTACGAAAAGAGGGGTGGAAAGTTTCAACGCGTTTAGTCAGTAAACTGATGAAGGAAAATGGGATGAGGTCTTGCGTATCAGGCAAATTCCGGGTTTGTACGACGGACTCAAACCATTCAAATCCCGTTGCACCAAACCTACTTAATCAATATTTCAAAACCACCGCTCCGAATAAAGTTTGGGTAACTGATATCACTTACATCCCCTGCCGTGAAGGCCGCATGTACCTTGCAAGCGTCCTTGATCTTTACAGCCGTAAGATCGTAGGTTGGGTATTGGGAGACCGTATGACGACGGACTTGGTCCTTGCAGCGTTAGACAAGGCGTACGAGGCGCAGAAGCCAAAACATAAGATGATTCATCACTCTGACCGCGGTTCGCAGTACACATCCGAGGAATACCGTGACCGCTTGAAAAAGTACAAGATGAAAGCCAGTATGAGCCGCAAAGGAAATTGTTACGACAATGCATGTATCGAGTCGTTTCACAGCGTGCTGAAGAAAGAGTATATTTACTGTACGAAATTTAAGACGAAGGTGCAAGCGCAACAAGAGATGTTTGAGTACATTGAGCTGTTTTACAACCGTAAACGAATTCATGGTACTTTGGGGCATCTGACGCCGATTCAATTCGAAGCGATGTATTACAAACGAGTATGTTAGATGTATGATTGGGTGTCCACTTTCTTGACAGAGGTCCATATCCTTTACGGTTGCATAAGTAGAATTTAAGGATGAAGCGAAAGCCAATGAATTCGTCCCGTTCGTCTGGTTCGGGGCAGAAATAAGCTCAAGCAAGGAGTACAGCAATAAGGTGATTTGGCGGAGTCTGCAGGAAGGCTGAAGGTGGTTCGATATGGTTTCCACTTATTAAGATAGATTGTTAACAATTGATCTCTCTCTACTAGCGTGACAAACGGCAGTCTGGGGGCTGTGACAGACCATGTGAGCCAAACACGATTATATTCTTTGACATTCGTGAACATTGGGCCGAGAACATCATTATTGAAATCTTTGGCGGAAGCCAAGCAGAGTACGTTTCATAATAAACGGAAATGATTAAACAAGACCTGTGCCTTTTCATATGGCATGGGTCTTTGTTTTTAGCTGTATTCCGCACGATTGTTGCTAAGGAGTGCCTACGGCAGAGTAGAAACATAAAAATGATGAATTCAGTAGAAAGGATTCTACCAAAGAAGATTAACTCTTTAAACTTGCCGTTACAGACAGTGCGGTGAACCGTATTACAAATAGTGGTAAAGCGTAAGGTCGAGGTTTCGATAAGTGAGAAAAATCTAGCACTACTCCAAAACACTCCCTAATAACATCGGGAGTGTTTTAACACGTGCATACACAGATTATTCGAATACTAGGTGAGGAATATATTTACAAAACATACCTTTTTATGTTAATTTTTGAATGAACGTTCATTCACTGAGGGGCGAAGCGCATGTTTATACAAAGCAAACAGCTACAACAGAAATTTATTGAAGGCTTCGAAGAACTGGTTTCAGACCGTGCAATAAGGCAAATTATTGTACATGCGATTGAGGTATTTTCAAAGAAAGGATTCGTAGGCGCCAAAATTAAAGATATTGCCGCGAGTGCAGGGTTCAGCCAAGGATATGTTTATACCTACTTCAAATCAAAAGAGGAGGTTTTCACAAAGATAGTTGAGCTTGCTTCAGAAGGGGCAGGGCAAGCGGTTCGATATGCTGTTGAAATGTCAGGATCACCTCTTGAAAAAATAACTTGGTTAACTGAAGCATTCTTGACTCCAGATAGCATAGCAATGCAACATTGGAGATTAATCTTAATTCAGACAGCTACATCGGATGCTATACCACAGGAAGCAAAACGAATATCGAAAGAAAAGATAATAAAACCTTTCGAACACCTGATTCCTTTGATTATACAAGGGCAACAAGTTGGAGAAATCATTGAGGAAGATCCAATGTTACTTGCCATAACCTACTTTTCTTTCATACAAGGTTTAGGAATTGCAAGAATGCAAACTACCAGCGAATTACCCTTTCCTTCAGCAGAAGTGGTTTTGCGATTTTTGAGAAAGATTAATTAATAGTATTAGTTTCTTAAATCTGGAAAGGAAGATGATCATGGTTAAAATATTTAAGAATGATACGGGTAAAGAACAGGTATTGAGCTCATATAATCGGATACTAGAAATGTGGTCTTCAGATTTCCAAGAACACGATATACAAACCAAGTTTGGTACGACCCATTGTATTACTTCAGGAAGTAAAGGGAACCCGCCGCTTCTTCTATTTCATGGGGTGGGAGATAACTCAGCGGTCATGTGGGTTTTAAACATTAAGGAATTATCCAAATATTTTTATTGCATTGCCGTTGATACTGTTGGGGGTCCTGGAAAAAGTGTTCCAAACGAGAACTTCAAGAAAAACTTGTTTAACCAAACGGAATGGATAAATCAAATTGCAGACCATTTTAATATTGAAACCTTAAATTTAGCGGGCGTATCCAATGGTGCATACATGGCATATAACTATACTACTGTTAATAGCGAAAGAGTTCATAAAGTAGTTTGTATGGAGGGGGGCATGGTTACTAACCCCCTTAAAACCATGTTACAAACCCTACTACTGATGTTTCCAGAAATATTGATTCCAACGCATCATAACTTACTTAAAATATTGAAGAAGTTAAGTTCTCCCAACTCCGATATTTTCGATAAATACCCCTCGTTTGCGGAGCATCTAGTTCTTTTAATGAAAAATCATAATCAGCAAGCAATGTTTGTTCATAAACTGGTGAAATATGATAAAGAAAAAGGTGCTGCCATAAGGAACAAGCTTTATTTTCTGATAGCGGAACATAGAATTAATCTTAAGAAGGATTTCATACAGATTCTGGATAATGACGGGTTTCGCTATAAAGTGATTCCTAACGTGGGGCATGGCATTAACCATGAACAGCCTGATATTATTAATAATGAGATTATTCGGTTTTTGATAGAGAAATAATGCTCTACCACAGACAAACGGTGAACCGTATCATAAATAAGGGCAAGTTTTTTGAGAAGGAACTAAAGGAGTCTTCCAATGTGCCTTGACTGGCATGAGTTTCCATGAAATATCTTCAATGATTGGCTGATTGGCAGAGCTGCGGTATATTGATAGGATACCGACTAAATAGGGCATTATGCCACGCAAAGTTTTCGAAAAGAGGTATCAGGATGTTCAAGATTGGGACGTTCGCTAAACTGAGCGGTGTTACGGTGAAGACGCTGCGCCATTATGATGAACTTGACTTGTTAAAGCCTGCGCGAGTGGACGAAGAATCGGGCTATCGTTTTTATACGGCGGAGCAGCTGTTGACAATCCGTCGCATAGAGGGATTCAAAGAGCAGGGCTTGACACTTGAGATGATGCGGCCGCTACTGACTGGACCGGCTTCTCCGACGCAAGCGGAGCGCACGTTACTTGAGAAGCGGAAGGAGCTGGAGCGTCAGATACAAGAGGCTCAGCGGCAACTTGCGGAGATCGATGAGCGGCTGGTGCGGATCGAGCGGCATGCGGAGGCTGCTAAGGAAGAGAAGTTCTCGCTGCGAAGCGTGGAGCCGTTTCTCGTCGCTTCCGTCCGCGAGACTTTACCGAAAGACCAATTGTGTCTGCTGCTCGACGAACTGAAGCAGTATGTCCGCTCGCAGGGCGAAGAGTCGGACTGCGAGTTGACAATCGTCTGGCACAGGAGGTCCGATTGCAACGCAGAGCCTTCGGACTTCGAGGTTGCTATTCCCATCTCGAAATCGATCCCTGACAGCCGCAGGGTGAAGATTCATCATTTACCCGGCTTGAAGAAGGCGGCCTCTTATATCCATCGATGTGACCCGTATACAGATAATTGCAAGGCAAGCGAGATGTTGAGGGCATGGCTCGCTGACGAGGGCTACAGATCACTCGAGACGATCCCGGTTCGGGAGATTTATTTGACGTCGGACAAAGATATCTACGGCCAGCTGCGACTGGCGGAGATGCTCGTGCCGGTTGTACGGGTCTGAAAAACTTGGGAACCGCTCTTGACTCTCCCCTTGTGGGGAGGGTTTATCATGGCATCAACCAATTGATAAGGAGTGGATCTACATGGATATGAAACGTATGGATGGTCGAATCGCAGTCGTCACAGGTGCCAGCCGAGGGATCGGTAGGGGGATTGCGATTCGCCTCGCCGCTGAAGGCGCGCTCGTAGCCGTGCATTACGGCACACGGAAGGAAGCGGCGGAGGAGACGGTCTCCGCAATCGAAGCTGCGGGCGGTACAGCATTTGTCGTCGGCGCCGAGTTGAAATCCCTGGACGGTGTCAATCGGCTTCTTCAGACCCTGGATGACGAACTCATCCGCAGGACAGGCGTCAACCAATTCGATATTTTGGTCAACAATGCCGGTATCGGCACATCTCCTGCACTTGAACAGACAAGCGAAGAGGATTTCGATCAGTTATTCGCGGTCAACATTAAGGCGCCGTTCTTTCTCGTCCAGCAATCGCTCGGACGCCTGCGGGACGGCGGTCGCATCATCAATATCTCATCCGGAGTGACCCGCATTGCCTTTCCACATATTATGGCCTACAACCTAACCAAAGGTGCCATCAATACATTCACCTTGCATTTGGCCAAGCTTCTGGGTCCGCGAAGGATCACTGTTAACGCAGTCATGCCGGGCATCGTTGATACGGAGGTCAACGAGTCATGGCTGCACATGCCCGATGGCCGTAACTTTGCCGTAGAGATGTCGGCTCTTGGGCGCGTCGGCGAGCCCTCGGATATTGCGGACATTGTCGCCTTCACGGCATCGCCGGACGGCCGATGGGTAACGGGGCAGATGCTCGATGCGACCGGAGGGTCGCATTTGTAAGCTGGAGTGGGATCTGTTTGCGGAAACAAATACCAAGTATAGAATGAACGGCCAGGAGCAAGGACTGCCTTTGAGCCGTTCAATTGTTCGACATGGATTTATGGTGATATACTCATAATCCCACGCTTTTAATCGTGGGATTATCCAATTTCTGTTTCTCATTGCGCCAAGAGGGCAATTTCTTTCCCGCTTGTTCGAACCAGTCTACCAGCTTATCGGTCAAGCCGATCCGCAGCTCGTTTGAAAATAGATGATCCAGCTTATGGTAGTGCTTCTCCGCATCTTTGTGCCTTCCGCTTGCCGTATACAGCTTCATCAGCGCAAGTCCGTCTTCTTCGTTATACGGGTCCACATCCTGAATCCGTTCATACATCGCCAGCGCTTCCTCCTGCATCATGGCTTTCTCATAGAATCGGGCTAACGAACGGGCATTCTGATACCATAACTTCCGTAGTCTTTCGCGTTCGTCCTCCACCCAACCATAACCAATTTCTGGTAAATAGTCCCCTTCATAAAGTGAAAGCAACCGCTGCAGCTCGGAGTGACTATCGGTCAAATTTACGCCGCTCACCTGCCGCAAGCCGTTTTCCCATTCCTCCACGTCAATCCGAATGCGGCTTGTGTCGAGTATGTAGCCTTCTTGAATAGTCATATTTTGAATGGGAGCATCGATGCCCATTTGCTTCAAGCACTTTCTAATGTGATAAATCGATGTGTACAATTGATTCACAGCTTGTTTCACATCAAGCTCCGGCCACAGCAGTTCCAAAAGTGTCTCCTTGAGGACGATATTGCCGCGTTGGTGCAGCAGGTAAGCAAACAGAGCCTGCGTTTTTGCCGTGCGCCATTTCGGTATTTCCGGAGACCCGCCGCTGCTCTGAAAACGGAGAGACCGAAAACACAGAATGCGAGAAGGCGCTGTTGAGAGCATATCTTCTTTATGCATTCTTTTTTGCATCAGCCGCTTTATCGTTTGATCCAAACGTGCTTGATGCAACGGTTTAAGCAAATAATCGACCGCATTCAGCTCAAAGGCTTGGACAGCATACTCGCTATATGCCGTTACAAATACAATATCGGCTCCTGGACAAGCCTCCTGTGCCAGCTCTGCCGCTTTGATTCCCGATATTTCCGGCAAGTGAATATCGAAAAATACGACGTCCGGCTGAAGTTCCGGCATTCGCATAATAGCCTCTCGCGCATTCCCAAACGAGCCAACCACCGAAATACTGGGATATCCCGATAGCATTCGCCGAATCTGGTTTAACACCAGCGCTTCGTCATCCACCAGCATGATCTTCATGTATTTCACACTCCATAACATGTATGCATTGTTTTTTGCAAGATTCGACTTGTTACAACAATATTATCGGAATTTTGGCAATGGATGATTAGAACTGTCCGAGCAGCCGTGTCCAAGTAGAGGTAGTCTCAGTCGGTTGAATTACCTTGATAATACGAGGTTATTTTCAAGTACTTCATTTCCACGTGAGCGAAAACAGCATGTAAAGAAGCTGTAGAGATTTTGTAAAGTTCCTTTTGTTATGATCACACCTGTCGAATGAAAGTGGATTATATCGAGATATGGCGGTCAAGGGACGTTGAGTCCCTATGGGACAGGGGGGAATGAGTATGAAAGCGGAATAGAATAAGAACGATCGTTTTACTCCAGCGAGAGCAGAAGCGCTTGAGTTAGAAGTAATAGACAAATTTTTGAATAAGAGAGGAGAACCCTGCTTAACAGAATGAAATCTGCAAATATAGAATTTCTATATGTTTTCGTTAGCAGGTACGAACAAAAAATGAAATTAAAAAATCGAAGAATGTTATCTTTTCTAATGGCAATCGTTATGGTATTGACGCTGCTGCCTTTTCATCCGTTAGAAGTAAGAGCTGCTGCAACATCAACACTTGATCTTGGTAATCCTGTTAGTGTAACCGAGTCAACCTATCAGCTATCCAATGCTGCATTTGGAAGCACAGGTGTCGTGAATGGAGCGGGCGGATACTTTACTGTGGCAGTGAATAATGGCTCAATTGCTGTTGGAACGCTTCCAAGTGGTATCACCGAGTTGATTAATGGTATAGAAATCAGTGGCATTGTTACTGACAAATCTACATCTGCAAATAGAGTGTTCAATTTTTCAAATGGTAACACATATGAAGATATTCTGGCTGTTATTCAAAATTTGACATTTACAAAAGCTGTGGGGCAAACCCAAAGGGTAACAGTAAATGTAGCGCCAGGGGCACCATTGACCGATGGGAAAACATCTGTACGTACCTACAATGGACGCCATTTTGTATATGTGCAAAGACAGGCTACTATGACTTTTCAAGATGCTGTGACTATTGCTACAAACAATAGCGGACATCTTTTAGAGCCAAACTCAAATAATCCTCAAGAAATTTTTGCGATTGCTAGTATGTTTAAAGAATTTAAAAGTTTCTTTAGGGATAATTGGAACTTTATAACCTTTATAGGCGCTACTAAAACTACAGCACCTAATTGGGACACTTCTAGTTATAGCGCTACAAGGTATGTATCAAACGGTCAGTCAACAGCTCTTGATACATCGGAAGAATTTGTGCCTAATGGAGCGTTTGACCATCTTACACTTCTGCTGGACACGACTAATAATAAAGTAGGCTACTTAGCCGTAAATAATACACACGGTAGCAGCAGCGGATATTTTGATCCAGGAGTTATAGTCGAATATAATTCCGGTGTCATTAGCAACAATATCACTGCCACAAGATATATTGGGATTTCAGATATGGGAGGCAGCTTGGGGATCAGCGGTGTTGCCAAAGTTGGTGAAACGTTGACTGCGGACTTATCGGGAATCACTTATTCGCCTGACACATCGGCTAATGTGCCGACTTACCAATGGTACCGGAACGGAGTCGCCATCACGAATGCGACGGGTTCAAGCTACACGTTAACCGCTGACGACTTCGGTGCAGCCATCACTGTGGCGGTCACCGCTGACGATATGCATGCGACAGGGAGCGTGACAAGCACGGCAACGGGAGTGGTAACGGCAGCGGACGGCGCCGAGGCTCCGGCAGCACCGGTAGAAGTAAGCAAAACAGCAACGAGCATTACGCTGCAAGCTGTCACCGGTCAGGAATACAGCATAGACGGCGGCGTGACGTGGCAAGATAGTTCGACGTTCGCCGGACTGACGCCAGGTACGGACTATACGATTGTAACCCGTGTGAAAGCGACAGCGACGCAGGTGGCGTCTGCTATCAGCACAGGAACATTGATTCGTACAGTGGCTAACAACGCGGGCTTGGACGATTTGACGCTGTCGAGCGTCACATTAAGCCCGGCTTTTGCGGCAGGCACGACAAACTATATGACAAGTGTTCCGAACAGCGTGAGCGACACGACAGTGACGGCAACGGTATATGATGCTGTTAATGCTACGGTGACGGCGAGCGTGTACAATAGCGAAGGCACGCTGGTCACAGGTCCATTTACGTTGACAAGTGGCGTCGTTTCCGATTCGGTGCCGCTGAGCGTAGGTATCAACACGATCCAGGTGGTCGTGACTGCGCAGGACGGCACGACGCAAACGTATATCGTAACGGTGACGCGCGCCTCTAGTGGCGGCTCCGGTTCGACACCTACACCTACACCTACTCCGGCAACGGGCGTGGAAACAACCGTGAACAATGAGGCCAGCAGCTTCGCTACTGGCACAACGGCAAACAACGTAACGACCGTTGAGATTGATCCAAATAAATTATCGGAGTATGTCTCCTTAAGCAACGGACAGCGATTGAATGTACTTGTGCCTGGCGACGGTGACATCAAGGTTGCAGGTTTGACCGCAGCAACCCTGAAGCAGTTGTCCGATACCGGCTCCACGCTGAACATCGAGAATCTGCTTGCTATTTATCCGATTCCAAGCACACAACTGGATCTGGGTTCGATCACCAAACAATGGAACGACGCGCCGCTGGGCGAAATTGCAGTCGATATTGATATCAAGAGATCGTCTGAGGCATTGAAAGCCGCAGCAGAAGAACAGGCGACTAAAGATGGCTACGATCTGCTCGTCGATCCGGTAGATCTATCGCTTATCTTCACATACCAAGGCCAATCCGTTAAGCCGGATCAACTGACGAGCTACGCGCCTCGTTATATCGCGTTGCCAGAAGGCATTGATCCGAACAAAATTACGACCGGAGTCATTGTTAATTCGGACGGTACCGTGTTCCATGTGCCAACAGTCGTAACGAAAATTAACAACCGTTACTTTGCAATGATCAACGACCTGCGCAGCCAGGGCAGCTACTCGGTCATCTGGAATCCGCAAAGTTTCGATGATGTGAAGAGCCACTGGGCACAGGCGAGTATCAACAATATTGCAGCCAGACTGCAGCTTGCAGGTACAGGCAACAATACCTTCTCCCCGAATCGCAGTATTGACCGTTCGGAATTTGCCACGATTGTGGCAAGCGGACTGGGCTTAATGCGCCAAGGCGTAACCGGTACGCCGTATAGCGACGTAGCACCGTCGAGTTGGTACCACGATGCCGTTACGGTTGCCAGCGAATTTGGCATTATCAAAGGCTTTGCTGACGGTGGTTTTCACGGCAGCGAACGGATTACAAGAGAGCAAGGCATCGCCATGATCGCCCGCTCCCTGAATGTCGTTCAGCCGCAAGAGGCGCTGAACGCATTGGAAATCAATCAGATTCTGGCTCCTTACAGCGATATGGACCAAATCTCCGGGTATGCCCGGGAGTCTGCAGCCCAACTGATTAAGGCTGGCATCCTGCAAGGGACCGGAGGACAGCTGTTGAACCCGAAAGCGGCGATAACGCGCGCGGAAACAGCGGCTATGGTTGAAAGATTGTTGAAAGCTACGAAGTTGATCGACTAGTATTAATGATTAAGAGGGGGCTAACTGCCCAATGTCATTAAGTTAAGGTGCTGAACCAAATAACTATGTAAAAGAGCAGGTTATCGAAAGATAGCCTGCTCTTTTTTTGCGTGAAAAAGATTAAAAGAACTTGACAA
>NZ_JCAALS010000046.1:0-27092 GCF_059686975.1 Paenibacillus xinjiangensis | reverse complement strand
CCAATACAATTCGAATTGGAGGGTTCTTTGGCATGCTCATTAATCAATATAACACAAGTTCTCGAGCTGTTTTGCTGGTAATGTTGACAAGCTATTAGCTGGTATAGCTTAATGAAGGCTACTACATGGAAGCCCTTTCGATGTTCACTATCGTTCTTACGTTAGCTTAATAAGCCACATAAATTAAAGGGGTTGGTAAATAATAACCATAAAAGGAGTCAGTAAATAAAATGAAAAAAATAATCTTTTCTTTTTTTTATCGCTTGTTCTTGTTTCTTCTATTCAAACCAATATAGCTTCGGCAAATCAACCCACTGAGGACTCAGAAGAACTTAGGCTACAGGATATTCTCATGAACTTGCTATCTCCTTATATTAGTGAAGTTCTTGATAACTATTACCGCCCAAATATTTTAAAAACTTTTTCGCCTGAAATTACACCATGGAAAATTGCAGTAATCGAAACCAAAAGAATAAATGGGTTCCGTGGCTTTAAATTAGAAATTTCATTTGAAATTGAGCCGACTGCAGGACACCATGTTCCAGTAGGAAAAGACCGATTAACGTATCGAATTTCGTATGGACCTTCAGTAGAGTTAATTAACCACACCCATTTAGCTACATATGTTTTGCCTCCTGAATTGAAAAATCCGTGATTAACTATTCGATTAACCTGCCTGTTAGTGTAACGAGGCTGCCGTTGAATCCGTGGCAGCCTCGTTGTCTACTTTATTGAGCTACCTTTCCCAGTTCGTTTAAAAACCGTATAGTGTACTCAACTGTAATCTTCAATCAATAAGATTTTTCCTTCCTTAATCTCGAATGTTGACTTTCCATTTAATTGCAGCTTATCCCCACTCTTTAATCCATTAGGAAAATCCACGACAAGCAAGAATACCTTCATAATGGATTCCGACCTCTACTTTGTCATTAATAACACTGTAATCGGTAATTGTCTGGCATCGGCTGGAGAACATCGATGACGACTGTTCTGCCAACTCCCTAAATGCTTGTATTCCTCTAGTCTCCGTTGTGGTTTCTCCATTGGATATATTCCTGAATATTATATCCTTATGCAAGAGTTCAACCATTCTTTCAATTTTAAATGAATTGTATGCTTCAAGATAATTTTCAATTATGACCCTTATTTCTTTACTAACCATAACCATACCTCTCCTCTACATAAAAAATGATACACTTGTTTACCTAAGCAACTTATTCTCAATGTAATACTACCATATATTTCAAGTATTCTGCCCGTTAGCCATCCATGCAGCGCAAAATCAGCGCTGCACCACAGAGGATGAAAATAGAAATGCCGTCAATAATGCTACTACGGCTGGGAGAAGAAGGTCGATAAACTATGGTGCGTTAGAGCCCCTCCGTTAGTCTGACTCCAACGATCACGGTGCATCACAGAATGTCGCTCCCTCGGGAAGCACTCATGGTAGATTAATCCTATTTTGGTTGTTGCACCAGCTCCAATTACAGAGCCGTAGAGAGGAAATCTGAAATGGATATTCTCATTGAAAGGGCATGTGGTATGGATGTTCATAAAGACTCCATTACCGCATGTGTAATGACACCTCAAGGAAAGGAGATTTGTACGTTTCCTACTAAAACAGTCTTTCTGCTGCAGTTAATAGATTGGATTAAAAGCCATGGCTGTACGCATGTCGCAATGGAAAGTACGGGTGTATTTTGGAAACCAATTGTTAACCTCTTAGAATCCGAAGATATCGAGTTTTTAGTCGTGAATGCCCAGCATATGAAGGCACTTCCAGGACGTAAGACCGATGTCAAAGATGCTGAGTGGATTGCTCAACTACTCCGTCACGGGCTTCTTAAAGCTAGTTTTATTCCCAACCGCACACAACGAGAACTTAGGGAGTTAGTTCGGTACCGTAGGAGCATAATCGAGGAACGCGCAAGGCAGCACAATCGAATTCAAAAAGTTCTGGAAGGAGCAAACATTAAGCTTGGTTCTGTTGTTTCTGACATTATGGGCGTTTCTTCCAAGAACATGCTTCGTGCCATTGCAGATGGCGAAGAAGATCCTGAAACACTAGCAAACTTAGCCCAGCGTACATTGAAGAAGAAAAAAAGCGGAACTAGAATTAGCTTTGCGCGGCTATGTAAACCCTCATCAGCGATTAATGATCAAGACAATTCTAAACCACATCGATTTTCTGACAGAACAAATTGATCTACTAGATCAAGAGATCGCAAAAAGATGTAGCTCTTTTCAGGAAGACATAGAGCGTTTAGATTCCATTCCAGGTATAGCCCCTCGCATGGCGGAGCAGATTTTAGCTGAGCTTGGAACAAACATCGAGAAACAGTTTCCTAGTGCAGCTCATTTATGTTCTTCGGCAGCTTTAGTACCTGGACACAACGAGAGTGCCGGCAAACGCAAGTCGACCAAAGGTAAGAAAGGAAACAAATACTTGAAAGTTGCCTTAACAGAGGCGGCACATTCAGTAGGTGCATCCAAGAACTACCTTGGCGCCATGTATCGTCGAACACTTGCTAAAAAAGGCAGAAAACGTGCCGCTATTGTAGTCGCTCATGCCATGCTAAGAATCGCTTATTACTTACTAACCCGAAAAGAAATGTATGTAGATCTGGGTGAAGACTATTTTGAACGGCACAAACATGCTGCAGTCGTTAGAAATTCCGTACGAAGACTAGAAAGCTTGGGGTATTCCGTTTCCATTTCAGATGTATCCTGATCCCTAGATTAAATATGTGTGTGCCAGGTGCCCCACTTTAAAAAAATTAAAAGACGCACCCTTCTTTGATTTTGTCTTTTTTTGATGTTACTTCAATGAATTTTCATGGTAGTTCAATGACATTACCACACGGATAGCCTTGTTCTGCAATCATTGTCATCAGTAACATATTCAACTTTCACGTATCCTTTCATACGTTGCAACATCTACAACTTTCTTTCCTTGGGTGTAAGCTTTAATATTCACAAAAATCAAATATTGCTGTGAATTGTTTATTAGCCTACTTAGATTCGCGCCTTCCAAACCGACTATCTCTTCTGGAAAAAGCGGTTCGCCCAGCTGATTGTCGTTAGCGGCATAGGATTCTTCTCCTCCGATGGACCAATCGAATCCAGTCATATCAATGGGTCTCCATATATCTCCAAGAAAACTTCCATAATCATTGGGAATCTCAAAACTAATTCCTCTTTTCATGTCTTTAACCCCTCTCAAGCACGGAATCCTCCAGCTAAGCTGTCTTTGCCAATTGGCTACAATAAATAATCCTTAGCACCTAGCCTCACTACTTCTTGGGCATATTTGAATTCAGAGTGTGCGGAGATCACAACCCACTTCGTCTGAGGATAGGCATCTTTGGTAAGCTGCATGAGCTGAAGCTCTGTCATACCTGGCATGAGAACATCCGTCAATACGATCTCCATACGCCGTGTTGTTCGCTGCTTGGTTCATTCCTGTAATGGAAGAGGTGTTCGAATTATTGTCCCCTCCATTACCTGTGCCGCCATGCCAGCCAATAAGCTAATCACGAGCAGCTTAGCTGCGTTTTGCTTCTTCGCCATCTCTTTAAATTTCCTCGTAAGTGATGTCTTCATTATGAAGGGATACGAAAGCCCTTACAACAGACGAATTCAAGAGCACAGGTATGTTTTCTATAGGCATTCCCCACCAAGCAATCAACATGGATCGATGGCACACAAAAAAGATGAACCCTACATCTAGGGTTCATCTCCTCACAAGCCTTATTGTACATGCTGTTGCAAAAAGTCATCGACTTCCTTCGTACGTACCCCATCGGTACGATCAAGAAGCTCAAGCAGCTGTTTGATTGTTGTGATCAGTTCACTCTTTCCTGAATGATTAGCTACTACTGTCTCATAAGCTGTTCGCAGCTCTGGATCCAATGTTGAGAGGGTACCATCTGCACCATCATAGGCTGGCGTATTGCTTGCTCCGTAGAAGGAATAGGCCTTCGCTAATAGAAAAGCATTCTTCACAGCAGTCGCCCTATTCGATTTCGGATATTGCTGCAGGAATGCTTCACGCTTCAGTGCACGATTCAAGAGTTCATCCCATGTAATAACAATTGCAGCATCATACGACATCGGATCGCTCGATTCAACGGCCATCAGATCAATGTAAGAGGCGATATCCTTATTCACATAAGCTCTGAACTGCTTGAAGCCCTGATAGTCCATCACCGGATAATACATACCCTCACTAGATTCAATCTTATAGCCCTTATCTCTAGACTCCATCACGATTCGGCGTGCTTCCTTGTCAGTTATAGCGCTTAATAATCCTTCATAGGTTTCCCCTTGCTCCCTGTATGCCTTATCGATTATTGCCTGTATGCGTTCTGGATAGATCTTCTCGACAAAAACATCCAAGTGTACTTTCTGCGCATTCTCCAGATGCAGCGTCATAATAGTCGCTTGTGATGAGCTTACCTCATCAATACGGTTTATCAGATATTGACGGGCAAGCGCAAGTGTTGACGGCTTCTTGACTAGCTGCTCGAAACGGTTATAAATAGCTGAGCCAGCTTGCGGACCAACTGCTGCCTCTGCCACTTGAGTGTGACTAATCGGGAGAATGAATCCGCTTGTAGAGAGTGTAACGGCTATTCCAACGGCTATCGTTCTAGCCCTCCAGCTGCTCCATGCTTGGCTTGATACCTTGCGTGAATTGTTCATTATTCATGCCTCCTCTTCATTATGAAGCTTAATTACCCTAAGAGACGATGGCTGTAACAGAAAAGTTTCAGTGACTATTGTCTTGGCTATCCTTACACACAAAGCTCCCCTCGGAATATCCGAAGGGAGCTCTAGGAATGAATGATTAATGGACTAACTCAGCAAATTTCTTGCGTGAAATCTGAGTGGCTTCAACCATGTTGCGCAGCGAGCTAACCGTTTCTTCCAAGCCGCGTGTCTTGAGTCCGCAGTCCGGGTTAATCCAGAACAGCTTCGGATCAAGAACACGGAGCGCGCGGTCTATCATGCTTGTCATTTCTTCTACATGTGGGACACGTGGGCTGTGAATATCGTATACTCCAAGCCCAATGCCCAGCTCATACGTATTAAGCTCGAAGCTGTGAATCAGCTCACCATGACTGCGTGAGGTTTCAATCGAGATCACATCTGCATCCATCTCTTCAATAGAACCGATCATGTCATGGAACTCGCAATAGCACATATGAGTGTGAATCTGCGTCGTATCCTGAACCGTGCAAGTCGCCATACGGAAGGCTTTCACTGCCCAGTCCAGATAGGCAGCATGCTCTTCAGCCTTAAGGGGAAGTCCTTCCCGAACAGCTGGCTCGTCAACTTGAATCATGCCAATTCCTGCTTGCTCAAGAGCCTCAACCTCTTGTCTTAAAGCATACGCCAGCTGGTAAGCGATCTGCTCGCGAGAAATGTCCTCACGTACGAAGGACCAATTCAGTATCGTGATTGGACCTGTCAGCATGCCTTTAACTGGACGTGCAGTGCGTGATTGAGCGTACTTCGTTTCTTCAACGGTCATTGCTCCTTGGAAGGCTACATCTCCGAATATAACCGGAGGTTTAACGCAGCGTGATCCATACGACTGTACCCAACCATTCTGCGTGAACGCGAAGCCAGCAAGCTTCTCACCGAAGAACTCAACCATATCCGTACGCTCAAATTCGCCATGCACAAGAACATCCAATCCGATTTCCTCTTGCAGCTTAATCCAGATATCAATCTGCTCACGGATGAAGCTAGCATACTGTTCATTGTTCCATTCACCCTTACGCCACTGCTGACGCGCTTTGCGCACCTCGGTTGATTGAGGGAAGCTGCCAATTGTTGTTGTTGGGAAAATAGGCAATTGCCACTTGTCCTGCTGTGCTGCATGACGCTCAGAGAACGGACGGTTACGCTTAGGCTGCTGCGTGCTGATGCCAGCAACGGCTTGTTGAATATCGCTGCGGTTACGCTCCGCCGAATTTTTGAGTGCCTGGATAGCACGATCATACGTTTCAAGCTCATTTTTAGTCGATTCAGCATTAGTTGCTGCCTGAGCCAGCAGCACAATCTCATCAAGCTTCTCCTCGGCGAATGCAAGAGCATCCTTAAGCTCCACTGATAGCTTCGTCTCGTTCTTAGTTGTCACTGGCACATGCAGCAAGCTGCATGATGTTTGTACGATAAGACGGTCAGCCGATACGAGCTGCGTCAGCTCTTCCACTAGTGTAAGCTTCTCCGTAAGCGAAGCCTTCCAAATACCACGGCCGTCAATGACTCCAGCTCCTAGTACTTTGTCTGCCGGGAATCCATTTGCTCTAATCGAGGATAGATTACCAGCAAGACCTTGAACGAAGTCGAGTCCAATTCCTTTAACCGGCAGCTTAACGATGTCGTTATAATTTTCTATCGATTCGAAGTAGGTTTGCAGCACAATATTAAGGTTTGGAGCCTGCTTAGCGAATGTCTCATAGATAGTATTCAGGCGCTGCAGGTCTGCTGCATCCAGCTTCGTTACAACGATAGGCTCGTCAATCTGTACCCACTGTACCCCTTCGTTCTCAAGCTCTTGAAGCAGCTGTACGTAGAGAGGAAGAAGTCGATTCAGCCAGGCATCCGTCTCAGCAGCCTTATAACCTTTGGACAGCTTCAGGAAGGTTAGTGGACCCACGATTACTGGCTTACCCTCGATACCGAGCTTCTCCTTCGCTTCGCGATAAGCCGCAAGAGGCTTGTTATCTGTTAGTACAGGCTCTCTTTCTCCAAGCTCAGGTACAATATAATGATAGTTCGTGTTGAACCATTTCGTCATTTCGCTGGCTGTAGCATCCTTCGTACCACGTGCAATGCCATAATACAGAGACAATGGAATGCTGCCGCCCTCATAGGCGAAGCGCTGTGGAATAAGGCCGAACATAGTCGCTGTATCAAGGATATGATCATAATAGCTGAAATCGTTAACTGGAATGAGGTCGATCCCTTTTTCTTGCTGTTTGCGTAAATGATTAAGACGAATCTCCAGAAGCTTTTGCTCGAATTCTGCTTCTTCCAGCTTGCCAGCCCAGAAAGCCTCAAGCGCCTTTTTCCATTCGCGTTCCGCGCCAATTCTCGGATATCCTAGTACACTGCTTTTTACCATCTCATATAACCCCTCTGCCTATTGGTATCGTTCATTTGTTATTCCTATCATTTCAGCAAATACGAATATCCATTTTGTTCCTAACATGAGGATGGCTAAGCTTGGTTAAATCCCGTTATTCTCTTCTCGCTTGAACCATTCTCGATCTCTACACACAAGATATCATATCCAGCTGGATATAAAGTAACTGGAATAAACTATATCTAGTTATAGCCATAAGCTATAACAGACCGCAATGGAATACCTGAATGCACAGCAAAATAGCCGCCGAATTCAATCATCGGCAGCCTTATCTGAGGCAACTATTCCATTATCTATGAGGCACTGAGCTCGGGCTCATTCCTTGAACGATAAGCCCTTCTCAGCAAACACCTGTCGCAGCTGTCTAATCGTTTTGGGACCTATACCATGCATGGCTAGAATTTCTTTCTCGGTATAGTTGGCGAATTGGTCAAGCCTACTAATACCTGCTAATGCCAGTGCCTGCAGTGCTGGCTGGCTCATTCCGCTAGGGAAATCATAAGGCTGTTGATCATTCTGTGCTAGTGACATTCAATCTTCTCCTATTCGTCATATTGTTTCCCGTTATCAAGCTGATTAGTATCCCTAAGAATAAGGCTGCTACTATAATACCATGAGTGTGTCGTCATGCCGAATCGAATCAATTCTGTATATGCTCATCGACGGCTTGCGCTTCGAATACACAAGCTTCACGATAATTCACATCCATTCTTAGCGTACTAGCTAGATTACGATCAATATCGCCATGCTCATACATCTCTTGTATTTCATTGCGCTCCGATTGAATCGCCTTCAATTCCAATTCCCTTCGCTTCAAGCTCGGCTTGTTCAGAGGAGAGGTCAACCGCCTGTCGTTCTGCAGATTCAGCTCAAGCTCTTTGTACGTGGCAATAACGCTGCATATCGTATCACGATTAGCGCTGTTCTCAAGCTTCTTCATTCGTGCTATTGCTGCCTGTATTGCCTCGAGCTTCATAGCTTTATACATATCCCAGCTCGGATGTGACGGATTCATAAGCTTTGGCTTGGGCTTGCGTCTATGAACCAATCGCCGTATTGCCGACCATAGGAATAGCAGGATCACTTTTAACCGATTCGTCAGAATGAGCTCCACACGGCTAAGAGAGGAATGAAACCGTGTGAACGCGGCTGCAACGCCAAGTACAATCTGAATGAGTGGAACAGGAATAATGGGGATAAAACGATTCATTACGTTGGATATACCGATGAGCACGAGCAATACCAGTACCATCAATAGAAGTTCCATGCGTTTTCTAGGCTCCTATGTATAGAAAATTCAGGCCATCAGACTTGAGAGTATTAGTATCATCCACCTAAACCCTAGCATGCCCAACTCATAAGAAAATCCAGAGCCTTAACACCAATATGTCCAATACTTAGCCAGAAGGCTGAATTCGACTTCTTCTATCCGCATAAGCGGCAGCACCAATCATACCGGCACGATTGCCTAATTTGGCTTGTACAATGGTGCAGACTTGCCTAGATAGAGATAGTGCATGTTCAGCGATCGTTTCTCTGACGGGATTCAATAATCGATCACCTGCTGCCGAGACTCCCCCGCCAATTATGATAACTTGTGGATTCAGTAAATTGATCACATTGGTTAATCCATAACCAAGTATACGGCCTGTTTCCTGCATGACTTCAATCGCAAGCCCATCTTGCAAGTCATAAGCACTAGACAGCATTTCAGCTGTAATCTTATCATGATCCCCGTCAATCCACTGCTGAACGACGCTTGTTCTGCCCTGCTCCAGCTTCTCGACGAATGTTCTAACGATTCCTATAGCTGATACATACCTTCCAAGGCAGCCAGAGCTGCCGCAACGACAGGGTCTGCCTTCCCGATACATATTCATATGCCCAATCTCGCCAGCACTCGAAGTGGTCCCATAGATCATCTCGCCTTGATTTACGATTGCCCCCCCTAAGCCTGTACCAATCGTAATCAAGAATAGATGGTTATAGCCGACTCCGGCGCCAAACAGCCATTCGCCATACATATGAACCCGAACATCATTATCGATATAGATTGGAAAATGAAAACTTTTCTTCATTTCCTCGACTACGTGCACATTACGCCACATAGGGAAGTTAGGAGAAAATATCGATATTCCTTTCTCTGTGTCCAGCAGACCTGGAATTCCTAGTCCCATGGAAGTGATCTCATCCTGACTAATGCCTTCTTGCTCCATCATCGTAAGAACGATCCTTTTAATCTTATGCAGAACATGCGCTGGCCCTCTTGCTGCTTCGGTCGGATCACTTCGTTCACATACCACTGTGTAATCCGTTCGTAACAGGGCAGATTTAATATTCGTCCCTCCGAGATCAATCCCTATTCTATAGCTTTGATTCATATATACTTATCCCCCACAGCTCTCTGTATAGTAAGACACAGCTGAATTATAAAACATTTCTGAGCCTCAATGACATGGTTCATATCCAAGATTTGTTGTGTTTTCGAATGCAATTCACTCTTAGAACGCAAACAAGGACCCTTAACTAGGTCCTTGTTCTCATCATGATTATACGTATGCTCAGCGAATCCTCATTACCCAGCAGCAGACTTATTTCTTATCCACTACGCGCTTAGGGTTCCATCTCTTAATCCCATCATCTTCAATAATACCAAGGGTAACGTCCGCAATATCGGGGTCGCGAAGCAGGCTATTCTTAAGGTTGAATTTGATGTCATCTGCCACGGCAAGGGTCATGCCCGGCTTCAGTTCAATTAAACCTTCCACATGATAATAGCGTCCTTCTTGGAGAATTCGCAGCTCATAAATATCAGTTACTTCAGAATTGGAGAAAATAATCGTCGACACCTTCTCTTCGACCTCAGGTGGAGCGGATACGCCAATCAACCCAACCATATTGTCGTAACCTACCTTGAAGGCGACTCCAACCATAAGTATCCCTATAAGAATCGACGAAATGCCATCCAATAACGCAAAGTTCGTCAAAGAGGTAACTATTACTGCAATCAGAGCTAATACAGCACCCGAGGTTGCAACTATATCCTCATAGAATACAAGCCGAGTCGGCGGGGCTGCTCTGCCCACATTCCGAAATGCGGTTGATACGATCCCGAAGCCTGTTGCTTCAACTCGCGACTCATGTAGGATTTCCTTCATCGCTTTAACTAGTATGAACCCATCAACAGCCAAAGAGATCAGGAGTACGATCAAATTCAGCCAGAACCCCCCACTTGATTCAGACGGATGATTAATAAGATGAAAGCCTTCGAGTATCGTTTCATAAGCCATGATGGATACGACGATAACGGCGACCATACAGAAGACGTTAATCAATCGTCCGAAGCCAGTTGGGAACTTCTTGGTCGGCTTTTTCTCTGCCAGCACACTTCCTACAAATACAAATCCTTGGTTAATGGCGTCCGCTAAGGAGTGCATGGTTGATGCGAACATAGCTCCACTGCCTGTAATCGATGCTGCAATCCCTTTGACAATAGCTAGCCCTGTATTGCCGAGTGCTGCTGCCCCAGATGAGGTATTCCCTTTCTTTACCAGCTGCCAGAACTGACTGCCTTTATTAGCTGATTCCGCCATTCCTTCTCCTCCTATTGTTCATTCCTTCATCCTATACCTATTATTCCTGCTGCTTGCTGCACATTTCGTTCGAATGAATGTAAGATCAATCCTTAGCATACTTCTAATCCACCAGTATTATGTATGAATAAGCTAGAATTGCACAGATGTAATATGTGCGAGATGATGCCTGCCATGCCACGAATACAAGCCCAGATTCGTATCTAATCGGATACTTTCCTCTGAGCCCGGATGATAGAACGTACGGCTGTATTGCTCCTCAGTCATGGACTCCAATAAGCTTACCCATCGGCGGTGAAGTCCATCAATGAGCTGCAAGGAGGAGTCGATTGGCTCTTGCTTCGTATCGATTAGCTCTGCCCAGCGTTCCTCATAATAAGGGCGAATCGTCGGATGCTCCTCGGTTAGAGCCAGCTTGAACCGGATGAGACTGTTCATATGGCTGTCGCCAATATGATGAAGCACCTGCCGAATACTCCAGCCGCCTTCGCGATAAGGCGTATCCAGCTGCACCTCCGATAAGCCCTTAACAGCTGCCCGAAGCTCAGCTGGCAGTCTTTTGATATCCGCAATCCACTCTGACCTTTGCTCACTAGTAATAACCCCTGCATGCTCGAACTTCCCAATCGGATACCTCAAATCCATTACCGCACCTCCAGATATAATAATCGCCCTACGTATGTACGAGCAGCAAGTGCTCATTCAATATGAATTATATAATCAATGCTATGACAGTTACAGAGAAAAATAAATATGGGCTGGCATTCTCCACTTGACTTGGAGTCGACTCCAAAATATAAGGTACATCTATTGAGACTTCTCAATGTACCCAATTCGTATGATGGAGGACCTATTATGAATACAATGAATACAAATTCGCACTGATTCGTTCTGATTTCCCACATGACGACAAGATCATCACTGACGCTATACGAACCAAGAAGCTGCGCATTTACAAGGCAGATTTAGCTGATTTCAATAGCTTAAAGACTGCTCTGAACCAGATCCGTATTCAGGAGTACAGGATAGATGTGTTATTCAATAATGCCGGTGGAAGCTTTGCGGAGCTGAGCTACTCGAAGCAGGGACGTGAGCTGCATTATGAGCTGCAGACGGTTGTTCCCTATATTATCTATATGGAGCTCAAAGAGCTTCTTCTCAACAGTATGATGAGAACCGTTGTGAACACGTCTACCAATGCATTCAAGTTCCGCAAGCAATTCGACCCTGACACCTTGGAGCATCCGACCTCCTTCCAGAAGCTTTTTGGGCCTTATGCCTCTTCTAAGCTGGCGCTTTCTTTGTGGACACAGGAGCTTGCCTCACAAGCTAATACGGATGGAATCAAGCTGCTCAGCGTTGACCCTGGCGGCAACAACACTCTGCGCAAAGGAAAAAGCTCTGGTATCCCTTTGTACCTCAAACCCATTATTAAGCTAATCTTCCCTCCTCCAAGTAGAGGAGCTTCTATGCTCTACTCCGCTGCAAGAGGCGATAAGGATGTAGAGTCAGGCTCCTATCTCGTCAATGGGAAAGCGGTCAAGCTGAAATTCGCTCCGCAAGGCGCAACTGTATTGCATAACGTGCATACGATTTATACACAGGAATATATACCCGATTAGAGCCCTATTCATTCAACTATTGCTTGCTTACCAGCCTGCAATGCCAAATAAGACATCCGTTATTGGTACATACTAACTCTCATCGATATTTCTTGGGAGGACAGGTGAATCAATTGAAGGCACATCATGAGCAAGTGGTCTTAATTAACGGAGCAGGCTGTCAGGTAGGCAAAGAAACCGCTCTGCTCTTCGCGAGGAATGGAGCTTCCGTTATTCTATGTGATCAGGAATCCGAGGTCCTCTCGGACATTGTTCATTTAATTGACGCTGATGGCGGGCATTCCACTGTCTACTTCACTGATGCAACTGATCCGCAACAGGTCGCTGAGATGACAACTTCTATTGCCGGCCAATATGGCAGAATAGATGTATTAATCAATAATCTGACGAACCACGTCAAAAGAATCGAGGACGAATATTCCTTCGAATATTACTCTCAGTTTTTCGATAATTTAGTTCAAAGTGTCTCTACTGTAACCTCTGCCGTTCTTCCGCTAATGCGGCAACAGCAATATGGCAGGGTGATCCATGTGCTTCCAGGCGTTATTCATGTCGGAGTGAATGGCTTCCCCGCATTCGCTGCTGCTCAATCCGCTATACATAAGCTGACTCGTGAAACCGCGTCGAATGAATCCGAAGCTGGCCATGATATTCTTGTGAATATCTTGAATCCCGGCGTGCTGCGTACAGAGCTTAATCCGTTCTATGGCGAAGAGCCCTCCAGCATAATGCCTGTCCTACAGACACTAGCGACACTGCCAAGTGATGGAGGCTCAGGGCGCTTGTTCACGGCGAATATTATGGATCATCAAGGTCAGATTTATGACGACAACCGATTCGATGATGAGGAAATCGACTATATGAATTGAATCTGCTACACTTCCCCAGTCCACTCCTGATAGAAGTGTTCCAAGTATTGCACCATATAAGCATGTCTCTGAGCAGCAATTGGCTTCGCGGAATCGGTATTCATCAGATCCTTAAGCTTCAGCAGCTTCTCATAAAAGTGATTAATCGCTGTGCTCTTCCCGCTGCGATATTGTTCTGCAGTCATCGATTCTCGAGGGGCAAGCTCCGGATCATAGATCGGACTTCCCTTCCACCCTGCATATACGAAGACTCTCGCAATCGCAATTGCTCCAATGGCATCAAGCCGATCCGCATCCTGCACGACTTGTCCTTCTAAGGTGCGCATCGGCGGATTCATTCCCCCGTTATAGGACATCGTGCCAATAATTTCTATCACATGCTGCTTCTCCTCTTCGGAGAGCGGATGCCGATCAAGCCAATCTTGAACCTTCTGAATACCAGCCTCTTTGGACACATTAAGCTTCTCATCCGCTACATCATGCAACAGCGCAGCAAGCTTACATAGGAATAGATCAGCTCCTTCTTCAACAGCTAATCGTTCTGCCATTAGCACTACACGGTGAATATGCCACCAATCATGACCAGAAGCGTCATTCGCCAATTCGAATCGGACGAAAGTCTCGGCAGCTTCCAGCACTTGCTGATGAATGAATACCTTTTCCGAAGACATAGCCAATACTCCCTTCCCTTGTTAAACATAACAATAAGCTCTGCTGAGTCAGCTATTCGCCGCCACAGCAGAGCTTATTGACTACAATCCATTAACCAGCAACAATGATCTACGCCCAGTTGCCAGCGAGGAAGATCGGCTCGCGAGTACCATCCTGAGTCACGCCATAGATGTTCATAGCTGCCGAACCAATCATGAAGTCCTCATGCGTTAGGCTCCTATTCGCTCCATGAGCAAGAAGCTCCTCAGATGACATCGCAGTACCACCTTCGATGTTAACGGGATACGCTTGACCTAATGCAAGATGACAGGAAGCATTCTCATCATACAGCGTATTGAAGAAGGTCACATTCGAGTTGGAGATCGGAGAATCGTGTGGAACTAAGGCGATCTCACCTAGATGCCTAGCCCCATCGTCTGTGTTCAACAAGTTCGTTAATGCTTCATAGCCCTGCTCTGCCGTATGCTCGATAACTTTGCCTTCCTTGAAGGTCAAGGTAAAGCCATTGACGACTTGCCCATTATAGTTGAGCGGCTTCGTACTGCGAACAGTCCCATTCACACCATTACGGTGAGGCATCGTGAATACTTCTTCTGTTGGCATATTCGGATTGAAGAAGATTCCTTTGGCATTCGCCTTGGCACCGCCTAGCCAAATATGATTATCAGGCAGATCAACCGTCAAGTTAGTACCTTCCGCTTCATACTGAAGCTGCTTGTAGCGCTTCTCATTCAGTCGCTGCATCATAGCTGACAGCTTAGCATTATGTTCCTTCCATGCTGCAATCGGGTCCTCTAGACCAATCCGTGTTGCATCAATAATTCGCTCCCATAGCTTCTGAACGGCCTCTTCTGCTGTATCATTCGGGAATACTTTGGCTGCCCATTCTGGTGTTGCGTAAGAAAGGAGTGTCCACGCGTTCGTATGATTCATCAAGGACGCACGGTAGTTGCTTAACGCAGTAGATGCTGTCTTCGACGCTGTTGCGACCCGCGCAGGATCAACATCATTCAATAGATCGGGGTTCGGAGAATAGATGGTAATGAAGGCAGCTCCATTCGCTACGTACTCTTCCCAGGCCTTCGCACGCCACATCGGATATTCCGAGAAGGCTTCCTCCGGCGCTTGCTTGAACTTAATGCGCGACAGCTCCTCATCGTTATACTCCACATGAACATTTTTCGCACCGGCTTCATAAGCCTTGGATACAATCTGCCTCACCAGTGGAGCTGCTGTAATAGGTGCCATAACGACAACCGTCTGGCCTTGCTGTACTTGAACACCAACGTTAACCGATAGTGAAGCATAATTTTCTAATTGCTGTTTAGTAGGATACATCTATGTAGATCCCTCCATGACATAAGGTTAGTTCGATCGATTTACCCTCTCTATTATAAGACTATCGTTCCAAATGCTCAAACACACGAGATATCACCTTTCATGTGCGACACCTTATTTGAATAGATGGCTCTGAACAACAGACTCAGCCGCATCATCGGAGGAAGAGCTCAGCTTCAAGTCAACAACATCATGTACTCAGGGAATTCTACAAGCCCTGCCGAGTGAAATTAAATGCAATCTATGCTACAATACTGGGATTGACTCAGGTATTTATTCTAGGGAGGTTTAAAGAAACACCATGCTTATTATAGGAATAGCCGGGGGCACTGGCTCTGGCAAATCAACGGTAGCGCGCTCCGTCATTGACCGTCTGGGAGCAGATAAAGTTACCTTCATCTCTCAGGATAATTATTATAAGGATCAGCCGCATCTAAGCTTAGCTGAGCGAGAAACAACGAATTATGATCATCCTCTGGCTTTTGAGAACGATCTGCTCATCAGCCATCTTAATAAACTCACGAATCAGCAGGTCGTCCAAGCACCTGTATATGATTTCACGATTCATGCTCGTTCTGCTGATGAGACTGTCGAGCTTAAGCCTAACCATATCGTGATTATTGAAGGCTTGCATGTGCTGTCGGACGAGAATCTACGTGAAATGCTGAGCATCAAAGTATTCGTCGATACAGACCCCGATGTTCGCATCCTTCGCAGAGTACTGCGGGATATTGAAGAGCGCGGCCGGACCATACAGTCCATCCACGAACAATATTTGAATACCGTGAAGCCGATGCACGATGCTTTCATCGAGCCTTCCAAGAAATATGCTGACATTATCATTCCAGAAGGTGGCCATAATGAAGTAGGCGTTCAACTGCTCTCCATTCTTACGGAGAACTACCTATTAGGTGAGCAAGAATCAGATTAAGCTGCTTCTGCCGTCCTCTAACAGAGCCAACATACGAGAAAATAAGCCAGATCGGACACCCTTCAATTAGGTGATTCCTCCGATCTGGCTTATTTGTCTATTTCTATTTTACGATAATAAAGGCTGTTAAGCCTCAGACAAGTAGACCGTGTCACCCGAGCTTATATTTCCTGCTTGAACTACAGATGCGTATACCCCGAAGTTAAGACCCATTTCCTCATTAATCATTTTCAAGATGGAGACATCTCGAGAATAGGTATCTGGATCAATCGTAACTAATGAACAGCGCTCACAGGGTTCAACCAATCTCAGCTCCGTTCCGCCAATATGCAGACGTTTACCTACCCATGCCTTCTCGTCCTCTGCATAATCATCTGTTAAATTAACGATCATATTCGCGCGGAAGCGCCTTGGGTCTATCGATTTCTCTAATAGTCTCTCTAGCTGCTGCAAGGAACGGTCTGTAATGATAAGTATCCCTTCCGCATCAACCGCCAGCATATCCTGACTGGTCGGTTGATGCCGCTCCAGCGACACCTTAATCTTCGAATAGCTCTGTATGGTCTGCAGCAGCTGCTCATCCCAGCCATAGATTTGTCCATCCGGGGAAGTAATCTGCAAGGTGGGAAACTCCTCCGAGGAGCCGTCTTCCTGAAACTCTACGGTGTAGCCTAACATCTGTGGAATCTTCCGTGCTGTTATGAATCGATCCCATCCTTGCTTCGTTTCATCTATGAACGCATGGCTTCGATCCCCATACATGCCGTATGCCGCTAGATATGCTTGATCCAGAGGATGACCAGCCATCGATTTAATCGGATACCTCGTTAATTGCTTCACTTGACCTACAGCTACAGCATTCTTGTCCAATCACTTCACTCTCTCTTTCTATTCTCATTTAGGAAGGATGCATGAATCCGCAAATTCTTTTATAATAAGAGCAGAACCCTGAAGGGGAGGTGGTATACGATGGTAAAGACCCCTTTACCGAAATCTGCAGCGTCTCATGCAAAGCCTAGTATTGGAAAGGCGATACTTTGCATGGGGTGGACGGTCAACAACTAAATCGCCCTAGTAAGCGTATCTCATTTCAAGTATGCGGCTTTGCACCTTATTTCATTCTTAATTCAGAATAAGGGGCTGGCAGAAATGAAATATGTGAACGCATCTTCTATTTTACCCAATGAGCTGATAGAAGAAATTCAAAAATATGTGCAAGGAACAACACTATATATCCCTAAGCTTGAGACTGAGCATCAGGGATGGGGTACCTGTACAGGAGGCAGAAAGCTTCTCGATGAGCGAAATCAATGTATCCGGAGCGAATTCCATAATGGAGTTTCCTTGCATGAATTAGTAGATAAGTATTTTCTATCTATAGAAACGATTAAGAAGATTGTGTATGCCAAATAACTCGAGCTTCGCTCCATATAGCCCTAATAATCCCCTAAGATTATTAGGGCTATTGTATGCCTAGGATAAGTTCGATTCTAAATCATCCTCTACCTATCATGAAGCAGCCTGCTGAACTATACTTCTTCTAGAGGAGTGAATACCATGTTACCTTTTATCAGAAGTGATCAATACCATTTCATCAAGGCCCAGACCAAAATTCTAGTGAATGGGCACACCACCGTTAATGATATCCCTGTTCTTCAAGCTTTAACCGCTGCTGCTTATGACAAAATCAATCTGCTATTGCCTGACATAACTGATGAGCAGCGGCAGCTTATAAGCCCAATCCTTCATATCAAAGACAAAGCTCAAGCAGAGAGCTATTCGCTGCAGCTGCAGCCCTATGTGATTCCCTTTCAAGCGATTACTGCGCCGATAACGAAGAAGCTGTTTCCTAAAGCCAAGAAGCTGAAGCCGCCAGAGCTTGTGGATGTGGATTTAAGGGATATTTCCTATATGGGCTGGGATGACAAAGGCTCTGGCAAGAAATATCTCGTTGCTCCATATGCGGATAAGCTCATCGGCTTCGAAGGAAGCTTCTCCCTGCTTCATAAAAAAGGAATCTGCGCCGTATGCAACACCTATGAGGAGTTAGGGATGTTTCTAACAGAAACCAAAGGTGCTGAGCCCGGTATGTTTATCAAGAGAGGCAACTATATTTGTCAGGATAGTCTGAAATGCAATCAAAACATCCGAACTCTTGAGCCTTTGCATGCTTTTTTTGCGCGACTGCTTGGTTAATCTACTAAAAGCGCTGGGGTGTCTCTCTTGTCTCGCTTGAACACCCGCATGCTTGAACATACTCTCTAACTGCTTCAGCATGCGGGAATCATCTTACTCTCCCCTTACAGCGAACCACTTACCAGCCTTCCTTCATGCCAGACCGCTAGGCGCTTCGATCTACGCGCTACGGCTTCTGCTGAACAGCTTGCCTGAACTAATACAAAGCTCGCGGCATGTCCTGCCATTGGCCACACTTGTGTTCCTTGCGAATCAAGAGGCGTAATGCCGCCAGTTATATAACCAAGAGCTTGCGCTAACGCTTGCTCATCATTATAGCCATATAATTCTGCTAGTCTTCCCACCTTCTCTAATTGATCCCCGTTGCCGAATGGCGACCAGTGATCCGTTAGACTGTCCGTTCCCAGCTTCACGTTAACCCCTTGCTTAAGCAGCATAGGCAGTGGCATCATTAATCCACCGATGGGAACCGTTGAAGCAATACTCATACCAAGCGATGCCATCCGACTCGCCATTTCCTGGGCTTCCTGTGAACCTGCGAATGCGAACCAGAATGCATGGCTCACTGTTACTTGCCCCTGCAAGCCTGCTTCTTCTGTCAGCTCAGCTAGACGCTCCAGCGTAAGCTTGGCGGATTCACCGCCCTCATGCAGATGGATATCAATGCCGGCTTTGCAGCTAACGGCAAGCTCAACTATCGTCTGCAGCGAATTCTCAATATCCCCGTCAATCGTGTAAGGATCAACTCCGCCAACTAGTGTCGCGCCCTCTGCCATTGCTTGCTTCATCAGCTCGACGGATTGGGAACGGAACAGTCCATGCTGAGGAAAAGCAACAATACCAGCAGATAGCTTGCCCGAGAATGTATCCAGAGCACGCTTCGTAGCTTCTAAGCGATGCAGTCCGCTCACCGGCTCAATGTTGCAATGTGTTCGTACAGCTGTCGTTCCGAGACTCTGGATTAGCGATAGAATACTCTCCGCTTGCCGCTGTGCCTGCGGCAGAAGCTGAGGCAGCAATTGCCTCTCTTCCTCAATCCGCTCGAATATGCTCGAGATAGGCTTAACAGCCTTCCATGGCGCATCATAGTAGGTTTTATCCAGATGGATATGTCCATCCACGAATGAAGGCAGCAGCAGCATGCCATTGCCGTCATACTGAGGTAGCCCATCACTGAACTCCATTGACTCAAGCCCCGTCTCCACTACTTCAGCAATAACACCATCTTGAATGCGAATATGATAAATGCC
This sequence comes from Paenibacillus xinjiangensis, assembly GCF_059686975.1. Taxonomy (NCBI): domain Bacteria; kingdom Bacillati; phylum Bacillota; class Bacilli; order Caryophanales; family Paenibacillaceae; genus Paenibacillus; species Paenibacillus xinjiangensis. The sequence continues at coordinate 7,462 of NZ_JCAALS010000046.1, read as the reverse complement.
AGTAATCGTTCCCGATACTTGCCCTGCCTCTCGCTCTAATCCTTGCTCTAGCCTTACATTCGTTAACCAATAAGCCGTGTGTAACATCCTTTAATCCCATCCTTCAACTGAGTGTGCATCTGAGCTGTTATCCTCTTATGTTAGCATATATTGGAATGATACAAAAAACCAATCCGCATAAAAACGCAGATTGGTTAATTGGCTTACTATCGTTTTGCTGTCAGTCTAACATCCATTCTAGAATACCTTCGTCGTCCATGATTCACAATTCCATGTGTCTGTTACGATATCCCGGTAGAATTCCGGCTCATGAGAAATGAGCAGAATGCTTCCTTTGTAAGCTTTGAGCGCACGCTGCAGCTCGTCCTTCGCATCAACATCCAAGTGATTCGTCGGCTCATCGAGCACAAGCAGGTTCGTCTCGCTGTTGATCAGCTTGCAGAGGCGTACCTTAGCCTTCTCGCCACCGCTTAGAACAGCAATTTTGCTCTCAATATGCTTAGTCGTCAAGCCGCATTTGGCAAGCGCAGCACGTACTTCGAACTGGGTGAAGGAAGGGAATTCTTTCCACACTTCCTCGATACAGGTATTATAGTTCGTATCCTTCATTTCTTGCTGGAAATATCCGATATGCAGGTGCTCTCCACGCTGCACAGTACCTGATATCGCTTGTATTTCGCCAAGTATGCTGCGGAGCAGCGTTGTTTTACCAATACCATTGGCACCGACCAGAGCAACCTTCTGACCGCGCTCCATTCGCAGATCAAGCGCTCTGGACAATGGCTCCTCGTAACCAATGACAAGCTCTTTCGTCTCGAAGATTAGCTTGCCTGATGTTCTTGCATCCTTGAATTGGAATTGCGGCTTCGGCTTCTCCTTCGCGATCTCAATGACTTCCATCTTATCGAGCTTCTTCTGTCTCGACATCGCCATATTACGCGTAGCGACACTCGCTTTGTTGCGGGCAACGAAATCCTTCAGCTCGGAGATTTCCTGCTGCTGACGTTTGAATGCCGATTCAAGCTGCTGCTTCTTCATCTCATGCACCTGTAGGAAATAATCGTAATCGCCTACATAGCGATTCAGCTCTTGATTTTCCATATGATAGATAAGGTTGATTACGCTGTTCAAGAATGGAATATCATGCGAGATCAGGATGAAGGCATTCTCATATTCCTGCAGATAACGCTTCAGCCATTCAATATGCTGTTCATCCAGATAGTTCGTAGGCTCGTCCAATAGCAGGACATCCGGCTTCTCCAGCAGCAGCTTGGCAAGCAGAATCTTCGTACGCTGCCCTCCGCTTAGATCATTAACATCCTTATCCAGACCGATATCGGTAATCCCTAGTCCACGCGCCGTTTCATCTACCTTGGCGTCAATCATATAGAAATCCTGGCTCGTCAGCGTATCTTGAATCGTACCTACATCCTCAAGCAGCTTCTCGAGCTCCTCTGGAGTTACATCGCCCATTCTGCCGTACATATCGTTCATTTCTTGTTCCATGTCAAAAAGATACTGGAAAGCTCCCCGCAGAACATCACGAATTGTCATTCCCTTGGTCAGTACAGCATGCTGATCGAGATAACCGACCCGCATCCGCTTGGACCATTCGACCTTGCCGTCATCCGGCTGAAGTGTGCCTGTAATGATATTCATAAAGGTGGACTTGCCCTCGCCATTGGCGCCGATTAGTCCGATATGCTCACCTTTCAGCAAGCGGAAGGATACATCATTGAAGATCGCACGATCTCCAAATCCGTGACTTAATCGTTCTACATTTAATATGCTCATGAATGACACCTTTTCATTTAGACTTTTTTCTCGTTATATTATAAGTGTTATCAGGTGAACAACTCAATGTGGAAAATAAATTTTATTCAAATTCGTCATATTTGTTTAATAATTTTTTCATTGACAGCGATTTCAACTAAGTGATACTATATTCTCCCTGTCACTTTCGCAGGAATAAGGAGGGGATTCACCCATTGATAACCTTAAATGGTATTAACAAAACATTCCTGGTGGCACAGCGTGCACCGGGCCTCAAGCATGCCGTAAAAGCTCTGTTTCATCGAAAGCACATTGCTGTGGAAGCGCTTCAAGACATCTCGTTCCACATAGAACCAGGGGAGATCGTCGGCTATATTGGTCCGAACGGGGCCGGCAAGTCGACCACTATCAAGATTATGAGTGGCATTCTAGTTCCAGACAGCGGAACCTGCACCATTGATGGGTATACACCTTGGCTGGATCGTGTAGCGTATGTGAAGAATATCGGCGTCGTGTTCGGACAGCGCTCGCAGCTGTGGTGGGATGTTCCTGTTATCGACTCCTTCGAACTGCTCCGCGATATCTATGACATCCCGCAGGCGCAATACAAGGACACATTAACACTCCTCGTGGACACTTTGGATTTGCAAGGAATCATCAACACGCCAGTTCGCCAGCTTAGTCTAGGGCAGCGAATGCGCTGTGAGCTAGCCGCTTCCCTTCTGCACAGTCCGAGCATCCTGTTTCTGGATGAACCGACCATTGGGCTCGACGCGGTCTCTAAGATCGCTGTGCGCCATTTTATCAAAACAATTAATAAAGAAAAAGGCGTCACCGTCATTCTGACCACACATGATATGAATGATATTGAAGCACTCGCAGACCGCATCTTGTTAATTGGCAAAGGTAGCCTGCTCTATGACGGCAGTGTGCAGGGACTTCGCAGCAGGTTCGGTACACGAAGAACGATTACGGCTGAATACCGCGAAACGTCCCATCCATTGAACATTCCTGGCGCCACCCTCTTATCATGGACACCAGACCGAGCCATTCTAAGTGTAGATACGGAGCAGGTCATGATCTCAGGCGCGATTACCCAGTTGTCTGCTCAAGTCGAGCTTCTGGATGTGACGATCGATAATCAGCCGATAGAGGATATTATCGTTCAGATGTATAAGGAGTATCAGCTATGAGGAAAGCCTACCTATCCGTATTCAAGCTGCGGCTCAGCAACGGATTGCAATATCGTGCAGCAGCGCTGGCTGGCATCGGCACGCAATTTTTTTTCGGATTTGTTTTTATTATGATATTCGAAGCCTTCTATGCTCACGCAGCTGTAGATGCACCCATGACGCTGTCCGAGGTCATCACTTATACGTGGCTGAAGCAGGCTTTTCTCGCTTTTGTCGTGCTGTGGTTAAGAGATAATGAGCTGTTCCAATTAATTACTAGCGGCAATATTGCTTATGAGCTGTGCAGGCCAACACAAATCTATAGCTTCTGGTATGTGAAGCTGCTCGCAGTAAGGCTGTCAAGCGCTCTTCTTCGAAGCTTCCCTATACTAATAGTCGTCCTATTCCTGCCCGAGCCCTATGGACTTAAGCTGCCTCCGGACTTCGCCTCATTCCTGCTCTTTCTCGCTGTGTTATTCGTTGGATTATTCATGATTGTTGCCATATCCATGCTAATCTACATATCTGTATTCGTAACGATGTCGCCTACCGGCTCCATGCTAGTATTCGGTGTACTTGGGGAATTTCTATCCGGGATGATCATACCAGTCCCTCTTATGCCGGAATGGGTGCAGCGAATCGTCTACCTGCTGCCTTTTCACTGGACTGCGGACTTTCCGTTCCGTGTGTTCACAGGCAACCTATCGAAATACGAAGCGCTGTCAGGCTTATGTATGCAGGTAATCTGGCTTGCAGCACTGCTAGCGGCTGGTACATGGCTAATGAACAAGTCACTTAAGCGTCTAGTCGTACAGGGGGGATGAATCCAGAATGAGACTCTACTTCAAATACATGGTTCTGCTGTTCAAATCTCAAATGCAATATCGAGCTTCCTTCCTGCTGCTGACTATAGGTCAATGCTTGACTCCATTCGCTGCTTACGCCGGGATGTACTTCATGTTCGAACGATTCGGTCAGATTAAAGGCTGGAGCTTCTATGAAGTAGCGATGTGCTTCGCCATCACACATTTGGCGTTCTCCATTACCGAATGCTTCGCAAGGGGATTCGATATGTTCTCTAGTCTTGTAGTGAACGGCGATTTCGATAGATTGCTCGTTAGACCAAGAAGCACCGTCGTTCAAGTGCTCGGCTCCCAGTTCGAATTCGCTAGGCTGGGTCGATTGATATTAGGGGTAGTGGTGCTTGTGTGGGCTTCTGTTCATATTGATGCGGATTGGACGCTGCTTAAGATCGCAACGCTTATCTTAATGGTTGCAAGCGGGGTCTTCATCTTCACAGGCATATTCATTCTTGCTGCATCGATTAGCTTCTGGACGATACAGGGGCTTGAGATCGCTAATATATTCACCGACGGCGGGAGAGAGATGACGCAGTATCCTCTGAATATCTATCATACGTGGGTAAAACGATTGTTCACGTTCATCATCCCATTCGGATGCGTGAATTACTTGCCTCTCCTCTATATACTAGACCGAGAAGGAAGCAATAACCCGCTCTATGCATTAACGCCTATAAGCGGGTTCATCTTCATACTGCCTTGTCTTCTCCTATGGCGCATTGGTGTTCGGCATTATCGGTCGACTGGCTCCTAGTCGGATGTGACCGTCGACTGATAGATGCGATCTACGGAATGCTGCTCCAGCAGCATACAGCTGCCCTTCAACACTAACTCATCTAGATACACACATACAGCAATATAAATCTCCGGCTTCCCTGTATGCATCCTAGTATCCGCTGCTGCCTTGTGTTCAATCAGCATCTCAGAAACCGCTCTAGCGCTCATGCGATGCTTGGATTGGAGCAAGGCTTGGTCCAGCAGTACCCGTGCCTTCTCAGGCAAGCGGAATATGGAATGGCTGCCGACGCCAGTTGGCTGATTAGGCTGAATGGCTGGAGTTGTGCGAACTGGAACTGCCGCTTCCTGTGGACTGCCATTCACGAAGTCGAAATCGAACAATGTCGGAGCCTCATTCTCTTCATAATAGGTTTCCTGCACATCGAATAGCGTGAACAGATCAACTTCTACCGGCGGGGCAGCTGCTGCCGCAGCAGCACGGTTCCGAATGCGTGCAGCCTGTTCCTGCTTGTCCCACTCTTTCAGTTTATTCCGCAGTCTTGTCACTTGCCATTCAAGAAGAGGAAGCTCTACATCAAGATGCTTCTGGATATCATGAGGCACTTCAAAGCCTTCAGGAAAAGGCTGGAATACGGTGTCTTGAAGCTTCCAGCCAGACTGATAACGCGATAGAATTTCATACAGCTCATGATCAAGCACATCGAATCCTTTTAGAATTGCGCTAATGGTCTTGGCATCAATTCCTGTATGAACCTGTAGATGATCAATTCCAAGATAGCGAATCGTATTCTTAGGTCGGTGAATAACCTGATGCTGATATCGTAGCGGTCGTCCGCATTCACATTTCGTCTCTTGTGATATCTCACCAGAATCTGTATAGCCTATGTAATCCCATTCCTCCAAATAAGCTTCAATCTCCTCCATCGAAGCATCTTCTGGAATGAATAAGCTTTTCTTCCCAGCCAGCTGTCGGGCAAAGACCGTTCTTCTGCCACGAATCAAAAAATAATGTACAAAGCTTCTCTGCTCCTCAGTCATGCTGGACAGAATCAGATCTCGTTGTTCCATAGACATCTCTACCGTCATGATATTCCCCCTAACCCCTGCATAGCCTAATCGTTGTTGACCTGCTTATAGCTCAATGGCTCTCAACGTTCTCGCTGGATTCCCTCCGACAATAACGTTATCCGGTACGTCCTTCGTTACGACAGCACCTGAAGCGATAACGACATTATCGCCAATCGTTACGCCTGGGTTAATAATGGCTCTGCCACCGATCCATACGTTATTGCCAATTGTTACTGGCTTGCCGAATTCAGCACCAGTGATCCGTTCGAAGGGATTAACCGGATGGGTAGCTGTATAAATATGTACGCCAGGCGCAATGAAGCAATTATCTCCAATTCGCACTTCACAGACATCTAGGATCGTACAGTCAAAATTAACATAGAAATGGTTGCCCACATGAATATTATAGCCGTAATCACAACGGAAGGTTGGCTCTATGTACAGACTTTCCCCTGTTGAGCCGAATAGCTCGTTAAGAAGCACCATACGCCTGTCATGCTCGGTCTCATCTGTCTGATTGAACAATCGTGTCAATCTTCTCGCGTTCTCACGATCCAGAGTAAGCTGGCGATCTGATGCCATATACCATTCGCCTGCCAGCATCTTTTCTTTCTCTGTCCTCGTATCCATTAGGTACAATTCCCTCATTTCCATAAAGGTGTATCAAATAGGCAGCTACATAACGTAACCTCTGTTACCTTCTCTTCCATTCTACAATAGCTTCTCCATTCTTGCATTCCCTTCTTCCTATGCCAGCTTCTTGTCCAGATTCAGCGTACATAAGCCGGTTGCTATCCCTCCTGCTGTAATCGTCAATAAGGACAACACGAATTTATTCCCTGGCAGCAGAAGCTCTCCTGTTCCAACGATGACAATATCCATGATTAGAATAATAACCCCAACATTAAGGGGAATATACTTGGAGATAAAATGTGCCAGCAAATCTGTTCCTCCTGTGCTGCATTCATATCTGATCATAACTCCGATTCCCAAGCCTATGGCTACACCGCCAAGTACGGCTCTTGTGAAAGGAGTCCATTCCACATAATAAATGAAATAATATTGCGTGGGCTCCAGCAGATCGATCATGTAGCTGGATAATAGCAAGCCATTAATGCTGTTGTACAGCATATCCCGGTTATAGAACCAGGCTATCACAAAGATGGGAATGCTGCTGATCAGCATTACAAAGCCGATTTTAATATGAAAGATATAATTGACGATGAGTGAGATGCCAATGATACCACCATCTAATATCCCCAGTGGAACCAGAAAGAAATTGATGCCGACCGCAATAAATAAGCTGCCGACCACAATCGCTGCTATTTTTCGGATGGAAAACATATGAGAACATCTCCTTGCTTACAGCCTGTCTCATATATATGCGAGAAGTTCGTTAATTCTTCCCATTCTACCGATTATATCAATCTGCTGGATGTTATTGGATTGAAATGTTATCCTTCACGATTCAGACACAACTTTGTGCGGAAGTTGACTCAGTTTGGTCATGCTTTTCGAGTGGATTATCCTTTACAATAGAGGTAATAAAGGCATGTAAGGAGGTTAATAGCCATGATTTATATGATTATTATAGGGGCATTGTTCTTAGGCGGGATTCTATATGTAACGATGGCAGGGGCTAACATTATCAAGGATGATGAGCAATTGCAGGATAGCACGTCCACACACTAATGGAGATCAATTTAAATAGTAAGGTTAGAATGTAGAAAAGCCACTGTAAGAGAGCCCTGCAAAAGCCTTGATTTTGAGGAAATGGGCACTCCGAGATGGTAAAAGTGATTGAAAAACTAAAAAAGCAGCTCATTCCTCATCAGAGGATGGGCTGCTTTT
>NZ_JCAALS010000045.1:0-31038 GCF_059686975.1 Paenibacillus xinjiangensis | reverse complement strand
TATTTAGATTAAAAAAGACGGCTCTATTCCCAAAAACTGGGGGTGAGAGCCGTCTTTTTATTCGTGTCACTTAGCTAATCCGAAAAACTACAAGTTCTTCAGTGGCCTCCCTGTTGGCAGCCCTTTCTTTAATGGCTTTTCGCCATCAGCTGTTTATACGTTTCCTCGTCACAGATCATGTACAGTTTTGCATCCACGGGAATGGGAGAGTGGAGCTTACGATTGATTCCGAGGTCGCCTCGGTCAGCCAGCAGGGTAGCGCCGTGCTCGAGAAGTCCCTTGAAGGCATCCTCATACGTTCGCCAAGCAGGATTACGCGGCACCTCGTAAATATCATCCCCATACTGCCTGCTCATTAGCTGACGAAGCACCTCAGCATTACCCTCCTGCATGGCTGAACGTACAGCCAGCCGCGAGACGGCATCATGAGACAGCACGAATTCATTCACCTGCACATGACGGAAGTTCCGGATATGCTTCTCCTGCATAATTTCCACCGTGGTGTGGACATGAGGAGCTAGTCTCTCAATGCTGGATGCGATTAACAGCGATTTGCCGTCCACTAGGGAGGACTCGTCAATGCGCATATCACCGAAGATAATAGCGGCTGTTGCTCGGCTAAGGCCCGCTTGCTCGAGAATATCATCCTCCGAAGGATCTCCGCTCACAAAATGCACTTGGGACAGATGAGCCATTGGATGGCTGTTGCTCTCGTCAATAATGACAATGGACATCTCCTTGGAGTGAGCGAGAATTTCTTCAGCGGCAATCTGTGCTTTTTTGTTCCAATTAATGATGATGATGTGATTCTTACCTAGAAAGCTCAATATTCCGGCTCCTCTCTTTCGTTGCATTGCAGCTATGGAATCAATGATTTTGCCAATAACAAGGCTTAGCAGCCCAATGCCGAAGAGGTACAGGAAGATCGTTAGTATCTTGCCGGATACCGTGACCATGAAATAGTCCCCATAGCCTACCGTCGCCATGGTGGTCAGTACCCAATATAGAGCATTGAACCATGTGCCGAACGTCTCCGGTTCGAGAATAAGCGCGAGTGTTGTGCTGATCGTGACGAAGAGCAGAATGCTGACCGTGATCGCCGTTTTGCTCAGCTGCAGCAGCTTGGTGGACAGTAAGCGTAGGAATAGCATGGCGTTCCCCTTTCAGGAGACAAGAGAAGGCTGAAGCTTGCCTGTTAGTGCTACAGCCTTCTCTTTGTAATTATTGGTGCTTACGTATTGGGATGGACGTTAACTCTATTCATCGTCATTGCCTTAAATAATCAAGCTGCTGATAGCAAAGGCGAAGCCGACATAGATGGCGAACAACAGAATGCCGACGGCTGTATTGCCTTGTACGAGCTGCTCCGATACTTTGAAGCTCGGAGTGAGGAGCTCGAACAAATAATAAGCAGCGACAAGGCAGACATAACCGATTGCGAACCATAGCATCATGAACCAGATCGATGAGTTCGTATAAGCAGAGACACCCAGGATGATGGCGGTAGACATGAACTTCCCGCCAAGCGCAAGCCCTACGGCAATGTTGCCCTTTTTGAGCTCTGCCATATCGTTGTAAGGCGTAATCCAGTTGAATATAATCATGCCCAGCAATTGAAGCCCAATAATAACAACGACACTAACTACAATATTAATAACAATCGTCAATTTGCCCACCCCCGAAATTTAGCATATGCCAGGTCGTAATCTGCGAAATCATGCACTTCCTCCAGCATGACGTTCACTTTTTTCTGTTTGAACAAGGACTCATAGCGCTTATCGTCTATCGGCTGCTTGATCCGGTTGCCGGAAGGCAGCTCAACAATGGCAAAATGACGCGTCTGACCCTCGAACTCTGTTTTGTATACCCCTATAAGATCAAGCTCAGTCGTCAGCTCCAGCTTTAAGCTCGATAGATCCGTATTCGCAGCTTCCTCATCCTTGAAGGTCTTAATCGTTCTCCAGCCTGATAGGCGAATCTCATTGCGCTCTTGTGCGTCTGTGATGATCTCGGCATCCATGTATTGGAGCGTCCAGATCTTGTCGCCTGTCGCATAATTGCTGTCATTAGGCATTAACGTATTGTCTGGCAGAATCGTCATATCGCTTCCGAGCAGATCACCCACCGTGCTTTGAACGATTTGGTAATCCCATGGAACGCGAGCTGGTCCCTCTGCTTCAGCAGACGAAGTGTCGCTAGAGGTAGAGAATACAGAAGTGCTATTAGAGCTGCACGCTGTGAGAGCCAGTATGCAAGCGAGTAGCAATCCGGCTAGCAATAATCGTCGTCTCTTAAGATATTCCCGCATTTAGTTTACTCCTATCGCAATGAAATGGCTGGCATTGCCAGTGATTGGGCCGCCTGCGCGTCCCAGCATGCCGCAAGGCTGTCCGTTAATGACGAACATGCCTGTCAGCAGATGAAGCTCACCTGCTGAAGTGTGGATGTGAGCCAGCTGTGCACGCTTCTGATATACCATAGGGAATAGCTTGCTCGTATCGTATCCTTCCTGGTCCTCGAGCTCTAATTCGCCGCTTTCATTGAACAAGCGAACAGAGCCGCCTTCACGACCAAACATGGATTTGGATACGAAGCTGCCCTCGAATACAGGTTTATTGTAAGTGGGAAGCATATAGCGTCTGATCGCTTGTCGCTCTTCTTCGTTATAGAGCTGGCCGAGCTCGTGCAATCCCCATATGACCGCCATCAGTCCTTTGGTCTGCAGCAGGATGCTAAGAGGTGGATTGAATAGTGCCAGATGTCCGCGCTCCACAGCGTAGGCTAGAGCGTCACCACCATCGTCCACCGCCATCCACTCCTTCGGATATAAGGCGAACATACGGCGGATAATACGTCCTTCGGCGTCTTTCAGATGGCCGTCATCCACATATAGCTCTAGACAATCTCGGCAGGCAATCTCGATTCCGCTATGCCGAACAAGTGCTTCAATTGTGCCTGAATCCTCGGCATGCTCACCATAACTAACACATGCCGCTGTATCTGGACGCTCTACAGCCCATGCGGCTGCAATTCTTTCTTTCATAGAAGAATTGGGTGAATCGATCCCTACTTCTTGGCATAGCCATGGAGTTGCGATAGAGGCCTCCACATATCCGGTAGGGGTATCCGCATTAAGCTCCAGAAGCTTGATCATGCCTTCGTTATCAATAGCGAAGTCAAATCGAGCATAACGGCTGATTAACCCTTCCTCCGGAAGATCCGCCTGATCAACCATTTCCCACAGGATAGGAGGGATACCAATGAGCTCATACAGCCCGTGGTTTCTGTGGATATACCGCACGGCGCGATCGAATATCAGCCACAGCATGCTAGAGGCCTCCTGCAGCTCCTCGTACACCATGCGGTCCAGCGCCACTACCTGATCAATCCAGTAGTGCTCTTCGCCAAGATCGGCCCAGCCGAAACCGAGCTGTCTCAGCAGCTCCACCCGGGAGGTTCGATCAGCTTGAGGCTCTGTCTGTAAGGTGAAAACATCCTTTTTCATCCGCCGAAACCGCTGCTGCTGCTGCCCTTGCTGCTCGAGCTGCTGGAGCTGAGCCCGCTCGACTTGCCGCCAATGCCTCCGGGCTGCGAGGAAGTCGAGCGTTTGATGATGGTGCCTGTTGAGACAGATGTCTTAGGTGGCACGGAAGAGCCAGCGACCTGCTTATTTTGGAACTTGTCGCTTGAATAGGCTTTGGGTGTATATTTCGATTTGTTACTCGAATAATATGTATTTCGGTTGCTGTAATAGCTGTTCGAAGAATAGCTGCTTCCTCTATTGAATAGTAGATGATAGAGCAGCAGATCATCCCAGCCGAAGCCGGAGTTGTAATGATGGACGACAGTCGTACCGCCGCTGCCAGATGCCGACGGTTCCTCTTCTTCTCCAGCCTCATCGAGCACCGGAAGAGGCAGGCTCCAGTCCACATTCGCATCGAAATAAGCTTTCACTTCCTCGGAAGACCATTCCACTAGCTTAGGCTGCTCCACGGCGGTTGCAGAAACGCCTGTGCTGAATATGGCATTCGCCAGCAATGCGACGCCCAGCGACGTAGACAGCACCCGAATGGGCTTGCCGTCTGAGGTGAACAGGCGCGCAGGTATAGGTTTATTATCTTCTTGTGTCAAGCCGAATTCCTCCTTATCCTTCCTTAAGCATGCATAGGAACTACCAAAAGCTCCAATCGACCCGTATCGACGTTCAGCCTGCCTTCAATCGTTTCATACTCACGGCCGCCAACGATCAGATAGTTGATATGCTCCAAGGCAGCCACCATATTCATCGTCCACGTACGTTCCTCAATCTGCAGAAGCTCGCCGGTTGGACGCTTCTCCATTAGTACGACAACCATTCCATTCTCCACCTAAGCATCCCCTTAATTTCACAAAATTTCCTCGTCAATTATACCTAATACGATGCAAATAAGGTATATGTTTCGGATAAATGGGAGGAGGGAATCTGTAGCACAAGCTCTCGCATTTATCGAGATCAGAGTACATACATCCTAACAGATACGAGATTTAGGCTAATCCATATAGGAGCGGATATTCAACAACTAGCTGTAATGGGATTCTTGCGTTACATCCATACTAACAATAGGTAATATGCTCTCCACTTAGAGCACTTTGTTTACAACTTGGAAACAAGTTCGATATTCTAACGTTACATTGAAGGATTAGGATAGAAGAGAGACTGGGTATTAATGGTGTAAGTGTGCAGAAAGCGATGGTGCTATAGATGGAGAATAAAAAAATACTGGTGGTCGATGATGAGCCGAGCATTGTAAGTGCCGTATCGTATGCGTTCCGCCGTGAAGGCTATGAGGTAGAGACGGCAGGGAATGGGGAAGAGGCGCTTGCAAGAGCAGCGACATTCCAGCCGCATATCATTATTCTGGATGTGATGATGCCGAAGCTGAACGGCTATGAGGTGTGTCGGAGGCTGGAGAATCGCAAAGGGGTAGGCATTATTCTGCTTACGGTCAAAAATGATATTGTCGACAAAGTGCTTGGCTTAGAGCTGGGTGCGGATGATTACATGACGAAGCCATTCGACCTGCGCGAACTGCTCGCAAGAACCAAAGCGCTCATACGCAGGGTTGAGAAGACGATGGAGTCAGACAGTCAGGCTGCTGTTATTGAAGTCGGTGCTATACGCATTCATACCTCGCAGCGAAGCCTTGCCCTGAGTGGTGTATTAGTCGAGCTGACACCGAAGGAATTCGATCTAGCCGCCTTGCTGCTAAGCCATCCTGAACGCGTGTATACACGGGAAGAGCTGCTCGATTTGGTGTGGGGCATGGAATACGTTGGCGGCACGAGAACGGTCGATATTCATATTCAGCGCCTTCGCAAGAAGCTTGGAGACAACAGGCAGCAGCTGCTGCAGACCGTATATGGCATTGGTTATAAAGCATCAGGAGATCGCCCATGAGAATAAGCATCAAGCTGAAAATGAGCCTAGTCCTCGTTATTCTCCTCATCCTTACGGTCAGTGTGTTAAGCGTGCTCGTGCTGCGCGGGATCAAGCTGGATCAACAGCGGCGAATTGAAGCGCAGCTTGCGAAGCAAGCAGAGATAGCCGAGCAATATATCCAGCAGAACCTTGTATCAGGGGATAATCAGCTTGAAGCAGATGAGTTCATGGCACAGAAGGGTCAGCGCTTGGCGTTATATATAAGCAGGCTGACTGATATGAGAATAACGCTGTACGATGCCAGCGGCAAGGAAGCGGGCAATTCACTCCCCGTTGAAGGAGAGAATGAGAAGCTGACAGATACACTTGGGTATGCGTTGGACGGTAAAATAGCGTATCAGACCTCAGGTGATTCACTTGTGTATTTCTCGCCTATCCGTGGGGATGATGGCCTAATGGGTGTCGTTCAGCTGCATTATTCTTTGCAGGACGATCTACAGTTCGTCGAGACGATTCGGCAATTGTTTATTACTGCGGGCCTCATTGTGCTGGCAGTTGGATTCATGCTCGGATATGGTTACTTTGCTCGCTTGGCTTCCGTTATATCCAGATTAAGATCAGCTTCTCATCACATTCGTCAGGGCGAATATTTGGAAAAGCCGCCCGTTAAGCGGAGGGATGAGCTTGGCGAGCTAAGCCGGGATATCTATTATATGAGCTCCTCGATTAAGAAGCATATCGGAGACATGCAGGAGGAACAGCATAAGCTGGAGCTCGCGATCGGCAAGCTTCAGCAGCTGGAGAAGCAGCAGAAGCAGTTCATCGGCAATATTAGCCATGAATTCAAAACCCCGCTGACATCGATTAGAGCCTACGTCGATCTGCTTGGTATGTATAAGGATGATCCTAAGCTGATGGATGAGGCCGTTGGCAGCATTGGCAAGGAAAGCGAACGTCTGTATGAAATGGTTGATAAGGTTCTTCGTCTGTCGGCTTTGGAGAAATATGAATTCGAGAATCAGGCAGAAGCGGTAGAGCTGCGCGAGCTCTTGCTGGATCTGTGCGCCCGAATGGGCGGGAAGGCGGCCAAGTTCGGCCTCGTGCTCGCAACTGAACTGGAGCCTGCTGTCGTATGGGCAGACCGCGAGAGCTTGATGCATATTTTCGTAAATCTGATCGATAATGCCATTAAATATAATGTGCCTGGCGGTCGTATCGTCGTAAGCTCAGCAATTGCTGATGGACAAGTGACGATATCTGTACTGGACACTGGAATAGGTATTCCTGAAGAAGCGCGCGATAAGATTTTCGAACCCTTCTTCACAGTCAATAAAGATAGAGCACGCGTATCCGGCGGAACGGGTCTCGGGCTATCCCTCGTTCAGCAGCTGATTGAGGCGCAAGGGGGCAAGCTCCACTTTATTCATCGGAGTAAGGCAGAGGCGGAGACCGGGACAATTGTTTGTGTAACAATACCGCTGCATCGGTCGTAATTGTTTACAAGTTGGATACATTCCGAGATGGTGTTGAAACATCGGCGCTGTACAGTTAAGGCATACCGATGAGAGGGGAAATGAATGATGTTGCATACATGGAATAAGAAATGGGTTACAGTTGGTGCGGCGGCATGCTGCGCTGCTCTTATGCTGACAGCGTGCGGAGGAGGAAGCGAGCCATCAAGGGAGACAATCGAGAAGCCAGACAAGGTCATCACAGTGATGGAGCCGCCTGCGCAGTCGATTACGAAGGTAGCGGTGAGTCAAATTCAGACGCTCGAGAATATGCGGGGGCTTACATTCCTCTACGATGATCAGCTTGTTGTTCTGAAGCCTAACGAAGATGAGGATAAAATAAGCATTGAAGGAACGGAGATGTATCCGAATAACCTGTATTCGTATTCTTTGGAATCGAAGGAGAGTCAGGTGCTTCATTCCGAAGCGGCTCATCAGGGCAGCGCTATTCTGTCTCCCGATCACAACTATTTGTTCTACAAAAAGAATGTGGAGGAAACAGCACACGGCTATATTATGAATCTGGCAACGAAAGAGTCGGTGAAGGTCAGTGATGACACGATCAGCATGACATCTGGTGAATGGGTGGATGCCACTCATGTCATGTTCATCACGAACGACGGCAGAGTAGTAGTCTCGGATATCGAGGGCAATCAGACGACAGTCGTTCAGACGGAAGGTTATATTTTCTCAGCTGCTGCGGGTGAGGGTGGCGTCTATTATGTAGCTAATGAAACGTTGTATTTCCAAGGAGCAGGCGAAGAGCAGCCGGAGAAGCTCGCGGACAATGTGGTATGGGTTAACCCTTCACCGGAGAAGAAGCAGCTCGCTATCATTAAGCGCACCTCCGAGACGACAAGGACGATGACCATCACCGATACGAAGGGGAAAGATCCGATTGAGCTCGGCAGCGCCACTCAAGTATTCGGTATGAGCTGGTCACCTGATGGCACGAAGCTGGCGTACAGCTTAACCTCAGAGAATGGCGGCGAGAGTGGCATTTATGTAGCGGATAGTGTGAGCGGCGAAGCAACGTCTGTGAAGTCGGATGTGAAGTATGTTGCAGATCAGCTTAGCTGGAGTCCATCGGGCAAGAAGCTCGTAGCATCCACCTATGATGATGAGCAGCGCCAATTCAACTCCTATGTGATTACTCTCAAATAAAGAATAGTGAAAGCGGAGGTGAACAAGCGTGAATCGTAACGAGCGATTGAAGCGGTTGAGAGAAATAGAGATCATCGGCTATCGGCTGTGCTATAGCTTGCTGCAGTCAGAGCAGCTGGCTCATGAAGCGGCCAAGGAGCTGCTGCTAAGGCTGTTTCGCGATGAACGATTGTTCACCGCCGCTGCAGATCGGGTCGCTGCAATCCTGCGGCGCGAGGCCGCCATCGTATGCGGCAAGTGGCTGGAGCGTCTACCCGCTGCGGGTATGGAATAACGAGAAATAACCTTTAAGTCATGCTGCCAGAAGCAGCGGACTTAAAGGTTTTTTTCGTCACTATGATGTACTATCTAAGTGAGGCCTCTCAACGTTGCTGATGCGATGATCGGATCTTTAATGGGACGACAATCCAGAGGCGCTAGCGGGATAGAGTAACTATTTTCGCTGTTCGTGAACGTCAATTCCTTAATGGGTCGGTGAACAGCAGCAGTATATCCATTAGCGCAAATAATTTCCTTATTAGAGAAACGATGTTCACCAATAAGGACAATGGTTTCGCTAATCTGCTTGAATGACTTGCCTAGGCAGCGAAGCCGTAGAATTAGCGCAACTAGCTTCACGAATAAGGAAAATGATTACGTACCATTCCGTATCATGAGGAAAAATTGGAGGTGCTGTATATGAGACTGTTATTCAGCCTGCTGAGTAAAATTCAAAGCGGCGTTACGCCTACTTCGGAATTTTATAAAATGAAAGAAACGGAGTTTAATCCTTTTTTACTCGTTCTTGAGAAAAAGGGATTGATCCAATCTCTTAAAAAAATTCGTTTTAATTCTAATAACGAGTATGAAGTCACTTCACAGGGCATGCATTTTTTGGAGGAACACAAACATTTTAAACTGGAAATGCCAGTGGATGAAGAGGAAATTCCACATTGGATACGTTTTGAAGGAAAGGTATATAAACCAAGAGAAAAAGAAGGATTGTCTGCCGTGACTAGTCCTAGGACTACTGGACGTATAGATTATAAGCAATGGACAAAAAACATGGAAATGGCTATAGAAGCTTCCATTCGGCGAAATGGGAGAGGCCTATTGAATGTCGATGCTCAAGCGACCGAAGAGGAAATTGCAACGGTAGAGGCGCAATTGGGAATAGCCATTCCCGAATCGTTCAAGCTTGTATTAATGGGTTACGCCAAAAGGCTTCACTTCTATTGGCACGTTCCTGAATCGGAAGCATGCGTATTGAATTATGAAGCATGCATGTTGAATAATGAAGAGTACTATGATGCAAGCGAATTAGAATCGGAGCTAAAAATACAAGGGGGCGGCTTCTTGGATGATGGCCTCTGGGATTTGGACAAATTATTAGACTACAATGTCATGAGAGACGACCTTGATTATTTAGATGATGAGTATAAGCAGCATTGGGCTTATTCACTTGTTTTTGCGCGAGACGGAATGGGAAGCTATTATGCAATTGATTTGAAATATAATGTAGGAGAAGTCATTTTTTTATCAAGCGAAGGTCATTATCACGGGTGGAGGTTAGGGCAAGATTTTGAATCTTTTTTTGATAATTGGTTAAAGGTCGGGTGCCCTGGAGCGTATGTGAAAGATTTGATCGCTTTCTCTACATATGAATCTTCATATGTCTCGGAGAACTCTGCTGGCTCCAAAGCGCTGAGAACATGGTTAACAGCAAAAGGTTAAGGTCCGCGAACCAAAGAAGCGAATCCCTTCTTTTCCAGAGGAATTCGCTTCATAACGGGTTAGGGAAATTGCCGCAACCTACTTCATATTTCTAGTTCGGCACTAGTGGCTTCTCCAGTCCGAATGCCTCTGCAATCAGCTGGTAGGATTTGATCCGAGGCTCTAGATCATGGATCGAGCTCATAATGAGCACTTCATCTGCATGGTATTGTTCAGCCAGCCGGTGAATGCCTGCTTTGACCTGATCCGGAGTTCCGATGACACGGTTCTGCCGCATATGGTTAATCATCATGTAGTCATTCTCGGTGTACGGATAATCGCGAGCGGTTGCGATGGATGGGAAGGCATGCTGATCCACGCCTCCGCGCAGCAGCAGGAAGAATAAATCCGTGCTGAAGGCGAGCTCATTGGCTTCTTCCTCAGTCTCAGCGCAAATAGCAAGCACAGCGACCATAGCATGCGGATGCTCGTTCGTGATCGATGGTGTGAAGTTGTCCAGGTAATGCTTCATTGCCGTTTCTCCGCCAGGGCTTCCGAAGAATTGAGCGAATGCATAAGAGGTTCCAAGCTGCGCGGCAATTCGGGCGCTCTCGTAGCTGGAGCCGAGCAGCCACACCTCTGGCGGCTGAGGGATGCTCGGTGCTGCATGCAGCCCAGCAAAAGGATGACCGTCTGGAAGCTTGTTATGCAAATAACCGACCAAATCCATAATCTGCTGTGGATATTTGGCGATATCGACGTATTTGTTTTCCTGCAGCGCTCTTGTAGCGAGCGGCATGCCGCCCGGTGCACGGCCAAGGCCGACATCGATGCGGCCGGGATGAAGCGCTTCGAGCAGCTTGAAATTCTCAGCGACTTTATAGGCACTGTAATGCGGCAGCATGACACCGCCTGACCCGACGCGAATGTGAGAAGTGGCTGCCGCCAGATGGGCAATCAGAATCTCAGGGGTAGAGAAGGAGAGCATTCTGCCTGCATGATGCTCGGAAATCCAGAAGCGGCTGTAGCCGAGCTTTTCCGTCTCCTGCGCCAGACGTGTTGTGCTGGCTAAGGTCTGAGAGGCCGTCTGGCCTTCTCCTATATGGGACTGGTCTAATACACCCAGTTTGATCAAAGTGCTGCACCTCCGAATAAATGACGTTGCTCAAGCGGGAAAACCATCTATGTCCGATTATACACCAGCCAAATTCAAATGCCGAATGTACCCTAATATAGGTGCAAATATTGACTTCGGCGCCTATAAAGGGTATTATTACACAATCTTGAATACGAACAGTAAGGGTGAAAATCTTGAATTCAAAACTGCAAATTAAGAGTGTAACCTTAGCGGACAAAGATCTGAATTCCGGTTTATACCAATTCATTATGACACTTAGCGAAGGCTCCAAGGCAAGGCTGTTCTACCGCAGCAACCCAGAGTGGAAGCTGACAGGCGTAACTCGTATGCTTAACGTACCTTGCCCGCTCTGTCGCAAAGACTACTACTGCAACTGCTTTGAGAAAAATGCAGCATTGTTTGATTCTCAAATTACGGAGCAGGATCTGATTCCTGTTTCAATGAGAAGCTAATAAGAGCATCTCGCACTTGAACAAGAACCGGCTTCGTCCCTCAGAGGGACGGAGCCGGTTCTTTTATTTATTAGATCTCGGCAGGAGCCTGCACTCCGAGCAGCTGTAAGCCATCGGCTAAGCACCAGGCAGCCGCTTGGACGAAAGCGAGCTTAAGGCAACGCTCGTCAACGTTATCCGTTATTATTTTTTCATGATGATAGAAACGGTTGAACGTCTGCGCCAAGTCGATCAAATAGCGTGCGAGCACAGATGGCTCGTAACGCTCGGCAGCTTGGACAAGGATATCGGGGTAACGCATCAGCGCTTTGGCAAGCCGCCAAGTGGCATCCCCTTCGGCGTAATTGTAATCCAATTGGGTTACTCCAGCGTGGTCTGCATGATCTTTTACGGCTTTTCTAAGCAGGCTCTGCGTTCTCGCATAGGTGTATTGCACATAGGGCCCAGTCTCGCCCTCGAAGCTCAGAATATCCTCGAAGGTAAAGTCGACCTCAAGCGTCCGTGAATGCTTCAAATCTCCGAATACGACAGCTCCGATACCGACAGCCTCAGCAACCTCAAGCTTCGTGCTCAGAGCAGGATTCTTCTCCTCGATTTTGAGCAGAGCATGGCGAACAGCTTCATTAAGCACATCCTCCAGAAAGACGACCTTCCCTCTGCGCGTGGACATTTTGTGCCCATCCATCTTCATCAGGCCGAACGGAATATGTTTGCATTGCTGCGCAAAGTCCAGTCCCAGCTTGCCAAGGACGAGAAACAGCTGGCGAAAATGCAGTGATTGCTCAGCGCCAACCACATAGAGCAGCTCGCTGCCAAGCATCACTTCATGGCGATAGATAGCGGTAGCGAGATCGCGTGTAGCGTAGATCGATGAGCCGTCCGATTTCTTAATCATACAAGGGGGCAGATCATATTCATCCAGCCGTACGACCTGGGCGCCATCGCTTTCCTCGAGCAGGCCTTTCTCCACAAGCCTAGCGACGACTGCATCCATTTTATCATTGTAAAAGCTCTCGCCTAAGTAATGATCGAACTTCACGCCAAGCCGGTCGTACAGCTTCTGGAACTCGACCATACTGTCTGCTATAAAAGTCTGCCAGTAGCCTTGGGCTTCCTCGTCTCCAGCCTCCAGCTTCGTGAACCAAGCTCTTGCCTCGTCTTCCAATTCAGGATGAGCTTCGACTTCCTTGTGAAACCGAACATAGAGCTCTAGGTAGGCTTTGATCGGGTCAGCGGGCTTATGGGCCGGATCACCCCAATTGAGGTAGGCAACAATCATCTTGCCGAATTGTGTGCCCCAGTCACCGAGGTGATTCACACTGACCGTCTGATAACCCACCTTGTTCAAAATATGATACAGCGAGTTGCCGATCATCGTCGAGCGTAGATGGCCGATCCCGAAGGGCTTCGCTATGTTGGGCGATGAAAGGTCGATAATGACACGCTTGCCTTGGCCGATGTTCGGGACGGGGACTGCTTCGCTATGCCAAGCCTCAAGCAGCTTCTGGGAAGCGAGCGCCCGATTGAAGCGGAAATTGACATAAGGCCCTGCTGCTGTAGCGTGCCAATCCTCGCTTATGAGCGCTGCGGCAAGCTTCTCGGCAATACTGTTGGGGCTTTGCTTCAGCTCCTTGGATAAAATATAGCAGGGGAAAGCCACATCTCCCAGCTCTTCATTTGGTGGGAATTCCAGCACATGAATAATAGCTTCTTCCGTTAGATTGACAGCTGCAGCTAGTTGCTGTGCGACCATTTTCATTAACATAAGAGATATGCCTCCTTCAGGTTTGAAAAACAACAGAAAAACCCCGTCTCTATGAAGAGACGGGGTTGAATGCCCGTGGTACCACTCTTGTTACCCATTAAGCCGGTAAGGGCTGGATAGGTATCTCGCCGTTGTAACGGTGCTGAACCGGACATGCCTAGTGAACGCTTCCTAAGAAGGGTCTCCTTCAGCAAGTCATCTCCCGGGTCCTCTTCGCCTCATCCGACATCACCGGCTTTCACCGCCCCGGCTCGCTGCTCATGCATGAATAAGGTTACTATCCCGTTCCTCGATGTTATTCCAGCAATAATAAATGAAATGGAGCGAAAAATCAATCTATTATCTTCCCCGCGTGCTTAGAATCGTAAGAAAGGCGTTAGAAGCCTCGAAGCCGCGCATTGTGCTGAGCGGCTTGCCGCCTTCATACAGAACAAGAGTGGGCGACGAGCTGATTTCCAGCGGGGCTGCTGCGCCTGCATAGAAATCGATATAAATGGCGGCAATATTCATGTCAGCAGCTAATGCTGGAAGAAGGTCTTGCAGCCTGCTTTCAATGTGCCCGCATGCGTTGCAGAAGCTGGTACGGTAGAGCACGAGCAGTGTCTGACCGCTAGCAATGGCCTCTTCAAGCTGTATGTCCGTCATGATATGAATGGTCATAAGAAGTTCTCTCCTATAGCAAGTCCTTTTCGTCTAGTGTATCACATAAGGCAGATGGAAAGCTGTGCCGAGCCATGTGCAGTGAGGGAGCTATTTGGGTGCGATGAGGGCAATAGCCTCGCGAATAATTGAGCATGAATGGTCCATTTGCTGCTGCTCGTTAGGGGAGAGGTTCAGCTCTACAATTTCCTTAATGCCACTGCGAGTGATGATAGCTGGCACGCCAGCAGCTACGTGGGTTTGCCCATATTCTTGCTCAAGAACAGAGGATACAGCGATGATTCGATGCTCATCATTGAGAATAGAACGGGTAATGTAGGCGAGTGCGTTGCCGATTCCGTAGTGGGTGGAGCCTTTGCGTGTGTAGATTTCCCAGCCGGCGTTTTTCGTTTGCAGCGCAATATCCTCCAGCTTCAAATGCCCGAATCGAACGGGGTGCTGCGCTAGAATATCGAGGATCGGCTTGCCGCCGATTGTAACATGCGACCATGCGGGGAATTGCGACTCTCCGTGCTCGCCGAGCACATAGCCCTGAACGCTGCGCGTGTCGACGGGAAAATGCTCAGACAGCAATGTTTTGAGACGGGAGGAATCAATGGAGGTACCGGTGCCAATCACATGACTGCGAGGCAGTCCAGATAGCTGCCATACGATATAGGTGACGATGTCTACAGGATTAGAGGCCGCCAGAAAAATACCGCCGAAGCCGCTCTGCATAATTCGCGGAATCATTTGCTCATAGATGTCCATTACGGTATCCAGAACATCCATCCGATTATGACCGTTTTTCGGATACGCGCCAGCGCTCAGGATGACGACATCTATATCTGAGCATTGCTCGTAGGTACCTGTATAGATTTTGGTGCGGGAATGGATGAACTCCATGCCATGCGACAGATCGAGCGCCTGTGCATAGGCACGATCCGGTGTCCGATCAATCAGCATGATCTCATCGCATATCGACTGATTGATAAGAGAATAGGCACAGCTTGAGCCTACCTGACCGATTCCGACAATCGCTACCTTGCGCGCCCTGCTTCTCATCATGGCATCATGCTCCTTGATTGCTCAAATGGTTGTTACTCTAATATATGGGCATGCATGCCATTCATGTGACGGTACTGTTAACTATAGGGTCATAGGTGTAACAGTGGACTAACAGACGTGTGCTGTGTCAGCCGATTCTATGCCAGAACACACCATGCTAAATGCTGATTCAGCTAGTTTGGGGAGCGCGAACCAGCATTAAGGCTGAAAACGACCTTAGATGGATGGTTTGGTGCACCAAAGGGTGGATTAAGCTCAAAAACGACCTAAGATGGATGATTTGGCGCACCAAAAGGTGGAATAAGCTCAAAAACAGCCTTAGATGGTTGGAAGTAGCTAGTTTGGGGAGCTTAGACCCAGCAATAAGCCTGAAAACGAACTTAGATGGATGGTTTGGTGCTCCAAAGGGTGGATTAAGCTCAAAAACGACCTAAGATGGTGGGGGTAGCTAGTTTGCGGAGCACGAACCCAGCACTAAGCCTGAAAACGACCTTAGATGGTTGGTTTGGTGCTCATACGGGTGGAATAAGCTGAAAAACGACCTTAGATTGGTGGAAGTAGCTAGTTTGGGGAGCGCGAACCCAGCAATAAGGCTGAAAACGACCTAAGATGGTTGGTTTGACGCACCAAGAGGTGCAATAAGCTCAAAAACAGCCTCAGATCGGTATGAAGAGCGAGTAGCATAGATGTAAGAGGAACTCGTCCCTAGACTATTGTATGTATACATAAAAAAACCCCACCAATCGCACAGCTGCGAATAGTGGGGGGCTGTTGTGTAAACTCAGTCATCGTCTTCGTGTAATGCGACCGGAGCCTTTGCGGATTTTGGGAACGGTCTTCTTCGGCTTCTTGAAGACAGAGCCGGACTTCTTGTTCTCTTTCTCACCACTAGTGATACTGCCCTTCGAGCCGGAGGAGGAATTGCCGCCACTGCCACCTGCTGCGGAGTCTGCATTCTTGGCACGTTTGAATATCGATCCCGTTCGGTTCACAGTCATTGGTGGAGCTTTTTTCTTGTCTTCGACGGTTGGAGCACGGTAAGTACCAGATGGCTTATATACGTCCTTGGAATTGTAACCGCGATAGCTGCCCTTGCCGTATCTGCCATTATCGAATAGATCATCCAGCAAGCTGGCGAGCAAGTAGGCTTGAAGGAAGCTGCTGCTGTAATTCTGACGAACATACTCCTTGGAGTCGACCTCGATTAACGTATCTGCGGGGTCATCCTCGGCTTGCTGAACATGAATGATTTCGTCGGAGTAGACGAGGAACATGCGCTCCGTGCTTTCCTCCGATTGCTGCTGTGGCTGTTTCTTCTCGATAAGCTGGTTCGCGACTTCCGGTACGGTCTGTCCGACTGCACGGTAGACATAGGATGTCTCGTTGCCCGAGCCGTTAACCGATTCAAGCGGATAATCCTCCTTGACCGTATCGGATACTGCACAAGCAGCGAGAAGAGGAACGATAAAGCTTAATATAACAATAATCTTGATGCTATGAAGCCACCACTTTTTAGCCATGTGCTCCTCCTAAAATTTTTGCGGTAGCAAAAATTGCCTCGTAAGCATAACCCCCGTTTTTGCGTTGCAAAAATTACCTCGTAAGCGTAAACTCAATTTTTGCGGTAGCAAAAATTGCTTCGAAAGCATAATTTGCGTAGCAAAACCACGTATGCTTACTACTGTCACGGGCTAATGCCTTATGCGCCCCGCAGTACTTGCACATCTGCGGGCAATACCGATTCACCTACATAGAGCATGAAGCGGCCATCCTGCCACTCGATACGCAGCAGGCGCATATCATCGGACTGATACTGCCATACATGCTGCTCTCCGCCTTGCATGAAGGGGGTTTTGCCGCTCGCGGTA
Source organism: Paenibacillus xinjiangensis (assembly GCF_059686975.1). Classification (NCBI taxonomy): domain Bacteria; kingdom Bacillati; phylum Bacillota; class Bacilli; order Caryophanales; family Paenibacillaceae; genus Paenibacillus; species Paenibacillus xinjiangensis. Next base: position 14,322 of record NZ_JCAALS010000045.1, on the reverse strand, counting down.
ATCATGCCGGAGTAGTTCTCCTCCATATGGTAAGCACGGTCATCGAAATCGAGGGTTGTCGGCACTTCATCGAACGTGTCGAGACGGCCATCGATAGGCTCGTACAAGGCATACACCGTTCTTTCTCTTTCCTCAATGACCAAGTATTTGATATCCGTACCATCTTGCAGCGTCAGTACAACCGCATTGCGGCTGCGATTCTGTGTTCGTCCGGTTACTTGATACGTAACGAGTGACACTTCGCATACATCGCCCGCAGTCAGTGACAAAATGCTTTTCTCCACCTTGACAGGCTCTGGCTTAGCTAATATATTTTTGATTCGTTTGAATATGCTCATTCGTTAGACTCCTTTGTTCATACGCGTTCTTAGACTGCTCCGATAATGAGGGCGCCTGCGATATGCAGGGCACCTGCAATTAGTGCATAGCCGATCTTGCCTTTATGGATGCCTTGTTCGAGCTTAATGCCCGCGGCAGCTGAGAATATGAGTCGGAAAATCGCCTCGACAACAACTAAAGTAATGAAGGATACAACGGAGAACAAGAGCGCTTCCCACATGTAAGTGGATTGTACAATCGATTGTGCTAAAATGAACGCTTGTGCGCCAAGCTTCATTACGAACCTTGTCGTTACCGCGGTATTGCCATCCTTCATTTCTTGGAAATCATGATATTTGGTCGTTAAAGAGTCTAGATACATCAGAATAAACAGCAGCAGTGCGCCTGCGCCGGTCCACACTGGAATTTGCAGCAAATCCGTCCAAGTCATACAATGGCTCCCCCGATATCCCTAAAATAAGTACAAAATCGCCGACGCTGCAATTGGATGTCCAATTGTCACGCCGGCGGTTGGGACGAAGGCCGCAGCCGTTCGTCTTGTTAGTCGTAAGCTGTAACGTTATTCTTTTTTCTCGTACTGCTTAAGCAGGGCAGCGAGCTCATCCTCTACCGCTTTATCCTTGCCAAGAGCAGCGAATTCATCATCCAGTGATTTGCCTTTGGAGCCTAAGAGCTCGTTGCTTGCTTCTGCGCGAGCTTCAGCTTGCAGCATCTTGTCTTCCATGCGTTTCAGTCCAGCGCTTGCCGTATCTGATCCGAAGCCAGCCATCGACTTGTTGATCTGCTCTTGTGCTTTGGCTGCGTTGTAGCGAGCAACGAGCGTCTCGCGTTTGTTCTTCATCTCAGTCAGCTGCTTGCGCATTTCGGCGAGCTTCTCACGAAGGTTGTCGGCTAGAGCCTTGTTCTGGTCGAAGCTTGTTTTGTACTCAGCTGCTTTCGATTCGGCAGCATTCTTCTCCTCAAGGGCACGGCGGGCTAGATCAATATTCTGTGCTTGAGCAGCGATGTGTGCTTGCTCGGTACGTTTCTCTACAAGCTGTGCTTGCTCTTCATACAGCTGCTTGAATTTTTTCTCAAGCGCAATTTGTGCGGCAACTGCTTTTTCTGCGTCCTCCAGATCCTCTTGCATGTCGCGGATATATTGATCTGTCAATTTAATCGGATCCTCCGCTTTCTCAATCAGAGAGTACACATTCGACAAGGTGAGGTCACGCAATCTTTTGAAAATTGACATAAGGTAAGCCTCCTAAATTTCATTCTAGTTTATTCCCATTACTTACGATTATACGCTTCAAATAGTTTCATTTGGAATTATTTTATGTTTATTAACAAGAATGAAGGATTGGAGGACAAGGAGTGCATTATGGAGAGAAAGCGGATACAATTAGAGGAGCAACATCATCATTCATAAAATAATCTAGGGAGTGATTAGATGGCTTTAATACAATGCGACTTTTTCTCAGAAGTGCTGGGCATTAGTACGTCAATGACGGTTATTCTTCCACAACAGACATCCTCGCAGATCGGGATGAGCGGTCTGGGGCGTGATGGACGCCATCCAACCTTGTATTTGCTCCATGGTCTGTCTGATGACCATACAATCTGGCTGCGCAGAACGTCCATTGAACGTTATGCTGCTTCGATGGGACTAGCGATTGTGATGCCTAATGTACATAAAAGCTTCTATACCGATATGGCCTATGGCGATCAATACTGGACTTTCTTGACGGAGGAGCTTCCTGCTGTTGCTCGTTCATTCTTCCCGTTATCGGCGGATAGAGAAGACAACTTCGTAGCGGGCTTGTCGATGGGAGGCTATGGCGCATTCAAATGGGCACTTAGCTATCCTGAGCGGTTCGCGGCAGCAGCCAGCTTGTCAGGTGCACTCGATATTGGGCACCTCCATCACAGTGCTAATGCTGATGAAGGCAGCAGGAGGTTGTTCAAGCATATTTATGGCGAGGAAGAAATCGCGGGTACTCCGAATGATCTGCTATGGCTCTTGAAGCAGCAGGCAGAGTCATCCGGTCCCAAGCCGCTGCTCTACCAGTGCTGTGGAACCGATGACTTCCTTTATGAAGATAATGTGACATTCCGCGATGCTTGTCTCCAGACAGAGCTTGAGCTGACCTATGATGAAGGCCCAGGCGATCATGAATGGGGATATTGGGACACGCACATTCAGAACATTCTACGATGGCTCCCGATTCGCAGTGAGCAGTAACTCATTCATCAAAGCAAAAACCTGACCGCAGCGGCGCAGCGGCCAGGTTTTTGCTTTGTTTATAGAGATGTATCCAGTGCAGAAGCGGGCAAAATGTTGTAATTATGCAAGAATTGGAATAGGTCTGAAGCCATGCCTAGCCCACTTATACATACATATCCACAGAGTTATACACATTATCAACATAAGTTATCCTCAAATTTCATGCGGATATTTACAATTTATCCACAAGGCTGTTTATTTCTTTATCCACACAAGGGCCTAGTTCTTAGGGTAGGTAGGAATTAGCATATTGACTCTGACGCAGCGTCATCGTTTAGCATGAGGGTAGAGGAGGTGACCACGGTGGTCAAAGTGAAAGAAGCGGCAAAGCTTGCAGGTGTTAGTGTACGTACACTTCATTATTACGACAGAATTGGACTTTTGAAACCGGCTCAGGTGGGAGAGAACGGCTATAGGCTGTACAGCGAGGAGGACTTCGCCAGACTGCAGCAAATTCTTTTTTTCAAGGAGCTGGATTTCTCGCTGGAGGAGATCAAGAGCATTCTGGACAATCCGAGGTTCGACCGCAAGACCGCGCTGGAGACCCATAAGCAGCTGCTCGTGGAGAAAAAACGCCGCCTCGAGAACATTATTCAATCTGTGGAACAGACGATTGTATCCATTGAAGGAGGAAGAGCGATGACGAAGCAGGAGATGTTCGAACCCTTCGATATGAAGGAAATCAAGGAGCATCAGAAGAAGGTTGAGCAGGAGACGCGGGAGAAATACGGTGCTACGGATGCCTATGTACAGTCGCAGCGCAGGACAGCAGGCTACAAGGAAGAGGATTGGAAGCGAATCAAGGAGGAGCTTGAGGATATATACACCCGAATGATCGCAGCGATGCCTCAGGGGCCAGCCTCTGAAGGGGCGCAGCAGGCGGCAAGTGATCTGTGCAGCCATATTACGAGCAGCTACTATGACTGTACACCGGATATTTTTCGCGGCCTCGGCGATTTGTATGTGAATGATCCCCGCTTTACGAAAAATATTGATAAATACCAAGCAGGGCTCGCTGCATTCCTGCGTGATGCGATGCATGAATACTGCGACCGCTTGTCATGAATCAGCAATAGGCGCGGATGGGCATCGAATGTGAGGGATTATTATTTACAGCGGCAGCAACTGCTGTCATGATTAAGGATGTTTGAATCATTCTACAGATCATGACAGGAGACTTATCAACATGTGGCTAATATTTTCTGTGCTTGCGGCAAGCTGCTTCGGTCTAAGAGGAATTCTCTATCATTGGACCAGCCAGCAGCAGCTTAACCGCAATGCGCTGCTATGCGGAACTTTCTTCTCAGGGGCAGTCATCTGCTTGGTGGGGACGCTTGTAACGGGGCAGGAATGGTCGCTGCCAGCACTCATTGGACTGCAAATGGGGCTGTTCTCCTTCGGTGCCAATGCGAGCATGTTCAAGGGCTTCGCGGTTGGCAAGGCTTCACTTGTTGCCATATTGACCGCACTCCCATCCGTAATCGTCGTTGTTGTAGCGTACGGCTTATGGGGTGAGAGTCTGAATATGATGCAGCTGGCTGCTTTTATCGTCATTGTTGTTGGTATATTACTCGTACGTTACTCGAATGACCTATCCCTGTCTAATCTGCAAGGTGCCGAGTGGGGACTGCTCGCTATGCTGCTGTTCGCGGGCAATGATCTGTCGAGCAAATGGACGACGATGGAGGGAGCAGCGCTTTTCCCTACATTAGTATGCATGTTCGCGATGGGCTCCTTATGCTTCGGCATATGGTGGCTGAAGGATATCAGGGCAGAACGGGCAGCAGTGAATGTGCCAATGGCAGCCGCTGGCGGCTACTCGGAACCGGAACAGGTAGCTTCTGTCTCGGGGGTTAGCAAGCGAGCTGTGAAGGTTAGCTGGAGTGGGAAGCGAACGTTCGTGACGGGCTTGGGGGTCGGCATCACCAATGCAGTCGGGATGATGATGATCATCACCGCATTCGATCTGGGCAAGACGGGACTCGTCTCGGCGGTTACAGCGCTGAATGTGCTGCTCGTGCTGCTCTATACACGGTTCGTCGTCAAAGAAAAATTCACAAGGCTTGAGACAGCAGGCATTGCGACTGCGTTCGCTGGCATCCTGTTTATGCGATTGTACGGCGGGTAATACTAAAGATAGATAGAGTTAGAAAGAGACAGAGGCGGTATTAACTTCGCGGAGTTAAGAGCTGCCTCTGTCTTTTTTGCCATAGAAGAGGAGTTAGGGAGGAGATTGTCCATTGAACCGGATTGCCAGAGTGGCTCGGAGTGAGATCCTCATTCTGATTATTGCAGCTGTCGTGCTAGGGGCTTTATTATTCGTTAAACCGCTTATTGGAGTAGCTGATAATGGGGATTTCTCCCGAATAATGATTGTGGGCGGCATCGAGTATAGCGATAGCGAGGAATCGTATCGTGACCGTTATTTTGGATATGCACACACGACATACGGCTATGGTCCAATCGGTCTAGGGGGCTATGTATCCTCTCAGCTCTTGATTGTCTTCTTAGCAGGGATGATCGGCAGAGTGCTTAACTCGCAGCTATTCGATATCCGCGTGCTCTCATTTCTGTATACCATTCTACTGCTGGCAGCCCTCTACTGCATCGTTCGATTCAATAAAAGAAGCTCAATTGTATTCAACACCGTACTGGTTGTCAGCTTGTCTCTCGTATTCCTGGATGTGGGCTATGCCGCCTATTTCAATTCTTTTTTCGGAGAGGCGATTACATTAATTTTCATGCTGCTGACCTTCGGGCTGGCACTAGCTATTATAAGAAGCGATCATCCAACGAGGTGGCTGCTAACTGCTTTCTATCTATCCAGCATGTGCCTCATCGCTACTAAGCTGCAGAACGCGCCTATTGGTCTAGTCATTATAGTACTTGGCTTGCGATTATGGCAGATTCGGAGTGATCAACCTTGGCGGAAATCCATTCTCATCTGGTCGGCGGTGCTGCTGCTAACAACGGTAGGGATGTATGCTGGAGCACCGCGCGAGCTGAAGCAGATTAATCTATATCAGACGGTATTCTTCGGTATATTGAAGGATTCGCCGGATCCTGCAAGGGATTTGAGGGAGCTGGGCCTGCCGGAGGCATTCAAGGTGAATGCGGGCACGAATTATTTTCAGAAGGATACGGTTATAAAGCAAAATGATCCGCGCATCGTAGAAGCGCTCGGAGAGCTTAGTCATAAGGATGTGCTGCTGTATTATGCAAAGCATCCTCAGCGGTTTATCGACAAGCTGGAGCGGGCCGCGGACAATGGGATGAGCATTCGCCCTTATTATCTGGGGAGCTATGATCAAACTGAGGGGAATAAGTACGGTGCTGTCAGCTATGCCTATTCGACCTGGAGCCAGTTCAAGAACATGCACATTCCGCGTGAGCTATGGCTGGTTGCCCTATTCTTCGCAGCCTATATCCTCGTGCTTGCTGTTCATTATGTGCGGACGCGCTCACTAAGAACGCGTATGTATCTCGAGACGCTGCTCGCTGTCGCACTCGTGGGCATGTTCGGCTTCGCCATTCCGCTGCTAGGGGACGGGGAGGCTGATCTTGGCAAGCATTTGTTCCTGTTCAATGTCTGCTTCGATATGATGGTGGTGACGAGCGTGATGTACGTGGTATGGCATGGTGTCAGGATGATCGGCAGGCGCGCTTAAAGATTGGTATGAACAAAAAGAGAGCTCGCACTAGTGGTAGGTATACCACTGGCTGCGAGCTTTGCTGCGTGTTACTGCTGCTGTCCTGGACGAATGCGAACAACACCAATCTCTGAAGCGTTAATGGCAAACGCGTTACCGCCTTGACCAATAAGAGCATTGGCAGATTGTCCGACGCGGATGTTGGTTTTACCATTTCCCCATTTCACAACGTTTTTGTTGGAAGATTTACGACTCATAGCAATCACCTCCTTATCTCTTATAGTTAAATAAGAGATTAAGGCTAACGACGACGGCGGTGCTGCTTGCCTTTGGCAATTTGAACGTTGACGGCGTTGCTGGCAAGCACATTTCCTTGTGTAGAAGTGGCGGTAGCAGTCTGATAGATATTAATGACTATGAAATTGTTAAGGCCAACACGATATTTATAAGTCTTTACATTCGAGTGGAGCACAAGGTTACCTCCTTCTTTGCAACGGATCATACAACGTATGCGAAGGAGAGACAGGCTGAAGCGGCAGATGCTCCGAGCGATTTATCACGTTGTGCTTCTTTTATAGGCGGCAGGGGTCATACCGGTGAATTTCTTGAACATGCGGTGAAAATGAGGCAGGCTCTCGAAGCCGCACTCATCGGCTATTAGTCGAATGCTCACGTCGCTTGCCAACAGCAGCTCCTTCGCCCGAATGATCCGCTTCAGCGTGACGTATTCGGTCACGTTCATGCCCGTCAGCTGCTTGAAGACGCGGGAGAAATGAGCAGGAGTAACGGCTGCCATCTGGGCAAGAGCTGACAAGCCGAGCGGCGCTTCCGGCTGCTGATCAATATGGAGCAGAATGCTGCGCATCCACTGTGGTCCAATTAAAGAGGCTTCTGAGCTGGAAGCATCATGATTCATAGAGTTGCTAGGGATGATGCTGCGGTTCAGCAGCAATAGGATCTGCTCAAGCTGCAGCAGTACGGCCTGACGATAGCCAGGCTGCTGCTCCTGCCGCTCCCGCTGAAGCTCCTCGATAAGGCTCTCGAGCCTCGCTTGCTCGTGATGGGCTGGCTCGAGCTTGTAGCTCTTGTGCTGCTTGGCATGCTCGAAGCAGCGCAAGTAGGAGAAGGAATCCCCTAATGATGCTGTCTGGACGACAATAGCGCTGAAGAAGATGGCCGTCGATGTAACCGGCTCTATTTTGTCAGGGAGTGAGCGGTGGATCGTATTGCCTGGAATAAGGAACAGGTCGCCGCGCTTCATATCGTAGAAGGTCTGATCGATGAAGAAGGTGCCTTTCCCTTCATAGATGTAGACCATTTCGTACCAGTCATGGAGATGGTCCGGCAGCTCGGTCTGCCAATGCTTCTTATCTCTGTAATTGCAGTCGAATGGGAACGGGGAGCTGAAGTCGAACGGCTTGCGGAAAGGTTTCATAGGGCAGCCTCCTTAGCGATACAGATGATGAGCTAATGTATGGGTGTATGAGATCAAAATAGAGTATATATATGCAGGATTACGCTATTTTTAAATTCATTATTGTCTTTATAATAAGAGATAAAGAGAAGCATCGCAATGGAATAGACTCCTGTAGGCCAATCAAATTTGAGAATAGTGAAAACGCTGACATGAAGGGACTGGCATGGATGAGAATGGATGCACATCAGCATTACTGGTCAATCGAGCGTGGTGATTACGGTTGGATTACTCCGGAGTTACCGGTGCTCTACCGTGATTATCTGCCAGAGGACTTAAGGCCGTATCTCGATAAGCATGGGATACAGAAGACGATTGTGGTGCAGGCTGCTCCCACGCTTGATGAAACCGAATATTTGCTTGCGCTAAGCGAGCAATCGGATACGATAGCAGGTGTTGTCGCATGGCTGGACCTGAAGGACCCGCACCACTATTCCCATTACGAGCGCTTCCGTGCTCATCCGAAGCTTGTTGGCTTCCGGGCGATGATTCAGGAAATGCCTGACGCGAAGGAAGTGTTGGAGCCTTATTTCATTGAAGCCTTGAAGCTATATGCGGAGCGGGACATCCCCGTTGATCTGCTGGTTGTCTCCCATCAGCTGGGCGCAGTCGTCGAGCTGCTTGATCAAGTGCCGAACCTGCGCGGCGTTGTTGACCATATAGCCAAGCCGCGAATCGCGGCAGGCATGCTGGAGCCATGGCGCAGCCAAATGGCAGAGATAGCGGGCCATAAGCAAATCTATTGCAAGCTGTCAGGCATGGTTACGGAAGCGGATCATGATGCGTGGAAGCCGGAGCATTGTGTACCGTATATTCGTCACGTATTGGAGCAATTCGGGACGGAGCGGGTCATGTTCGGCAGTGATTGGCCGGTCTGTCTGCTTGCTGCAAGCTATGACCAGGTTGTGGATGTATTGATTAAGGCATTGCCAGAGGACTATAGCGAAGCAGATAGAGAGCGGTTATTCGGACTAAATGCGAAGGAGTTTTATAAATGCTAAATACATTGAATCATTCTGTGTTGAACGGTGCAGATCACGAGCAATATGAAGCCATACAGGCAAGTCCAATTACGATATTGCAGATTGGAGAAGGCAACTTCCTGCGTGGATTCTTTGATTGGATGCTGCAGGAATGCCGGAAGCAGGGGTTGTATTCGGGAAGTATTGCTGTCACACAGCCACGTCGAGGCGGCAAGCCGAAGATCGATTCGCTTGCGGCGCAGGATGGTCTATATACGCTCGTTATTAGAGGACTCGAGAATGGTACGCGCGCCCAGCGCAAGGAAATCATATCGGTGTTCAAGCAAGCATTCGATCCTTATTCGAATTGGGAGACGTTTATTGCATTGGCAGAATCACCGGATTTGCAGTTCGTTATATCGAATACGACGGAAGCGGGCTTAGCCTATCGACCAGAGGCGCTTGTCGAAGGACAGCCGATCGAATCATTCCCAGGCAAGCTTACTTATTTGCTGTACCGCCGCTTTCTGGCTTTCGAAGGCGACGCAGAGCGTGGACTGATCTGCTTGCCATGCGAGCTGCTGGAGCGTAACGGCGATGAGCTTAAGGCATGCGTGCTGAAGTACAGTGAGGATTGGGAACTGCCGGATGCATTCGTGACGTGGGTGAATGAGCATAACCGCTTCCTCAATTCCCTGGTTGATCGTATTGTAACGGGTTATCCCGATCAAGCGCAGGCGGAGCAGTGGTTCGAGGAGTGGGGCTACACGGATGCCAGCCTGAGCACGGCGGAGCCCTACCACTTCTGGGCGATTGAAGCTGAGCCAGAGCTGGGTGAGAGGCTGCCGCTTGCTAAGGCTGGACTTAATGTGCACTGGGTGAAGGAGCTTAAGCCCTTCCAACTGCGCAAGGTTCGTATTCTCAATGGTGCTCATACGCTGATGACGCCTCTTGCACTCGTTCATGGCATAGAGCAAGTGCGTGAAGTGATGGAGCATGAGGAGCTGGGCGCATTCATTCGCGCAGCAGTGGAAGAGGAGATTATTCCAACACTGCCATTGCCAGCGGAGGAGCTGAAGGATTATGCCGCAGCGGTATATGAGCGGTTCTTGAATCCGTTCATTCGTCACCGTCTCAGCGATATTGCAATGAACAGCATTAGTAAATTCAAGGTAAGGCTGCTGCCATCCTTGCTGTATTATGCAGAGAATGGACAGCCGATGCCGGCTCGATTAGTACGAGGCTTCGCGGGACTGCTTCGTTATTATAAGGTGACACGAACAGGCGATAGCTATGAAGGCGTTGATCTGAACGGCAGCATATATATCGTTCGTGATGATGCGGCTGCACTTGAGGCGTTGGAAGCAGCTTGGGCACAGGCAATGGCTAGCAGGGAGTCTGGAAGGGATACCGCGTCAAGGTTGCTCGCGCTTCATGAGGTATGGGGACAGGATTTGTCCAAGGTGGAAGGGCTCGCGGAAGCAGTGGCTGAGTATTTGACGGAAATGGAGAGAGAGCTGGCATGAACAACTGGATTCGATTGCATGAGCAGGACCATGTCGTCATATCGTTAGCTCCGCTGCACAAGGGCGACCGCCTGCTATTAGAAGGCAATAGGGAGCTTGAGCTGCTAGAGGATGTACCGAAGGGTCACAAAATAGCAGCTTCTCCTATCGCAGAAGGCAGCCATGTGTTGAAATTCGGCTATTCCATCGGAGTAGCTAAGACAGCCATTGAGGCAGGCAGCTGGGTGCATACGCATAACCTGGGCACAGGGCTGAAGGGCTTCGTGGATTATTCGTTCGAGCCGACAGCGGTACAAGAGGTGCTTCCTTCGGCAGGTGCTCGCGCACAGACCTTTCAGGGCTATGTAAGAGACAATGGAGAAGTCGGTATTCGCAACGAGATCTGGGTCATTAATACGGTAGGCTGCATTAATAAAACCTGTGAGATCGTAGCGAAGCAAGCGGATAAGCTGTACGCGGGGCGTGTGGAAGGGGTATATCATTTTGCCCATCCGTTCGGCTGCTCGCAGCTCGGAGATGACCTGACGCATACGCAGAAGCTGCTTGCCTCGCTCGTTAATCATCCGAATGCGGCAGGCGTGCTTGTAATGGGGCTTGGCTGTGAGAACAACCAGATCGACTCCTTCAAGGAGGCAATCGGGGATTACAATCCGGATCGAGTGAAGTTTCTGAAATCGCAGGAGGTTGAGGATGAGCTGGAGGCGTCTCTTGAGCTTATAGAGGAGCTGGTCGAGTATGCCGAGAAGTTCAAGCGTGAGCCTGTGCCTGTGTCGAAGCTGAAGCTGGGACTGAAATGCGGCGGATCTGATGGACTGTCCGGCATAACAGCGAATCCGCTTGTCGGTACCGTATCGGATCGGCTGATTGAGGCTGGAGGAACGGCGATACTGACTGAGGTTCCAGAGATGTTCGGAGCGGAGACGATACTCATGAACCGCGCGGAGAATGAGCAGGTATTCGGCAAAATCGTTCATCTGATTAATGATTTTAAGCAATATTTTATCCGTCATGATCAAGAAATCTACGAGAATCCTTCTCCGGGCAATAAGGCTGGCGGTATCAGTACGCTGGAGGAGAAGTCGCTCGGCTGCACGCAAAAGGGTGGTCATGCGGTCGTTACGGACGTCGTTCCTTATGGTCAGCGCGTGACGCATACAGGGCTTAATCTGCTCGAGGCTCCGGGCAATGATCTTGTATCTGTAACGGCTCTATCGGCAGGCGGCGCCCATATTGTATTATTCACAACGGGAAGAGGAACGCCGTTCGGCGGGCCAGTACCAACGGTGAAGATTGCTACGAACAGTGAGCTGGCCCAGCGCAAGAAGAATTGGATTGACTTCAATGCTGGTCAGCTGCTGGAGGATAAGAGCATGAATGAGATGACCGACGAGCTGTGGGATCAGCTGATCCGTCTGGCATCGGGAGACATACAGACGAACAATGAACGCAACGGCTTCAAGGAAATTGCGATTTTCAAGGATGGGGTAATATTGTAGTGCATGAAGGAAGAGCCAAGGTAATGGATAACTGTGGGATTTATTGAGCACTATGAGGAGAGATTAGCGTGAAATATAGAAAGCTGGGCAATACGGGGCTGGATGTGTCGGTGCTTAGCTTCGGAGCATCCTCGCTGGGATCGGTATTCCGCGAGACGAATGAGGCTGAGGCGATCCGAACCGTCCATACCGCCATCGACGCAGGCATTAACTATATCGATGTATCACCCTATTACGGTCAGACCAAAGCAGAGACTGTCCTTGGAAAAGCTGTGCGCGAGCTGCCGCGTGACAAGTTCCTGCTATCCACTAAGGCGGGCCGCTACGGTGAGGCATCGTTCGATTTCTCCGAAGCGCGGATCATTGCAAGCCTGGAAGAAAGTCTGGTGCGGTTAAATACAGATTATATAGACCTGATGTTCCTGCATGATTTGGAGTTCGTCACTCCTATGCAGGCGCAGGAAGCGATCCCAGCGCTGCAGAAGCTGAAGGAGCAAGGGAAGATCCGATACTTCGGTATCTCAGGCTTACCGCTGGAATTATTCGAGAAATGGCTTCCGAATTCGGATATTGAAGTGATTTTATCCTATTGCCATTACTCCTTAAATGATACGTCACTGCTCGAGCTGCTTCCTCTTACAGAGAAGCAAGGTGTAGGACTTGTGAATGCTTCGCCGTTGTCGATGGGGCTGCTGGGTACAAGAGGAACACCGGATTGGCATCCTGCCAGCGCGCGGCTTAAGGAGCTCTCGATGCAGGCGGCTCAGCACTGCGCCAGCCGGGGCACGGAAATCGCGAAGCTGGCGGTGCAGTATTCTACAGCGAATGAACGAATTCCGACGACACTCGTAAGTACGGCTAACCCCGATAATATTCGCCGCAATGCGGAGTGGACGGATGAGCCGATTGATGAGCACCTGCTTGCTGAGGTGCTGGCTATACTGGAGCCCGTTCATAATGAGACATGGGTGAGCGGGGTAGCGGAATATAATACGGTAATTAATAAAGGGAGCTCGGTGGGATGAGAGGAATCATATGTGAAACCATCGATGAGCTGAGAGCTATTGAGCTGGAAGAACCTGTACTGGCATCATCAGATGAAGCCATTATTCGTATACGCCGGATCGGAATTTGTGGTACCGATATGCATGCCTACAAAGGCAATCAGCCGTTTTTTACGTATCCGCGTGTGCTAGGCCATGAGTTGGCTGGAGTCATAGAGCAGATCGGTGCTAATGAGGCGGGATATGAGGTTGGAGATCAGGTTAGCGTCATCCCATATATGCACTGTGGGCAATGCATTGCTTGTCGCTATGGTAAGACGAACTGCTGCACAGACATGAAGGTGCTGGGCGTCCATATCGATGGTGGGATGAGAGAGCTTGTCTCTCTTCCGCTCAGCCACTTGATCAAGACGAATGGTCTGACGCTGGATCAATCCGCAGTGCTGGAGCCATTCAGTATTGGGGCTCACGCGGTGCGGCGCTCTGATCTTCGTGAGGGAGAGATAGCGTTAGTTATCGGAGCGGGGCCGATTGGCCTTGGGGTAATGGCTTTTGCGAAGCATACAGGCGCGAATGTGATCGCGATGGATATTAACGATGAGCGGTTAGCTTACTGCAAGGAATGGGCTAAGGTGGATCACACGGTCAATGCGCTGGATGATGCGAAGGAGAAGCTTGCAGCGTTAACTGACGGAGAATTTCCTACAGTTGTGTTCGATGCCACGGGCAACGCTCGTTCGATGATGAATGCCTTTGAGCTCGTTGGACATGGTGGGAAGCTCGTCTACGTTGGACTTGTAAAAGCCGACATCACGTTCAATGATCCGGAGTTCCACAAACGCGAAATGACGCTGCTCGGCAGCCGTAATGCCACCATGGAGGATTTCGACAACGTCATCGGCGCGGTCCGCAGCGGCAGCATCGACGTAGACAGCTTCATCACACACCGCGCACCATTCGGTGAGATGATCGAGCAGTTCGACACCTGGCTGAAGCCAGAGTCGAAAGTGATTAAAGCGATGGTCGAGCTGTAGGGTACAGCAGACCTCAAGTAGTTGGTGGTGCTAACTAGCTTGATAAGGGCTGAATGCTGCAGCAAGCATGGGTGCTCCCAAGTAGCCGAAACCGAGCCGAATGCTGCATAGCGAGCAACATTATCGCTTCCAAGTAGCCGAATCCGAGCCAAATGCTGCAAGAAGAGCAGCGTTATGGCACGAGAGTAGCCGAACCTGAGCCGAATGCTGCAAAAAGTGCAACATTATGGCCCCAAGTAGCCGAATCCGAGCCATAATGTAGCAACAAGCAAGTGCAACATTATGGCTCAAAGTAGCCTAGTGGGTGATAATGTTGCACAAAGGTCAGCATTATGGGCGGTAGAGGCTCTAGTTGGGCGATAATGTTGCAGAAAGGTCAGCATTCTGGTCGGAAGAGGCCCCAGATGGGCGATAATGTTGCAGAAAGGTCAGCATTATGGGCGGTAGAGGCTCTAGTTGGGAGTAGAGTCCATATACTTGTGTAAATAGCTATAGGCAAAAAAAGAGAGCCATAGTGAAAATCCTCGGTTAGAATGAGGTTGTCGAGACAACATTCAGAGGAGGATTTTCA
>NZ_JCAALS010000044.1:0-32056 GCF_059686975.1 Paenibacillus xinjiangensis | reverse complement strand
TTAACGGACAGATACAAATCTTTGCGGAATATGACATGAACCGCCGTATACCGATCGGTACGTACGGTGGTGTGAGAGGTCGGGGGCTAACCGCCCCCTCCTACTCGATTTTTTTTATAATGATAATCGGGGGGACCTGAATGCGACAAAGCCAATTATTAATGCCAACTATGCGTGAAGCTCCATCGGAAGCGGAATCCGTCAGCCATCAGCTTATGCTGCGTGCGGGATTGATTAGACAGCTTGCAGCGGGGATATATACGTATTTGCCATTAGGCAAGCGAGTACTAAGAAAGCTGGAAAATATCGTGCGTGAGGAAATGGACCGAGCTGGTGCGCAGGAGCTGCTCATGCCTGCAATGCAGCCGGCCGAGATCTGGCAGCAATCCGGACGTTATGACGAGTACGGCCCTGAGCTGATCCGACTTAGGGATAGGCATGATCGTGAATTCGCTCTCGGTCCGACACATGAGGAGGTTATCACCGGGCTCATTCGGAATGAAGTCAGTTCCTATCGGCAGCTGCCTCTAACGCTGTATCAGATCCAGACTAAATTCCGTGATGAGAGGCGTCCACGCTACGGCCTGCTGCGAGGCAGGGAGTTTCTAATGAAGGATGCCTATTCCTTCGATACGGATTGGGAGGGGCTGCACCAGAGCTATAACCGAATGTACGAGGCCTATAAGCGAATCTTCACGAGAATCGGATTGCATTATCGAGCTGTAGAGGCTGATGCGGGAACGATAGGAGGCGAAGGCGGCACGCACGAGTTCATGGCTCTTGCAGCTATTGGCGAGGATACGATCGCTGCTTGTGACAAGTGCAGCTATGCAGCCAATATCGAGAAAGCAGAATATGGTATGGAAGCCGCAGCTGGGCAGGGAACTGCTGCTGTAAATATTGAGCTTGAGAGGCTGCACACACCAGGTCTCAAAAAAATCGACGAGCTGGTGCAAGCACTCGGTATAGAGGCTCTCCATTTCATTAAAACACTTATTTATATAGCAGATGGCCGTCCTGTTGCCGTATTAGTGCGAGGGGATCATGAGGTCAATGAAATTAAGCTGAAGCATGTGCTAAGCGCAGTGACAGTTGAGCTGGCAGATAAGGAGACCACTGAGAGGGTAACAGGCTCGGTTGTTGGATTTGCTGGCCCTATCGGGCTTTCAATACCAATCGTTGCAGATCATGCGGTTCTGTCAATGGAGGATGGAATTGCTGGCGCGAATGAAGCTGATTATCATGTCAGACCTGTCCGCGCAGCCGAGCATTTCACTCATGCACAGGCAGCAGATCTACGCAATGCGGTGGAAGGGGACTGCTGTCCGCGCTGCCAGGAAGGTCATTTGAAGTTCTACCGGGGCATTGAGGTGGGGCATGTGTTCAAGCTTGGCACCAAGTATAGCGAGGCTATGAACGCCCGTTATTTGGATGCGGAAGGCAAGGAGCAGCCTTTCATAATGGGCTGCTATGGCATCGGCGTATCACGGCTGCTATCGGCCGTGCTCGAACAGCGGAATGACAGCAATGGCATTGTATGGCCACAGCGCATTGCCCCCTATCAGGTGCACATCGTTCCGGTTTCTATGAAAGATCAGACCCAAGTGGAGCTGGCTGAACGATTGCTCGCCAGCTTGCAGGAAGCGGGAACTGAGGTCCTTCTGGATGATAGGGACGAGCGTCCAGGCGTCAAGTTCAAGGATTCGGATCTGATCGGTATTCCACTGCGTATCGTTGTAGGCAAGCAAGCGGGTGAAGGGATTGTTGAGCTGAAGGAGAGGTCAGAAGATCAGGCGAAGTCCTTAGCAGCAGAGGATGTACTGTCATTTATAACAGAGCGTATGAAGGAATAATAGGAGGCTCATTAGGAAGCCAGCGTTCAACTAGTAAAAAAGGTAGGTCAATGTACCCTGCTATCCGGGTTACTTGGCCTATTTTTCAGTTTAAGACGACCGTAAAGCGAAAATTAGTCAATAAACCAAGTTGCCATAACATAAGATGGAGTATAAGATATGGATAAGAACAAATTGTCAGAACATTTCGTCAAAAGGCTAAAAGGGAGGGATTGCCGTGAATAAGAGCTACGAAGTCGAATACTGCAATTTGGAGCTGCGATTTGACCGCCGGCAAATCCAAAACCTCATCCGTGATCTCATTCAGGAAGGGTACTCCTTGTATTGGAGCGAGACGGAGGGGCAGTTTCTCATTTCTATTCGTACCGGTCGCAAGCTCGTTAAGCTGAGATTTCAGCGCATCAAAAGCCGCTACAAAATCGTCGGGGATTATATCATTAAGGACGAAAAACTGTCGGAGTTGCTTGAGAAGCTGATCAATGACTCTCGTGGCCACGCGGTGGTCAAGCGCATCAAGGATCGTCAAATCGTCATTGAGAGCATTATGTTCGGTGAGATTATACGACTTGTGGAGGTGTCCGGTATGGAACATCGGATTATTTATCAAAAGAAGCCATTCGTAACAATAGAAGAAATGATCAAAGCCTTTCAGTCCAAGAGAGCGGAAGAGCGCGCTGCGGTTCTAAGATACGAGCTGGATTATGAATTATCCGTCTTATTCGAGGCTCTAGAGCAGCAGAACGAGGAAGTGGTGGCGGAATCGAAGGAAAGACTGATGGTGCTTCGTGCAGAGATGCTTCAATTAGAATTGTAGGCGCTTGCCTTGTCACTATTATATGGAGAGTTCGAATTAGAGCGGGGGTGTCCTTACGATACTCCTGCTTTTTTGCTGTTGTTATAATCCGGTGTCATTTGTATGAATTATGCCGCTTAGGTTAGCTTTTCAATGCAATATAAGGTAAACTTTTTAAAGCGGTCAATAAAACTGATGGATGAATGGCGACATTATCCTCTCAACTAGTTTTATTCTTACAGCAAAAAGAGTAATATTAAGCTATTGAGGACCCAAATATAACATGAAGGATGGAAGAACCAGATGTCAAAACAGCAAATCGGCGTTATCGGCTTAGCAGTAATGGGCAAAAATTTGGCTCTTAATATTGAAAGCAGAGGGTTTACGGTATCTGTATACAACCGTTCCCGTGAGAAAACAGACGATCTTATTCAAGAAGCGGCTGGCAAAAATCTCGTTCCTGCATATACAATCGAAGAATTCGTGCAATCCCTTGAGTCTCCTCGTAAAATTCTAATCATGGTACAAGCAGGAGCGGGTACAGATGCAACTATCGACTCCCTCTTGCCTCATCTGGATAAAGGTGACATCATTATCGATGGCGGTAATGCATATTTCCCTGACACACAGCGTCGCAGCAAAGCGCTTGAAGAGCAAGGCATCCGCTTCATTGGGACAGGCGTTTCCGGTGGTGAAGAAGGCGCTTTGAAAGGTCCTTCCATTATGCCAGGCGGCCAAGAATCCGCTTATAAATTGGTTGAGCCCATTCTTACAGCGATCTCTGCCAAAGTTGGCGACGATGCATGCTGTACTTATATCGGACCAGACGGTGCAGGACACTATGTGAAAATGGTACATAACGGCATTGAGTATGGCGATATGCAGCTCATTTGCGAAGCATACGACCTGCTCAAGAACGTTCTCGATGTTAGCACAGAAGAGCTTCACAGCATCTTCTCCGAGTGGAACAAAGGCGAGCTTGACAGCTACCTGATCGAGATTACTACAGATATCTTCTCCAAATATGATCCAGAAACCGGCAAGCCTATGGTTGATGTCATTCTTGACTCCGCTGGCCAAAAAGGTACTGGTAAATGGACGAGCCAAAGCTCCCTTGATCTGGGTGTACCTTTGTCCATCATTACAGAATCCGTATTCACACGCTTCCTGTCCGCAATGAAGGAAGAGCGCGTCGCAGCAAGCAAAGTGCTGAGCGGGCCTGCAAAAGCGCCTTTCCAAGGCGACAGAGCGGCATTCATCGAATCCGTACGCAAAGCGTTGTTCGCAAGTAAAATTTGCTCGTACGCACAAGGCTTTGCTCAAATGCGTGCAGCTTCCGAAGAATATAACTGGGATCTGAAATACGGCGATATCGCGATGATCTTCCGCGGCGGCTGCATTATCCGTGCGCGCTTCCTGCAGAACATCAAAGACGCTTATGATCGCGATCCTAACCTGCGCAACCTTCTGCTTGATCCTTACTTCAAGGACATCGTGGAATCTTACCAAGGCGCATGGCGTGAAGTAATTGGAACAGCTGTAACGAACGGCGTTCCGGTTCCTGCATTCGCAAGTGCAATTGCTTATTTCGACAGTTACCGTACAGAGCGCCTGCCAGCTAACCTGCTGCAAGCACAGCGCGATTACTTCGGTGCACACACGTTCAAACGTGTGGACAAGGAAGGTTCGTTCCACTTCAACTGGATGCAATCTTAATCCAGAAGGGAACCTGTACCACAAGAGCTAGTCTCTTCCTCGAGGGCCGATCTCCGACTCAGACAGGCCATATGCAGCTTCGATAAGCCAGCTGCGCAGACGGCTTGCTTCCTGATCCGAGCAATGTCTTCGATGGATTAGACTCATAGCTGCTTCGGCGAAGTAATGAAAGTTTCTTAATAAGCGTGGCTGCGACAGGTCCAGTAAAGCTGGATCTTCGTCAGCCACCTTTTTTTTAATATATTCGAGCATCCATACGACATCTTCTCTGCATAACGGGTGGTCAGGATTGAGAATCTGACTTATCCGCGAATGTGTAGGGCTCGAAGCATGCGAATGATGTTCACCATTCATTTCTCAGTCACTCCTTTTCAACATGAAAGCATCATTATCATCCATACGGCATATGCAACTTTTTTATACCCCATTCCTAATAAAAAATGATATGATGTTGTGGAAAAGTGTAAAATCAGGACTGAAACATCATGATAGTAGGGGCGCTGTGCATTGGAACAACAAGCGAGCACCAAGATCGTATTAGTAGGATTTATGGGAACCGGCAAATCAACCGTTAGTCAGCTTCTGGCGAATAAGCTGGGCTGGACCCGATTCGACTCCGATGAAGAAATTGAACGAAGTCAGCAGAAACGAATTGCTGACCTGTTCGAAGCAGGCGGAGAAGCAGGCTTTCGTGAGGTTGAGAGCCGAGTGATTTGTTCTCTGCTCGAGCTTGAGGAGCAAGCCGTCATTGCAACAGGAGGCGGGGCTGTCCTGCTTGATTGCAATCGCAAGGCGATGCTGGACCATAGCTTAGTCGTATCTCTTACCGCAGATGCTAATCAAATTATTGAACGGGTGAAGTCGGATAGTTCTAGGCCATTGCTGCAAGGCGATGTTGCTGCCAACGTGCTTAGAATAATGGAGCAGCGCAAGCATGCCTATGATTTCGCGCATCTCGCACTAGACACGACGACGCTTACTCCTTCTCAAGTAGCAGACATTATTATTGAGCGACTATATAACCATTAGCATATAGCGCTAAGGCATGGTATGACGAATGCCAAGCTATTAATCCAATCCAATACAAGACAGATAAAGGGGACTTGCTGCATTATGGATGTTATCGTAACACCAACACCCACGCTCAAAGGCGAAATTCAGGCTCTTTCTTCCAAAAACTATACGACTCGTTACCTGCTCGTAGCTGCTCTGGCGGAAGGAACAAGCACGATCTATTATCCTGCACACAGCGAGGACAGCGATGCGATGCGTCGTTGTATCCGTGACTTAGGCGCGACAGTAGAAGAAGACGACGAGAAAATCGTCATTACTGGCTTCGGGCGTCATCCGAAAGCAGTTGACCAGCTTGATGTTGGCAATGCAGGCGCAGTGCTGCGGTTTCTAATGGCGATTGCTTCACTATGCCCGGATGTGACCTTCATTAACCGTTATCCGGATTCTCTAGGGAAACGTCCGCATAACGACCTAATTGACTCTCTTGAGCAAATGGGTGTGAAGATAGAGCATAATGAAGGCAAGCTGCCGATTCGCATTCAAGGCGGCAAGCCAAAAGGCGGCAAGATTCAAGTGTCGGGCAATGTAAGCTCCCAGTTCCTTAGCGCACTGCTGTTCCTAACTCCGCTTCTTGAGGAGGATAGCGAGATTGAGGTTCTGCATGATCTGAAGTCGAAGGTCGTGGTCGGTCAAACGCTTGAAGTGCTTGAGCAGGC
Source organism: Paenibacillus xinjiangensis (assembly GCF_059686975.1). Classification (NCBI taxonomy): domain Bacteria; kingdom Bacillati; phylum Bacillota; class Bacilli; order Caryophanales; family Paenibacillaceae; genus Paenibacillus; species Paenibacillus xinjiangensis. The sequence goes on along the minus strand of NZ_JCAALS010000044.1, from coordinate 25,964 downwards.
AGGTATCGTCATTCATACAAGCGAGGATCTGATGCATTATCGTGTGCCAGGCGGCCAAAGCTATGATGCGAAGACGTATATCGTACAAGGCGATTATCCGGGTTCGGCCGCTATTCTTGCCGCTGCTGCTGTTACGAAGTCTGACGTCATCGTGCATCGTCTGGAAGAGAAGAGCAAGCAGGGGGAGCGCGCTATTGTTGACGTTCTTCGAATGATGGAAGCTCCACTTACACATGAGAATGGAATTGTTCACGTCCAAGGGAACGGGAAGCTGAAGGCCGTTGAGTTCGACGGTGATTTCGCTACGGATGCCGTACTAGCTATGGTTGCAGCAGCTGTATTCGCAGAAGGAACCTCCCGTTTCTATAATGTAGAGAATTTGCGCTACAAGGAATGTGATCGGATTACAGATTATTTGAACGAGCTGCGCAAAGCAGGCGCTAATGTAGAAGAGAAACAGAGTGAAATTATTGTTCACGGCCGTCCTGAAGGTGTAGAGGGCGGAGTGGAGATTAATGCGCATTATGATCACCGTGTTATTATGGCGCTCACGATTGTTGGCTTGCGCTCAGTGAAGCCGCTTCGCATTCGTGATGCCCATCATGTGGCGAAATCCTATCCCATTTATTTCGATCATCTGAAGGCGCTTGGTGCCAACGTAGAGTGGGTAGAATAGAAACTGTAACCAAATAAGCAGCAAAGAGGGTATCCAAATGGCCTATGTACATCCATCTCGTGATGAAATTAAGCAGATTCTAGAGAACAGCGACATCATTGCAGTTGTAGGTCTGTCTGATAAGCCGGATCGTACTTCCTATATGGTATCCCAAGCGTTGCAGGCCAAAGGCTATCGAATTATTCCGGTCAACCCGAATGCAGAGACGATACTGGGTGAGAATTGCTATGCTTCCCTTGCCGATATCCCTGAAAAAGTAGATATTGTGAATGTATTTCGCCGCAGCGAGCATACACCTTCAGTTGCTGAAGAGGCGGTTGCTATCGGTGCCAAGACGCTGTGGCTGCAGTTGGGTATTCTGAATGAAGATGCAGCAATAATCGCTGAGGGTGGCGGATTGCAAGTCATTATGGACCGTTGTATTAAGGTTGAGGATTCGATTCTGCTCCCGCAGGGCAAATCCAAAACCTGACTGTTATAAAAAACGGGCGCTTCTAGCACAATAAGTAAGGCTTCTTTGAGCGATACGCAAATACGTTCGCTTACGGGAAGACTTTATTGACATGCCTAGGAGGATACAACGTGAACCAATACTCGCAGCAGCAGGGATTTTATCAAGGGCAAGGCTACCAAAGCGGTCAATCGAATCAGAATGCGAAGTACGAACCGCATGGCTATGTTCAATCTCATTATCAAGGGCAATTGAGCCAGCCGAGCTTTGGTCAGAATCAGCCTGTCATTTCCCATGCTGGCGGATATCAAGCTATGAATAACAATAGCTATGGAACCACGCCGAATTCCTACTCAGGAATGAGTAACCATCAGTATAGCTCGCAATATGGAGCTGGACAGCACAGCTATCACCCTATTGGAACTCAGCAGTATGCTCAGCATTCACAGAATTATGGTAGCGGTCAGCATCAGCCTGTCCAAAGCCACGCATCACAGCATATCGCATCGAATTATGGCAATGTTGGACCGGTCATTTCGCATTTGGGCTATCAGTCCTCGGGTATGGGCCACATTCCACCTCAGCCGCAGCAAGGCTACACGTCCTATGGACAGTCTTACACAGGCTCAGGCTATGGAAGTATAGCGAATTCACAATCACAAGGACAATACGGGGCTCAGACGCATTCCTCAACCTCGCAGCATCCTGTCTATGCAGCTACGAACGCATATGTGCAGTCAGGGCCAGTCATTTCTCAGCTCGGATGGCAGACAGGCTACGATGCAAAGAATGGTCAGTCCTAACCACAGGATAGCATAACGATGAGGCGGGCCGAGAGGCCCGTCTTTTTGCTTTGACAAAACAGTTGCGAACGCTTACCATCGAGAATAGAGATTTGCAGCGTCAGGGGGTGCGGAGTTGAATTTCATGGGAAGTTTGCAGCAGCTCGGAAGAGCTTTTATGCTGCCGATGATTGTACTTCCGGGAGCGGCTATCTTTTTATTTCTGAGCCAGCTGCCGTGGGACTATATAGGACTACCAGCTGTATCAGGTTACTTGCAGGCAGCAGGGGAAGCGATTTTTACTTATTTGCCTTACATATTTGCCCTCGGTATTTCACTCGGGCTCACTAGCAATGCCATGGCAGCAGGGATGGCAGCAATGGCTGGAATGGTTATTTACGTTGGCATTACAAGCTCGGCTAACCCCGATATCGTGCCAACGGTGTTTATTGGATCGGTCATTGGGATAATTGCTGGCTTCAGCTATGAACGATTCAAAAATTTGCGGCTGCCTGAGTACATCCAGTTTTTCGGCGGGCCAAGGTTCGTACCGCTCTTCGTAAGTGTTGTATCTGTTCTCTTCTCGATGATCATGATTGGGATTGCTCCGTTTATCCAGGCAATGCTCGCTCAGCTGGGTGAAGTTGTCGCATCTGGTGGAGGCTTTGGCGTCTTTCTATACGGATTCGTCCACCGGATTTTAGTCGTGTTCGGGCTTCATCACTTGGTCAGCCATGTGTTCTGGTTCCAGATTGGCGGCTTTGAGACAGCAGATGGGACAATGGTATATGGAGACTTGCCACGTTTCTTCGCAGGTGATCCAAGTGCAGGCGTATTTATGGCAGGCATGTATCCAACGATGATGTTCGCTCTCCCGGCTATAGCCCTTGCTATTATCCATGAGGCAAGGGAGGACCTGAAGCCGAAGATTCGCAAAACGTTTCTGTACGCGGCGTTGGCTTCCTTTCTAACTGGCGTAACGGAGCCTGTTGAATTCGCTTTCCTGTTCGTAGCACCTTACCTCTATGTTGTACATGCCTTCTTATCTGGCGTAATTATGTGGGTAACGTACGAGCTAGGAATCCGACATGGCTTCTCGTTCTCAGGGGGCGCATTAGACTTCATCATTAATGAGCATTTGGCTACTAGAGGCTGGCTCCTTATCCCGATTGGTCTTGTTGTAGGCTTTATTTATTACTTTCTGTTCCGCTGGGCGATCAATCGATTCCGGATTCCTACACCAGGACGTGAAGAAGGCTCGCAGCTGGATGACTGGGCTGGGGATATTCCTTACAAGGCACCACTTATTCTGCAGGCGATCGGCGGCAAGGACAATATTATTCAGATGGAATCTTGTATTACCCGGCTAAGGCTGAAGGTGTCCAATGAGAAGCTGCTGGATACGAATGCGCTGCGGAATTTAGGAGCGGCAGGTGTGCTGCATCTTGGAGGAGGCAACGTACAGGTGGTGTTCGGCACCTATTCCGAGCTTATCCGCGGCGAGATGATCAAGACGATGGAGCGCGATCAAGCACAGGTGCTCTTCAGCTCTCCAGTTCAAGGGAAAATGATTCCTCTGGAGGAAGTGCCTGATCCGATATTCGCCGGAAAGCTCGTTGGAGAGGGCGTTGCATTCATTCCTGAGAAAGGCGAGCTTGTATCGCCTGTACAAGGTAAGATCGTTCATATTTATCCGACCATGCATGCGCTGGGCATCAAGACGCCAGAGGGGCTGGAAGTGCTGCTCCATATCGGTATCGATACATCGCAATTAGCAGGAAAAGGTTATTTCAAGGCTGTTGTCAAAGAGGGCGATGAAGTAGAGCCAGGCGCATTGCTTGTCCGGTTCGATATTCAGCGCATTCGCAAGGAAAGCAAGTCCCTTGCTACACCTATGATTATTACGAATTCGGATCTCGTTCATTCTTGGCGCTATGCACCGTTCAAGGCGGTTAAGAAAGGACAGTCCTCGGTTATGTCGGTAGTGCTTAAAGAGAGAAATGGTGGAGGGGAAAGACCATGATACAAGGTATTGGAGCGTCAAACGGAATCGCGATTGGTAAATCTTTTGTTCTGCCAAGCTGGGAGTGGGAGTTTCCTGAGCAGCGTGTAGATGTAGCCGATTTTGCCCGTGAATTCGAACGCGTCTATGAAGGGATTCGGACTTCCAAGAATGAGATAGAACAGATCAAGGATGAGCTGCGAGAGGTTGTCGGATCTGAGGAAACCCATATATTCGATGCGCATCTTGCGATTCTGGACGATCCTGTATTCATGAGTGAAATTCAAGGCATTATTCAACGGCAATACAAAGCCGCGGAGGTAGCTGTCAAAGAGGCGATTGATCATTTTGTTACCATGTTCGATCTGCTCGATGACGAGTATATGAAGGAGCGCGCTCTTGATATTAAGGATGTTGGCAATCGATTGCTGAAGCATCTGCTGGGCGTTCCCGAAATTACGCTTCCTGTCGATACTTTGCCATTCATACTTATTGCTAAGGAGCTTTCACCTTCACAGCTTGCTCATATTAATCCTCAGAACGTTCTCGGTATCGTCACGCTTGGGGGAAGTGCGACCTCTCATTCAGCAATCATGGCAAGGGCACTTGGCGTACCGCTCGTAGTTGGTGTTGAGACCAAGATCCAGGAGCCAATCCAGACAGGGCAAACCATTATTATTGATGGTGGCAATGGTGCGCTCTATATTGAGCCAGAGCAGCATCTGATCGATCATTATTCGGAGCTGCAAGCCCACCAGACAGAGGCGAGACAACGGCTGAACAGCATTGCTGGACATCGATCAGAAACGCCTGATGGAAAAATACTGGATCTGGCCGCGAACATAAGCTCCTTCAAGGAGCTGGAGGTTGCACTATCAACTGGTGCACACGGTGTTGGTCTGTTCCGTACTGAGTTTCTGTACATGGATCGCAATCGGTTTCCCAGAGAAGAAGAGCAGTTCGAGGTATACCGCAGCGTAGCAGAGAAGCTGGAGGGAGAACCCTTGATTATTCGCACGCTGGATATCGGCGGTGACAAACAGCTTGACTACTTCAATATTGCAGAGGAAGATAATCCATTCCTCGGATACCGCGCGATTCGTATTTCACTTGATCGTAAGGATCTATTCAAAACGCAGCTAAGAGCTATATTACGAGCTAGCAGCTATGGTCAGATCAAGCTCATGTATCCTCTTATTTCCTCAGTGGAGGAAGTCCGGGCAGCCAATCAGATTCTGCTGGAAGCGAAGAGTGAGCTGGAGCATGAGGGGCTTAGCTTCGATCGTGCGATGAAGGTCGGCATTATGGTTGAGGTTCCAGCAGCGGTTATGATTGCGGATTTATTGGCGCAGGAGGTTGATTTCTTCAGTATCGGTACGAATGACCTCGTTCAATTCACCTTGGCGGTAGACCGCATGAACGATGAAATATCACATCTGTATGAACCATTTCATCCAGCTGTGCTGAGAATGCTCAAAGCAACGGTAGAAGCAGCCAAACGAAATGGCATTACAGTCGGCGTTTGCGGAGAGCTGGCGGGTGACTTGCGTGCGCTTCCGATCTGGCTAGCGCTTGATGTAGATGAGCTAAGCATGTCGGCACATGCGATTCTTCACGTAAAAAAGCGGCTGCTCTGCACAAGGCAGGATGACAGCCGCTCTCTATTGCCAGAGCTGCTGGAATGCCGGACTAGCGCTGACATTCACGAGAAGCTCAAGCAATTCAAAGATTCGATTGATGCGTTAAGCTCGAGTAACGTGTCTTAACGGCGGATAATGGTGCGATGACTACTGGTTTTGCTGCTCTAAGGCGTCGACGAAAGCTTTGGCGTAAGGCGGCAAATCCGGCGGGCGCCTTGCGGAGATGATATTTCCGTCGACAACGACTGGTTCATCAAACCACTGCGCACCGGCATTCTCCATATCATCACGAATTCCAGGCGTTGAAGTGACTTTGCGTCCTTGCAATATTTTGGCGGAGATCAGGACCCAGCCTGCATGACAGATCTGTCCGATAGGCTTGCCTGCCGCGTCCAGCTCTTGAATGAGCTCAAGCACCTTCGGGTAGCGGCGAAGCTTGTCCGGAGCCCAGCCACCAGGCACGAGAATACCGGCAATATCACTGCTGTTTACCTCATCGAAAGCCAGATCGGCTATTGCCGGTACACCATATTTGCCAATATGCTGCTTGCCTTTCTCAGGGCCTGCATATAAGACGGTGGCTCCTGCTTCCCGTACACGGTATACCGGATACCATAGCTCCAGATCTTCGAATTCATCATCAAGTAGACAAATAACCGTCTTATTATGTAATGACATGTATTCCCCTCCGATATCATATTATATTCCCTTACATTGTAACGAAGGAGAACTAATGAAGCAAACAAACCGAGTGAATTACCGCAGATTGCTGCGGTTTATCCCAGCTATAGTATGGATGGCAGTCATATTCCATTTTTCATCCCAGACAGGCGATGATATGAATACACTGCTGCCCTTTTTTCAACAATGGTTTCCTTATATGACCAGCTTTGATTGGGGACATTATGTATCCTATTTCATCCTTGCAGTCACGATTGATTATGGGATAGGTGCGAGGGCTGATAAGCTAATTTATAAGATTGTGATCGTGTTATTGTGTGGTTTATATGGTGTTACGGATGAATATCATCAATCGTTCGTTGGGGGCAGAATGCCCGATGCTATGGATATTCGCAATGATATGATTGGAGCACTTATCTGGGTCATTATCATATCGATTGCTCCTATCCGCCGGATATGGCGCAAAATTGCGGAATAGTAAAAATTACATGGGACTGTAAGCAGGAATTTATGCAAAAAAGGTCGAATAATTTACGCATCTCAAAATGTGAGTAAACTGGGATGTTGGCGGCAACCCGCCGTCCTCGTAAAGGAGTGGGCCAAATTGCAAAAGCGGTGTCATTGCGGTGACATCATGAAGATGAAACTGCGTACAGTCATATATTCGGGAAAAGTAGAAATAGACAATGTCCCGATTTATTCATGTTCGGTATGCAACCGCAGCGAAGTTTTCCCAGAAGTGAAACCAGATTTGACAGGATTGATTGCACAGCTTGGAGCAGAGCCATCTAAACAGACGTTTCTGTTTAACGAGTGCAATGAATGGGCAAATTTGCTAGTAGAAGCTAAATCAGATAAGAAACAATCTGACTCCTCACATTTGAATCGCTTAGTTGAGGAACGAATAAATGCCTTGCTTGACCTGCTGCTGCTCGCTCAGACGTTGAATGATTCTGAATGGATAGCCGATCTTAATAAGAGGCTCTCGCAGATTAGCCGACGAGGATTGCTTACATAATTGTATGAGAGTCAACCCTCCCCATTGCTTCGTTTCTTAACGAACTGATTCAGCAGAACAGGTGCGAACATTGCGAAAAGTAATATATTGTCGTATGATTACGTTAATATACGGCGAACGACAAACGTAATAGCTAACACAGGCTGGAATGTCGTTAGTTCACGTTTCGCGATGGAAGACAGGCTGAGTATAAGGAAATACCTTATAGTTGTCTATGAATTTCGGTTGGGAATGATTCGTCATCCTAAGCATAGGGCAATCAGTTTTGTATTGAAAGATAAAGCAGTGTACCTATATTTCTGTATACCGCTTAGTCTTTTGATTAAAAAATTTGAGTTAATGGAGAGAAGCACCGTGACGGTAACCATTTATGATGTAGCAAGAGAAGCAGGAGTATCAATGGCTACGGTTTCAAGGGTTGTCAACAACAATCCGAATGTGAAACCGGCAACTCGCAAGAAAGTATACGAGGCTATTGAACGTCTCGGATATCGTCCGAATGCGGTAGCAAGAGGCTTGGCAAGTAAAAAAACAACGACAGTTGGGGTCGTTATCCCCGATATTTCGAATGCGATTTTTGCTGAGGTTGCACGCGGCATAGAGGATATCGCTAATATGTATCATTATAATATCATTCTATGTAACGCTGATAAGAAGAAGGATAAAGAAATCCGCGTAATAAACACGTTGCTCGAGAAGCAAGTGGACGGTCTTCTATTCATGGGCGGCGCAGTAACGGACGAGCATATGCAAGCTTTTAAGACAGCTAACGTGCCTATCGTATTATGTGCGACAACGGATGAGAATGGTCAAATTCCATCGGTTGACATCAACCATGAAGAAGCAGCCTTTGATGCTGTTCGTAATCTAGTGGAGCAGGGACATCGCCGAATTGCAATGATTAGCGGTACTCTACAGGATCCAGCTAATGGCTTTGCCCGTTTCCAAGGGTATAAGCGTGCACTGGAGGAATCAGGCATTACTTATGATGAGGGATTAGTGCGCACCGGCAATTACCGTTATGAGTCGGGAGCAGACGCTATGAAATATTTCATCGCATTGGACGAGCGTCCAACAGCTGTCTTTGCTGCTACAGATGAGATGGCGATTGGTGCTATTCATAGCATTCAAGATTCGGGACTGAAGGTACCCAATGATATTAGCGTAATCAGCGTAGACAATAGCCGTATGGCTTCAATGGTACGTCCGCAGCTTACAGCGGTAGCTCAGCCAATGTACGATATCGGAGCGGTATCGATGCGTTTGCTGACTAAGCTGATGAAGAAAGAAAATGTAGATCATTCTAAAGTGGTACTGCCGCATGAGATCGTTGTGCGTCAATCGGTTGGAGGTTTGCAAGGATAATGGGTTTCAGCAAGATTGGTATTATTGGTGCAATGGTTGAGGAAATAGAATACCTGCATAAGCATACGGAGGTTACTGGTACCGTTACGAAGGCAGGCATTACGTACCATGAAGGAATACTTAACGGCAAGTCGATCATTTATTGCAAATCTGGTGTCGGCAAAGTTAATGCAGCCGTATGCACTCAGATCATGATTGATTTGGGGGCAGATTGCGTCTTGTTCACTGGTGTAGCCGGAGCAGTTGATCCGCAGCTCAATATTGGTGACATTGTCGTATCTAGCAGCTGTGTAGAGCATGATATGGATTGTTCTCCGCTTGGTTTTGCAAGAGGTGTAATTCCTTACAACGAGCGTTCTGAATTTTTTGCCGATGAGAAGCTAGTCGCATTGGCTTCATCAGCAAGCGAGCGGCTCTTCCAAGGCCGCAGCCTAATTGGAAAAGTATTGTCAGGAGATCAATTCATCGCTAGCAGGGATACCGTTCAATACTTGTACGAAACCATGCAAGGGGCATGTGCCGAGATGGAAGGGGCTTCAGTCGCACACGTATGTGATATGAATGGAACGCCATTCGTGATCATTCGCTCGATGTCGGATAAGGCTGACGGCTCAGCACATGTGAACTTTGCAGAGTTTACCGTACAAGCAGCGAAAAACTCCTATATGATTATTGATGATATGCTTAAGAACATCTAATTATAGAAAGCTGTCCCATGCTAGACATGATAACGGGACAGCTTTTTTTTAGTTTTTGCTTGCCAGGTGGTGCAAGTGATGCTGAGAGCAGATTGCTGCTTCACGGTGGTCAATTCAACACTCGATTCAGCACAAATCTTGAATGCAGATTTGCTGAGTAGCCAGGTTCTTGCTCGTAATCTCAGCCCTTCTGGGAATAGGAGGGATGCCGGTTAGATCATCAAGCCACCATTCAGGCAGCTCTACAGGACTGACGGATGACCACTGCTTGATCCAACTCTGCGGCAGACGCTCATTATGACCTTCTAAGCGCAGAGAGCTCGCGATAGGGTTGTCTGTCATTGTTAACCATACAAGCGACCAGGCACGCGGTACAACGCGCCAGAGATCATAACCGCCGCCTCCAAGTGCAACCCAGCGTCCATTGGTGTGTGTATGGGCCAATTCATGAATGATAGCGGGCATTTCTTGATAGATTCGCATACTGCAATGAATATGTGACAGTGGATCATAGGCATGAGCGTCACAGCCATGCTGGCTTATAATAACGTCCGGCTTGAAGGCTACCGCTATCCGAGTAATGGATAGTCGGAAGCACTCGAGCCACGAATCATCCTCAGTGTAAGGCTCCAGTGGGACGTTGAAGCATGAGCCGAATCCGGCATCATTGCCCTTTTCATGTACATAGCCCGTCCCTGGGAATAGGAATTTCCCTGTCTCGTGAATAGAGTAAGTGCAGATATCCGGATCATTATAAAATATCCATTGTACGCCATCTCCGTGATGTACGTCGGTATCGATATATAAGACTCGTGCTCCATACGTCTGTTGGATATGCTTGATAGCGACAGCAGCGTCATTATAGACACAGAAGCCAGAGCCTCGATCAGGGAAAGCATGGTGCAGCCCGCCGGCCATATGATAGGCATGAAGCGTCTGTCCAGTCATTACGAGATTCGCAGCTTCGACTGATCCTGCTACAATAGCGGAAGCCGCTTCATGCATACCCGGGAAGAAGGGAGTGTCTTCTGTATGCAAGCCGTAACGGCCAGCCTCATCTATATCTGCAGTAGCGGGCTTGTCCTTGCTTAAGCTCTGGACTGCCTTCAAGTAATCGAGGCGATGCACAAGCGATAGAAGAGCGGGGCTGGCAGCTGCAGCAGGCGTAATGATATGTCCGGGTTCGAGTGCTCCTGCTGCCTTCAACAGCTCAGTTGTTAAGGTTAAGCGAATCGGGTTGAAGGGGTGCTCCTCTCCGAATTTGTAACGGTTCGAATCCTGATGGTGAATGAATACAGCATTTGACGACATCAGATTCCATGTCCTCCTTCGGCGAATGCGCCACTGGTTTCACTTAGTACATAAACCGCTGGCGGAATCGAACACGGTCGAATTGCTCGACCGATTGCAGCGGCACTTCTTTTCCTATTTTAACCATTAGACAATTGGCAGGATGAGAGCAAATTTCGGGGTCATCCGTAGCGAACCATACCATGCCGACAGACTTCATCAGCTTCTCCATCATTCTTCGGTAATCCCACACATTCAGCTTCGTTCCCTCTAGATCCCAATGCCAGTAGTACTCTGTCGTATACACAATTCTATTCTCAAGCTGCTCCTCTGCAAAAGACAGCTGTACCATTCTTTTGCCAAGGCCATATGAACGGTATGAATTAGCAACCTCAATCGCACCTAGCTCGATGAGATCGAGCATGCCAGCCTCTGACCATCGTTCAAGCTCATCTGGGTAATGGAATGTAACATAGCCCACAATTAAATCGTTCTCACGAGTAACAATTATTCGGCCTTCGTCTAGACCTGCAATTTCGACAAGCGCCTCATGCTGATCCTTCGGCCTTCGAAAGGCATCTAAGTCAGCGTGCATCGTTAGCTTTAGCAGTTCACTCTGGGAAACGGGGCCTTCAATGATCAACTCTCGGTTGTCTTCCATAACGAGCTGTTGTTTTTGAAACCGTTTTCGGTGATCCACAGCGTACTCCCCTCTCTACGTGGCAATAACCGTTTTACATGCGTATAGTAATGGTTATAGCAGACATTGGAGCAAATGAAAAGCATAGTCGAATAGAAAGGGCTTATGCTATAATTGGTGTGGCGGTTTGAGCAGCCATCGGATTCGCCTAATGAATGCGGCTTGTTTGCCTGCAATGTTCGTCATTTATATGTAAGCGTATTCTTATGGCTATGGTTTAACAGATTTGATGGGAGAGTGATAGAATGATCAACTTGCATCAAGAAAGAATTCCAGCTACAGCGGTAGACCCTAACCTAACGAGCTATGAGGATGCTGCCGCAAATTTCAAGTGGGAAGAGCTAGAGAAGGAATTCAGCTGGTATGAGACTGGTCGAATGAATATGGCTTATGAAGCCATTGACCGGCATGTGGATTCTGGAAAAGGGGACAATGTCGCCCTCTATTACAGCGATAGCTCGCGAGATGAAGCGTACACGTTCGATGAGCTGCGGAGGCACTCGAACCGCTTCGCGAATGTATTGAGGAAATTCGGTGTAACCAAAGGCGAACGGATATTTATTTTTATGCCGCGTACGCCTGAGCTCTATTTCAGTGTCCTGGGTGCAATGAAGATCGGAGCAGTAATCGGTCCGTTGTTCGAGGCATTCATGGAAACAGCTGTCAAAGACCGTCTATTGGATAGTGAAGCTACAGCGATCGTAACGACACCGGCGCTGCTTAAACGAATCAAACGTGAGGAATTGCCTGCGCTTAAACATATTATCGTGTTCGGCGAAGACGTGGAGACAGACGATGTAATCGTTGATTATGCCTCGGAGATGAGGCAAGCATCCGAGGATGCAGAGATCGAATGGCTTGGCCGAGAGGATGGGCTTATTCTACATTACACATCTGGCTCAACAGGCAAGCCTAAGGGTGTATTCCATGTACAGAATGCTATGCTTCAGCATTATTATACGGGCAAGGTCGTATTGGATCTGAAGGAAAATGATATTTATTGGTGTACTGCTGATCCAGGCTGGGTCACTGGTACTTCTTACGGTATATTCGCCCCTTGGCTGAGCGGAGCTACCAATGTAATAAGGGGAGGACGATTCAGTCCTAATGATTGGTATCAGACTATTCAAAAATATGGGGTTACAGTCTGGTACAGCGCACCTACCGCATTCCGTATGCTGATGGGGGCGGGCGACGATATTGTAGCCGGGTTCGATCTATCAAGCTTGCGTCATGTATTAAGCGTTGGCGAACCGCTCAACCCAGAGGTCGTACGTTGGGGCATGAAAGTATATAACCAGCGTATCCACGACACTTGGTGGATGACCGAAACGGGTGCACAGCTCATATGCAATTATCCGTCAATGGATATTAAGCCTGGCTCTATGGGGAAGCCGATTCCAGGGGTAAAGGCAGCGATTATTGACGACCAAGGCAATATCGTTCCTCCTTATCGAATGGGGAATCTGGCTATACAAACACCATGGCCGTCGATGATGCGCAAAGTATGGAATAATCCGTCCAAGTATGAAGAATATTTCAGGCTGACGGGCTGGTACGTATCGGGAGACTCGGCGTATATGGATGAGGACGGCTATTTCTGGTTCCAGGGTCGAATTGATGATGTTATTAATACATCCGGGGAGAGAGTAGGGCCGTTCGAGGTGGAGAGCAAGCTGGTAGAGCATCCAGCAGTTGCGGAGGCTGGCGTTATTGGCAAGCCAGATCCATTGCGTGGAGAAATCATTAAAGCCTTCATTGCTTTACGTGAAGGCTACACGGCAACGGATGAGCTGAAACAGGAAATTTCCCAATTTGTCAAAGTTGGCTTGTCAGCTCATGCGGCACCTAGAGAAATCGAGTTCAAGGATAAACTACCGAAAACCCGCAGCGGCAAAATTATGCGAAGAGTATTGAAGGCATGGGAGTTGAATCTTCCGACCGGAGATCTCTCCACAATAGAGGATTAATTAGCTGAATTATACGCAGCAAAAGAAACAAATGGAAAGAATGAAGCCCCAAGCTTATCGCTGCTTAGCGACTGAGCTTGGGGCTTCATGTTTAGTTCACTGTAAACTCGGCGGAAGGTGTTGATTTGCCAGTCACATTCTCGGCAGTGATGTAGAACGTGCCGGTCAAAGGGGAAGCATACTCGAAGGTTGTGTTCTTCGTTGATGCGAGTCCAGCATAGTTCCCATCGCTGTTGGCGCTATAGTAAATATGATAGGCTCTTACGCCCTCAGCTTCAGGATTAGCGGTCCAGCTGAATTGGACGCTAACCTCGGTTCTCTGTGCACTCAGTCCGGTAGGAGCAGAAGGAGCAGTAAGCTCCGGCGTGACAGAGTCTTCAGGTGGAGCTGTACCTTCATCAGGCTGTTCACCTTCGTTGCCAGGCAAGCCTGGAATTATCGGTACATTACCGAATTGTACCACTGCAGATGGACCTGATTCTTTGCCAGCCACATCGACTGCAGTTACATAATAATTGTAGCCTCCTCCGCCTGATACCGATAATTTGGCTTGTAGTGCATCACCAACGAGAATGGAGCTGCCTGTCTTCTGATAATTGACCTGATTGGTCGATTGGTATACCCGATATCCGACAACATCCTTCTCGGAGTTCGCAGAGAAGCTGACCAGGACGACTCCGCTGCTTATGGATTGCAGCTTCACACCCGCAGGAGCCGAAGGAGCCTTGCCGTCATCAACCCGCGGATCCTTCTTCGAAGGAGCGTCATTATCAGCATCCTTAGGAAGATAGTAGCTCATAGCCCGTCTGCTGCTTGCAGGCAATTTCGCTTGCGCTGCATTAATTTCATCCATTAATTGATCTAATGGCTTCTTCCGTTTAATGACGATCTGTTCTTTCACCATATCGGTAGGAGTTGCATCATTTGGCACGTAGTTGACACCGTTGAATGGAATATAGGCCATTTTGACCAAGGCATCATCCGTTTGCTTCGGTAAGAACTTCTTGTTGAACCAGTCTGTAACAAGCATTCCTGCCTCTTTGGTCAACTGGCTAGGCAGCTTGCCGCTAGCGCTGGATACAGTAGCTTTGACAAGTCCGGAAGGCTGCTCGAATTTGTCCGTTGTGAATAGATCCGGCTTAGCTTCCGTAATTTCATTCATCATTAGCGCCCAGATGGAACGTGCTCGCTTCTTGCCATCATTGGACAACGTATTAACCTGCTTCTCATAGCCTGCCCACACACCAAGCGTAATGTCTGGCGTGAAGCCCATGAACCAGACATCGCCATAGCTTTGAGTAGAGCCTGTTTTACCGGCAATTGGAATGTCACCGTAGTTCTTGAACTGAGAAGTAAGGGCATGTGCAGTACCGCTGCCGCTGGAAATGACCGTTCTCAGCATATCTGTTGCCAGGAATGCAGTCTGCTCAGAGAACACCTGCTTTGGCTCTTCTTTATGCTCGTATATGATTTTGCCATTAGCATCCGTGATGCGATCAATCATATAAGCATCGTTGAAGACACCTTTATTGGGGATCGCTCCATAAGCATTGGTGAGCTCCTCAACGGATACGCCTATACTTAGACCGCCGATAACCCCAGTCTGCGCGCTATCGTCTTCTGGTTGGAGCGTGGTGATGCCGAGCTCTCTTGAGAATTCCCATGCTTTCTTGATTGTAACATCCTCTAGGAAAATCTTCAGCGCCGGCAAGTTGAGCGAACGGTTCAAGGCTTCCCGTGCTGTTACTAAGCCCGAATAGTTGTTATTCGCATTTTTCGGGATATGGAAGCCCTTTTGTCCATCCTTCAATACCATTGGAGCATCGTCGACGATGCTGGCTGGCTGGATCAACCCTTTGTCTATCGCAGGCAAATAAGCAGCAATCGTCTTCATTGTTGAGCCTGGCTGCCTTGTCATCTGAGTGGCAAAGTTCATTTGCTCTTCATAGAAGTCGCGGCCCTCAAGCATACCTAGAATAGCGCCGGTTTTATGATCCAGCATGACTGCTGCTGTCTGCTCGAGTCCTTTCTCTTCACTATCAGGTGAGAAATTATCCGGATTTGAGCCAATTTCACGCATGATTTGGTAGATTTCTTTGTCTATCGTCGTATATATATGATATCCGCCGCGCAGCAGATGCTCGCGTGCTTCCTCAATTAGAGGAGCATTCTCCTTCTTGCGGAGATCTTCCTTCGTTAGCTTAGGATCCTGCTGCATCAGCATGATTTCTGCTGCCTGCCGCTCAGATTCGAGCATTAAGTATGGATAAGTCGTATATGCCTTTTCAACAGTCTTTGCTAACGTGGAGCGAATATCGAAAGCCTTCGCTTCGTCGTATTGCTGTTGGTTGATTCGACCGGTCTCGAGCATCCTCATGAGTACAGTGCCTTGACGCTCAAGTGCCAGCTGGAAGCCATCCTCATTGAATTGTCCTTTGCCGTTGAACGCTGTATAGGCAGATGGACGCTGCGGAAGGCCTGCAAGATAGGCAGCCTGTGCGATATTCAGCTGATTGAGGTCTGTAATATCGAATACACCTTTGGACGCAGCTTTGATGCCATACAGATTATAACCGCTTGAGCCGTTGCCGAATGGCACTTTGTTCAAGTAAGCCGCTAGTATTTCCTCTTTCGTCAAATAACGCTCCATGCGCAGTGACAGGAAAATTTCCTTCACCTTGCGGCTGTCTGTTTTGTCGAGACTGAGGAACACACGCCGTGCCAGCTGCTGGGTTAGCGTACTGCCGCCGGTCTGAGTGTCTTCATTCAATAGCTTCTGCTTCACTGCCCGTCCAATTCCGTTAATATCGACGCCGTAATGCTTAAAGAAATTATTGTCTTCAATAGCTAGGACGGCATCTATAACATGTGCTGGCAGATCTTCATATTCAATAAGAATCCGGTCTTCCTCGGTGCGAAGTTGGCCGACCAGTGTATCATCATTGAAATAAACGAAGCCTGTTATGGAATTTTCATTTACCTGTTCTTCAATTAATGCTCTTGGTCTAACATCATCCCCTTTAACTAAGGCCGAGACGTAACCGGTAACCGCTCCTCCGGCTAATAATCCAATGAAAATGCCGAAGTAAATAATCCATTTGGCTGTTATCAATGATGCAATTCCGAATGTACGCCATCCGCTTCTTCGTGGTTTCGATGATTTGTGCTCTTCTTGCATAGAAATGAACTCCTCCTCCAAATAACCAGACCTATTATAACATAAAACACCATTAGAAGCAGTCGTTACATTGGCTTCCATGAGGGCGTATGGTACAAAAAGTCGTAATATGCGATTCCTATTTAACGCTTGAGCCAATCCTGCTTTTCCCTAAGGGCTGGAGGGATTTTTTTTGCATGATATGATTAGACGCTGGAAAAGGAGGAAAAGTTTTATGCCAAAGTTTGAACATTTAAAACCCGGGCTGCAAGCGGGGTTGAAACGACAGTAAGGCGTTGTTTGCCGTGGATTTGCAGAGACCATGCTAGAGGTTGTTCTTAAGGAAAAGTTGGCATGAGCAAATTTATGAAAATAAATCTAGGTAATTAGGTAAACGGAGCCTGTGGATTTCGATTATTTTCCGCATATTTTTTGTTTTTTTATGAAACAAAATAGGTGTATAGCACGTAATAAATATCAACAATTCTAACAACATATGGTTATAAAGAGAGGAGGAGGAAATTGGAGGCTTTATTGTGGGGGTGTCTCATCGGCGGTGCGCTATATGCCATCGTGAGTGTCATATTCGGCGACTGGATAAGCCAGGCAATGGACGGAGCGCTCGATTTCTTATCACTGGAGGGTCACCCATGGCTGCAGCCCACATCGCTCGTGGGAGGTATTACCGCCTTCGGAGGAGCTGGATTATTACTTCAGCAATATACATCGGCAAGTGCTTCCGCCGTCCTATTGCTGGCTGTGCTGATAGCTGTACTAGCCGGAGGGGGTGTCTATTTTCTCTACGTAAGGCCTATGGAGCAAAGTGAGAATTCGGTGGCTGTATCCATGCAGGATTTGAGTGGGAAGATTGCGGAGGTGCTTACTTCTATTCCTGCGGTTGGTTACGGAGAAGTGTTGCTCAAAGCTGGGGCGGGTCATACCAATCAAATAGCCGCAAGCTTTGACGGTGAAGCTATACCGGAAGGTGCTCGTGTAGTCGTTGTTGAGATTAAGGATAATACGCTGTACGTCGCGATGCTGGATTCCCTGTAATCAAATCATTCGTTTAAATAGAGAGGAGATTTGAATGTATTGATACCTGAATATTTCATCATTCCTATTATTGTTGTAGCTGTATTCGTCGTTCTAGGTTTAGCATTCTGGGCACGCTATAAGACGGTTAGTCCTGATGAATCAAT
Organism: Paenibacillus xinjiangensis; assembly: GCF_059686975.1. Classification (NCBI taxonomy): domain Bacteria; kingdom Bacillati; phylum Bacillota; class Bacilli; order Caryophanales; family Paenibacillaceae; genus Paenibacillus; species Paenibacillus xinjiangensis. The sequence goes on along the minus strand of NZ_JCAALS010000044.1, from coordinate 8,335 downwards.
GATTGTCACAGGCTCCTTCCTCGGCAGCCGCAATGTGCTTGTCGATGATACGGGACGTCGGATTAAGATCGTTCGCGGAGGAGGAGCATTCATTCTTCCTATATTTCAGAAGGCGGAATTTCTCTCCTTGCTGTCGCATAAGCTGGACGTTTCCACTCCTGAGGTCTATACGGAGCAAGGCGTGCCGGTTATGGCTGATGGCGTAGCCATTATTAAGATTGGCGGTATCGTAGAGGATATCGCAACGGCGGCTGAGCAGTTCATGGGCAAGCCGACGGAAGCGCTTAAGAGTGAGGCGCAGGAAGTGCTGGAGGGTCATCTTCGTGCGATACTCGGATCTATGACCGTAGAGGAAGTCTATCGTAATCGAGACAAATTCGCGCAAGAGGTTCAAGGTGTTGCGGCCAAAGATCTGAAGAAGATGGGGCTGCAGATCGTTTCCTTCACTATAAAAGACCTGCGGGATAAGCATGGATACTTAGACGCGCTTGGTAAGCCGCGGATTGCTGCGGTGAAGCGGGATGCTGATATTGCTGAAGCAGAGGCGATACGGGATTCGCGGATTAAGAAGGCACAGGCAGCAGAAGAAGGGCAGAAGGCCGAGCTTCTACGCGATACGAACATTGCCGAGGCGGAAAAAGAAAGAGAAATGAAGGTCGCTTCATTCAAGAAGGAGCAGGATCAGGCGAAGGCAGAAGCGGACCAAGCCTATGCTATCCAGGAGGCACGTTCCAAGCAAGGCGTTGTCGAGGAGCAGATGAAGGTTGAGCTTGTGCGGAAGGAACGTGAGATTGACCTGGAAGGAAAGGAAATATTGCGCCGGGAGAAGCAGTATGATGCGGAAGTGAAGAAGAAGGCGGATGCGGATCGTTATGCCGTGGAACAGGCCGCAGAAGCAGATAAAGCAAAGCGTCTATTCGAAGCCGATGCGGTGCAGTATCGAATAGAAGCGGAAGCGAAGGCATTAGCATCCCAGAAACGGCTCGATGGTCTGGCTGTTGCAGAAGCAGAGAGAGCAAAGGGGACGGCAGAAGCCGATGTTATCCGTCTGCGTGGTCTAGCGGAAGCAGAGGCGAAGGTGAAGCTGGCTGAAGCGTTCGAGAAATTCGGCCAAGCGGCAGTTCTTGATATTATAGTGAAAATGCTGCCTGAGCTCGCTGGTAAAGTAGCAGAGCCTATCAAAGGGATTGATAAGCTGACCATTGTGGATACTGGACAGGGTGAAGGAGCTACTCGCCTTAGCAATTATGTCACTTCCCTTATGGCTACTGCCCCAGAGATGCTCAAGAGCGTATCGGGAATCGATGTGAACGCACTCATGCATGGTCTTACTTCCAAGATTACGAAATCATCAGCTTCCGAGCTGACACAAACGATAGAAACACCAGTATTCAGACGAGAAGCTTCTAAGGCAGATCCAATAGACAACAAGCCAGAGCAGTCATAATCACTTTGCTATATGAAGAGCCTGCTTGCTGCCCTCTGAGGGCAGCAAGCAGGCTCCATTATTTACGCTTGTAAGCTGCAATGCGAATACGGCTGTAGTCGGCCATAATCGTATTGCCTTCTCCGCGGCTAATATGCTGCTTCACCAATTGGTCGATCTGGCGGGTAGCGGCGAGCTTATCTGTCTCTGACAGGGAGCGAAGAAAAGGCTCTGCGAACTGTGACAGCCAGTGCATAAGTCCATTCTCGCCGTCTGGGAGCACTGTCGGTCTTGCAAAATGCTCCGCTAAGCGGACTTGGAAGCCCTGCTTCTCTAATAAACGACTGTATTCCGCAATGGTTGGGAAGTACCATGGATTTAACTCGACCGGGTCTAGACCATAGCTTGGGAGTACTTCATAGATGGCTTTGACTATCGTATCAACATTGCCTTTGGCTCCGAATTCTGCTACGAATCTTCCGCCACTATGGAGGGAGTTCCAGACGCTCTCAATAACGTTTGCAGGACTTGTCATCCAGTGCAGTGCAGCATTGGAGAAGATGGCGTCAAATGGCTGCTCGAAGGTGAAATGTTGGCCGTCACCTACAATGAACTCGATAGCTTCATATTTTTTTTGTGCTTCGGCAATCATAGTAGTGGAATAGTCTAATCCAACTACTTCCCTGCATGCTTGATGAATCTCATAACTAAGATCGCCGGTTCCGCAGCCTAAATCCAGAATTCGTTCATGGGGCTTAGGATCAAGCCATTGCAGAATACCCTTGCCAAGCTGAGAGACAAATCCAAGATACTGGTCATAAGCTTCTGCTTTCCAATGGGAGGATGATTGCATATTGATCCGCTCCTTATTAATGGGATACCTCAATCATGACAGATCAATGGCTATATGTTAAATATATAAATGATATAAACTTAATAGGTTATAGCTATAAATGCTCGTTGGCAAAAAAACAAACCCCCATCGAGCCTGCACAGGTTCGTGGGGGTTTGTCTTGTCATAATTAACGGCTGTACCATTCGACGATTTGTTTCTCGTCGATATCTTGGGACAACTCAGCGCGCTCTGGTAAGCGAATATACTTGCCTTCCATTGCTTGATCGTTGAACTCCAAGTAGTTCGGCAGGTGATGACGGCCTTCCATTGCTTCTTTGATTGTTTTCAGGCCACGGCTGCGCTCGCGCAGACCGATTACGTCGCCGATGGAAACACTGTAGGAAGCGATGTCGACTTTTTTACCGTTTACTGTTACGTGACCATGTGATACCAATTGACGCGAACCAGCGCGTGAGTTGGAAAGTCCAAGGCGGTAAACGAGGTTGTCCAGACGGCTTTCAAGAAGGAACATGAAGTTTTCGCCGGCAATACCTTTTTGTTTAGCAGCTTTGTCGAACAAGTTGCGGAATTGCTTCTCGTTCAAACCGTACATGTGACGGAGCTTTTGTTTCTCTTGCAGTTGAAGACCGTAGTTGGTCATTTTTCTGCGTTGGTTAGGACCATGTTGTCCTGGTGGGAATGGGCGTTTGAGTTCTTTGCCAGTACCGCTCAAAGAAATTCCAAGGCGGCGGCTTAATTTAAATTTAGGTCCTGTATAACGTGACATGCGTCGTGTTAACTCCTTCATCAAATGGGATTTTGAGAATGGGGTTGTGTTTCGCCGAATACGCTCTATGCCCGATAGAATCGGAGCCTGATAATCAGTTCAGCCGCTGGGTTATCAGCGAACGTATTTCTGAGGGTGACACAAAACCGTACGCCCATGTATTCAACAATAAATATTATACGAAATACACAGCAAATGTCAAGGTATTTCCGATAAGAGATGACTTATCCATATAGGGAGTCTAAAGGCCTATTTTCTGGATAATGAGTAGTGCAAAATTCTCAAAAATAAAGTATGATGAAAACAACGCTGAACTGGTTCTTCCTTGTATATTCAGGGAAACTGCAGTTCAAGCTAAGATAGATGCTCATCTCCTTGTTACACGTATGGAAGGGCTGGGTGTTGCAGATGACGGATAACAATAACTATCATCCTATCATTGATGAATTTGGCAAGACAGCCATTCAAAATGTAACTGAGGATAGTGAACAGATGATATGGTTCGAAGAAGAAGATATAACCGATGCAGATGGGCCTTATATAGGGCCTCTGCTTCAGGATAGCTTTGTGACATGGCAGAATGAAATGAATGGACAAGCTCTATTCCAGAATGGCTGGTTCGCCATCTTTGACTGGGATCTAACATTAATTACTTCTGCTGGCAGTCCGAATATACAAAATAATAACGAAGCTGCTCAGCTCGCTAGAAAACTAGCGTGCAAGGTAAAGGAAACGATGACACACGCGGTTTCCTCAGAGCAAGCGCTAGAAGCGATAGCGGTCCCCGTCATGAAGCGTTCGGAGGAGCGTCCTTTTTGCATTATGGTATACGTTGATGTAGAGGGCAGTCTGATTAATGCTGCACTTGTGCAGTACAGCTCCTTGCATTTTCGAAGCTTCTTCTATAGACGGTTCGAACAGCTCTACATAAGGGATATGCTTCTACAACAGCATCGGCTGGAGAAGGAAGCGAGTCGCAGAGAAATGCTCTTCATGGTTGCGAAGCGGCTGTACAATCAGATCGATGTAACTTCTGTACTGTCGGAGATGCTCAAAAGTTTGGAGCAGCTCTATCCGAGCTCGGAGGTCCATCTGTATCTGTCGCAGGATCACCTGAACGGGGATGCCAGGGTGAAGCCTCTCGTATTCAAGAATGCGGCGCATGATTTGGTTGCCAAGGCCTTTCTAGAAGGTCATGCGGTTACGGAGTATGACAGAGACGGAACGATGAAATTGGCAGTGCCAATGACAGGCAAACAGGCTGCATATGGTGTCCTTTGCTTGACGATAGCTGCAAGCCGTTGGGATGAGGCTGATCTTCCCGCTTTTGTGCTGCTTGCGGACACTGCTGGTTCGGCCTTTGAGAATGCGAAGCTCAATGAGCAGTCCAATCTGCTCATTGATGAGCTTAGGCTGTTGAACGAGCTGACGAAGCGATTGAATCAATCTTTGCGGCTGAAGGAAATTTTTCAGTTCGTGACAATGGAATTAATGTCGATCTTCGATGCTGATCATTGCTGCGTCCTCCAGCTGAATAAAGAAAAAAATGAATTTCTCGTCGTATCAAGCAATATTCCTACGATGTCGAGCGAGGTTTTCTCTCCCGAATATGGGTTTTGTGGAATTGTGAACAGGACGAAGGAGCCTCTGATCATTTCAGATTACTGGCATACGCGGGTTGTTACCTCTAAGCTGATGGACAGTACGGGCTCGCGTTCCCTAATTGCAGCACCGATTACGGTGGACGGTGTAGTGCTTGGAGTTATTATGGTTACTCATAAGTCAGCTAATTTCTTCTCCTACGACAATTATAAGCTGCTGCAGGTGATGTCAACACATATTGGTCTTGCCATTACGAATGCGTCGCTGCATGCGGAAGTGCGAAGAATGGTCATTACTGATAATTTGACAGGGCTGCATGCCAGACATTATTTGAATGAGCAAATTCAGAATCGTCAGCGCAAAGATCCTCTTGGTGCACTAATATTGGTTGATATTGATCATTTCAAAACGATTAACGATACGTTCGGTCATCAGGTTGGAGATCGTATTCTGGTACAAGTGAGTGATATTATTCGCGCTTCGATCAGGCAAGGCGATATAGCGGCAAGATGGGGCGGGGAAGAGCTGGCTGTCTATTTGCCAGGTATCCACGCAGAGCAAGCATATCGGATTGCAGAGAGAATTCGATCCCATGTGGAGTCCGAAACGAATCCGGTTGTAACGGTCTCCTGCGGCATATCGGAGTGGACCTTCGAGAACGAGAAGATCAGTGTAGAATCACTATTCTACCGTGCCGATATGGCTCTATATGAAGCGAAGCATAACGGAAGAAACTGTATTTTCGTCGGTGCTACGACTGAGCATTGATCACTAACCGCCCTGAGGGGCGGTTTTTTTATTTGAGGATGACGCCTGTGAAGAAGAGCAGGAATAAGCAGCCGCCTAGTAAGGGACGATACCATTAGGAACATCGAGGTAACGATCAGGAGGCTAAAAGATGAGGAGAACTCATATAAGAATCTGTGCAGCCGTACTAGCTGTAAGCACCTCATTATCGGGCTGCTCCAGCATGAATCATTCACCTGAAGAGTGGCTATCGCTATCTATCGCCGGCCTTGCAGGGACAGATCGTTATGCCTTCTCAGGGCAGACAACGGTGTCGACAGCGGATGGTTGGACAGCGGCACCTCTTACTTTTCAGGGAAGCATAGTGGATCACACTAAAATTAGCGCAAAGACCGAGCAGGGTAAGGAGCTGGGTTGGAGTCCAGTTGAGCTGCTGGAGCAAATTAAGAAGGCCAATAAGGAGGTTACCTTGAGCGAGGAAGCCTCTAACGCTGAAACGGTTAAGGTACATGTTCAAATCGATGACGCTGCAGCCAGCGAGCTGTGGAAGCGTCAGCTGACGGAGGAGATGGACAGCTTGGCTGAACAAGCGCCTCTAGAGGACAGTGCTTACAAGAAAGAATGGATGCAGCAGCTGAATGACTCCCGTGAAGCAATGAATAATATGCTCCAATCATTGAAGGTACAGTCGCACTATGAGGTCATCATTGACCGCAAGAATCTTGTGCCCCTGCAATTGAATGAGCATACAACGCTTATGTATGACAAAGATAAAGTGTCCAAAGAAGAAAAAAGAGAAACGAATGTTGTCTTTGATTCATTTGACGGAACCTCCTCGAATACGGTTAAATAAATAGTCGAAAGTGGATTCAGCAGCAGCTGATATCTGGATTGTCGAATGAAAAAGGATACTTGGAGGTTTGTGATACAAATGCGTGACTCTAGATTGCAAAAGCTTGCGGCTAATCTGGCCGGTTATTCGATCGATGTGCAGCCGGGTGATCATATTCTCATTGATATGATTGGCTCAGAGCGGGAGCTCGTCAAATGTTTAATTGAAGAGATAGCAAGCCGCGGCGGAAGACCATTCGTCGAGACGAGCGACAAGTCCGTGCTTCGTACGCTGCTTAAGCATGCGACGAAGGAACAAATCGAGCTGTGGGCGGAGCTGGATCTGCAGCGAATGAAACAAATGCAAGGGTACATTGGCATTCGATCTGGCGATAACGTGAATGCCTTATCTGATGTTCCTGATGATAAAATGCGGCTGTATGACCAAATATATAGACATCCTGTACATATGGAGGAGCGGGTGAAACGGACCAAATGGGTCGTGCTTCGTTACCCGAATGCGTCCATGGCTCAGCTTGCCAATATGAGTACAGAAGCGTTCGAGGATTTTTATTTCAATGTGTGTAACCTGGACTATGCGAAGATGGATAGAGCGATGGACCCTCTGCAAGCTCTTATGAAGAGGACAGACAAGGTGCGGATCGTTGCTCCAGGCACAGATCTCTCCTTCTCCATTAAAGGCATCGGGGCGAAGAAATGCTCGGGTCACCGCAATATTCCAGATGGGGAGGTATTCTCTGCACCGGTGCGCGATTCGGTTCAAGGAACAATCACTTACAATTCTCCTAGCGTCTATAATGGAGTGTCCTTCCAGAATATTTCCTTCACCTTCGAGAATGGTCGAATCGTGAAGGCCACGAGTAATGATAAGCAGCGGTTGAATGAAATATTGGATATGGATGAGGGGGCGAGGTACATAGGTGAATTCGCAATAGGATTTAATCCGTACATTCTGCACCCCATGAACGATATTTTGTTCGATGAGAAGATTGCAGGAAGCCTGCATTTCACGCCAGGGCAAGCTTATGAGGAGACGGATAACGGCAATAGATCTTCTATCCATTGGGATCTTGTTCTCATCCAACGTCCGGAATATGGTGGCGGAGAAATTTATTTCGATGATATTTTAGTTCGAAAAGATGGTCATTTCGTATTGCCAGAGCTAGAGGGATTAAATTCCGAAAATTTGAAATAAATGAAATTGAAGCGTTTTTCATTTTACCTCTTGATGGATATGACATTTCGGGTTATCATTGTGTCAAAGGTAAGCTTTACTAATTAACTGGAGGGATTCCCCATGTCTAACAACGCAGCAATCGTAGAAATTTCCCAAGCAGCTAGCCAATTCCGCTCTTCAATCGTACTGCAAGCCGATAACAAATATATTGATGTAAAAAGTATTCTAGGTTTATTTACTACGCTGGTAGGCGGACACGCTTATGAGCTTCATGTTCACGGACCTGATGCTGAAGAAGCAAAAGCAGCAATGGCAGAAGTATTCGCGAAACATAACCTTAATGTATCTGTTATTACGGAATAGCCTACAAGGTAAGCGATTTGGAGCATCTCTTCTAAATGGAGAGGTGCTTTTCTGTTTTGTCCTTGTGTATTAGGTCTTTTTCGTCTAATATAAAAGATATAGACGACGGCGGGTACACGCACAGGGGGGAAAACGATGTCTTCACCGGAAGTCACGATTCAATTGCATGAGAAAGCACTTCGTCTCCTGATGGAAGATGCAACTAAAATAGAAAAACTCATCGAAGTACAGATGGAGAACTTGACGACCCGTCAATGTCCACTTTACGAAGAAGTTTTGGACACGCAGATGTATGGTTTCTCGCGGGAGATTGACTTCGCTGTGCGCGCGGGATTGATTGCCGAGCAAAGCGGCAAGGAAATGTTAAGCAGGTTGGAGCGCAATTTAGCTCAGCTGTATGAAGCGTTAGATAGAAAAGAGTAGACTCCAGGGAGCCCAATGTCATTAAGTTAAGGTGCTGAACCAAATAACTATGTAAAAGAGCAGGTTATCGAAAGATAGCCTGCTCTTTTTTTGCGTGAAAAAGATTAAAAGAACTTGACAAGC
>NZ_JCAALS010000043.1:0-32783 GCF_059686975.1 Paenibacillus xinjiangensis | reverse complement strand
ATAAACGAACGTAATTGCTCTTTGGTCCACAGTCCCATGTGCTCTCCCCAACCTTTCTACTACTTTCATTTTAGTAGGTTTTGGAGTTTACACAAACTATTTTACAGACTCGCTCAGGAGTAACTGGACCTCTGTCAAGAAAGTGGACACCCAAGCATATATCTAACTTACTCGTTTGTAATACATTGATTCGAATTGAATCGGCGTCAGATACCCCAAAGTACCATGAATTCGTTTACGGTTGTAAAACAGCTCAATCTACTCAAACATCTCTTGTTGCGCCTGCACCTTTGTCTTAAATTTCGTTCAGTAAATAAACTCTTTCTTCAGCACGCTGTGAAACGACTCAATACATGCACTGTCGTAACAATTTCCTTTGCGGCTCATACTGGCTTTCATCTTGTATTGTTTCATTCCTGTAGAGACCATCACGTATACGTTGCCTGAGTAAGAGCAAGTCTGTGCCTGCTGCGGAGGTACGCTTCATGAGATGAGCATTCGCATTTTTAGTTATTTCAACGCATACGTTTCAGTATGGAATCAATGATGTAGAAAAGAATTGAGTTGAGTAGAGTTGAGAGGTTGGGATAGCATGCATCCTGCAAATACGTACGTAGCGCTCGCCGATCAGCGGACCATTGCGACTTTCCGTGCACTAGTTGAAGCGATTGTGCCGGAATCACCTGCGTTTGCTGCTTATGGAGCCGAATATGCTGCGGGCGCGGCCTCGCTGCATATTCATGAATATATGATTTGGGAGCTTGATCATTCACTTTCCCTTCATCTAGGAATAAGCTTGTCCGTAATTCCGTTAGCTGCTACAACCGCTATGATGCTGAATGCCGGGGCTTTACAATTTGCAGCTTCAGGGATGGTGCAATATTCACCTAATTATGCGGCTCAGGGAGGGCCATTCGCTTCTTTATCTCCCTTCGACCGTATCCGGACATTATCCATGCTTGAGAACCTAGACGTTGATTTGGGCAGCTTGCCGCCTCCATACAAAGATAATGGAGGCTTCCTTGTCTACATGATTGATTATTTGAACAGGGCAACCATGTTCGGCAATTATTCCGAATGGTCGGCCTATGGAAGGACGCGGCTCTTGACGCCTGTACGTCGCAGATTGGAGTACTTTCCAATCAGTTGGAAGCAGGTTGGATATCCTGGCGTATCCTTGGGTTACCGCGCCCTTCGGGGATATCTGCTGACTATCGTTCGAGAAGGAGGGGAATACACTATTGTATGATGCTGATGTTATCGTCATTGGTTCTGGGGGCGGCGGGGCTGTTGTGGCCAAGGAGCTTGCTGAGAAAGGCCTGAAAGTATTGGTTCTGGAGGCTGGACCATTCTTCGGGAATAAGAAATGGCCGAATCCGAGCAGTGAACGCGGCGAGGAATGGAGTTCCAGTGATGAAGATCTAGATGTGAATATATACAAGAAAATATATAATGCATACGAAAATAATATGAATGATGTCGTATCTGGCGCATTTCGATTCGGACCTGCTGATCGCCGCCAGACGCCCTGGCACCGAGTGATGCAGCAGAAAGGCGATATTTGGCAGGTTTCCGGAGTGGGGGGGACGACACAGCATTATTGGGCGCAATCGCCGCGTGCATTCCCCATAGCGATCGACAACGTATGGCCGATCAGCTACCGTGAGCTGATCCCTTACTACGAGAAAGTCGAAGCGACATTGCCCGTTCAGTTCGCACCGACGACACCGAAGGAGGAGCTCTTTTATTATGGAGCCAAGAAAGCGGGCTGGAAGCTCAATCCGACGCTGAATGTTACAACGCCGGGATACCGGCCTAATCCGAATGCTATTCTTAGAACGAACCCTCATCTGATGGATCCCAAGTATTCCATGGAGCAGCTCTCCCATATGGAAGGGTGCACCTTACAGGGGCATTGTGTCAATGGATGTACAGCAGGCCCTTCGGTTGATAAAATCGCCAAACGAGGCACGCTGGTCAGTTACATTCCGCTTGCGCTCAAGACCGGAAATGTAGCTATTCGCCCTAATTCCTTCACTATCAAAATATTGACGGAACATGATCCGAGTGGAGGTATTCGCGCGAACGGTGTACAGTTTCGGGATACCTGGACGGGGGAAATCGGGGAGTTGACGGCCAAAACAGTTGTTCTTGCGGCTGGATGCATCGAATCTCCGCGACTTTGGCTGAATTCTGGGCTTCCATACAACGAATGGGTAGGGAGGGGATTAACCAATCATTATTTCGACTGGGTCGGCGGAGTATTCGATGAGAAGGATCTCATGAGCATTATGGGAGTGCCATCTGTCTATCCATACGTCGGCCACACATCGGGAGCCAGAGTTGATATACCGGATATCGGGATATTTCAGGTTTCTTGTCTGAGTCCCGGAATAATGTCCTTCCTGACCTATGGGTTCAGCGGAGCGGGCTATGACGAATTGAATCCACCGGAGCCTGGTGAGCCATGGGATATTCGGGGGAGGGTCGTTGGTCCGCAGCTCAAAGAGTTGATGCTGAACTATACCAGAACGATGACTATGCTGCTACTTACAGATGACGAGGTTCGCTTCCAGAACAGAGTCGAGGTCGATCCTTTCCTGAAAGACGAGAACGGGCCGATTCCAGTCATTCATTATACCCCCAGTCCCAAAACGCTGAAAAGGCGCGATCAATTAGCCAGATATGCGGCTGAAACGCTGCAGCAAGCCGGCGCCAAAAAAATTATTCGTTCGGATTTGCCTGCCGGCTTCTTGCTCCATCTGGAAAGCACGATGAGAATGGGCTATGTCGTGGATACAAATTGCGAAGCGCTACAAGTGGGGCGCCTATATATAGCCGATAACAGTGTACACTTTAACGGAATCGGAGGCCCCAATCCGACATTAACTACACAGGCGCTCGCGACCCGGACGGCAGATAAGCTTGCTGAGAAATATTTTAGCTGACATTTTGTTGTTTGCTTTTTTTTATTGAACCTACGAAGAGCAGCAGCAATGGCAATCCGAGCATATTGACTGGTAGCACGATCGGAACCCAATAGTTAAGTAAATAATGGGTGGTTGCTTCGGCTACATTATCGGGTATAAAAGCAAATACGAACGTAACCGGCACAACGAACCAACCTATTGTTTTCCAATTTTTAACTTTCAGCAATTGGGCAGTCCCATAACTGGCGATGAAGATATAAGTTGACAGTTTGATAAATACGCTTGATATCCAGATCACAATAGCGAGAGCATCCAGATTTTCGATAAAACCGAGTGATATTTCTTTGGTCATTTCAAAGAAAGGGTACCACGCTTTGTTGGAAAGATTGGGTCCAACCGTCAGGATGACCATGATCATGGAGAAGACGACTAAAACACTTGGTATGATGACGCCCCAAATGGCATAGGTCGCACTCTTGCGCGGATTGATCAGAAAAGGTGTCAACATGATGAATTCTACTGAATGTCCGAGATAAGACGCTGGAGCAAGCGATCCTAGCAAGATGCTAGTTAACCCGCTGTCCGCATAAACGGGCAGTATATGCTGAAATTTAATGTGGTTAAGGTTTGCAGCGAGCACCATGACAACCATCAAAATAATGAGAGGTCCTAACACTTCACTGCAGCGCCCGATTCCTTCAATCCCCTTCGTGTAAGTGACATAGACCGTCAGTAGGATCATAATTGTCATAATTGGAATTTTAGGAGTTTGCTGCAAAAGCAAGGCCTGAATTAGATCTGAAAATTGACGAAGAACGATGGGAATAATGGTATACCACTGAACCATGTATACAATTACGATTACCTTGCCAAGTACTTTTCCCATTATCGTCTGGCTGGCTTGAACAAGTGTCTGATTGGGATAGAGCAGTGCCAATCTTGTTACCACCAAAGCAATCAGCAATGCTATGCATCCGGCAGCCATCATGGACATCCATGCATCTTGTCCTGCAGCTTGAATGCTGGAAGTCATCGTCATAAGCAAGGTCATTCCCAATTCCATAATTGTAATCACCCAGAAAACCTGCAGGCCGCTTATTTTCATGTTTGACACCACTCCTCGTCTACGGGTTATTTTTTCAAGTGAGCTGGCGCTTGTGTTCTTCCTGTCTGCACGATTTGAATGTCAACTTTGACGTCAACCTGAACTTCTGGGTAGATTTCTTTCCAATTGTCTTTATTTTCCTTCCAGTAATAAGGATGCTCGATATGAACGCTTTCTCCGAAGTTGAACAAATCCACTTTGAAATTTTGTTGCGCGTGACGAAGCAACTTTTCTACAGACTTTTTTGTCTGTTCTTCGAATGCTTGAACAACCAATTTCTTGTTATTCTCCTTACTCATATCCAGCCTTGTATCGTTTGCTGTGACTGCGACCTCGGCTTTGAGCGTAAAGGTAATTTGTGGCTTGCCGTTCATAATTATAGTGTGGATTTTGGTGCCAGATTTCAATACGTTAACACCAACTGTGCCTTTAAACATGCTGTTTCTCGGCATAACCTTGGCTGTTAATCTCGAGCCCTCTAACTTTCCTCTCTTCCACAGCAACAGTTTCATTCCATCTTCCTTCAGAAATCCGACCAGTTTGTTATCTTGGTAAATCGCAGCATGATCGATTCGAAAGGATTTCCCGGTAGTAGCGGATTCTACGATACGAATCGCTCCCGTAATGGTGGTGCTTCCTTCTGTTGCCAGTGAATCTATAAACTCATCGATTTTGATTCCTAATGTATTTCCTTTGTTTTGAATTTTTTTTAATCCGACCATTGGAATGCTCTCCAATACAAATGGCGTGCTTATAATTTCTTTGGCCGTCGTACCATAAGCGGTTAGAATAAAGCTGCTATATCGGCTGTTCGGGTCACCGACTAACTGGCTAATCATCTGGTCGATGCCATGCCTGGCATATTGCTCGCCAATGATGAGAACTCCTCTATGACCCAGAAAAATTTTTCTGGACAATTGCTCTTGCATGCGATTGAATATGTCCACGCCGTCCCTACCCTTTTCAGTAATAATTAGAAATGGAGAAGAATTGGCACTGCCAGATTCACGGGTAAGAGCGGAAGGTGAAGCGATCTGAACAGTACCTTCCAACAAGCCATCTTTCGACAAATCGAGGCCGCTGCCCATAACCATCGCCAGATCGTTAATCTCCACCCTACTCCAGCATCCCGTGAGCAAGCCGCTGCTGACGACTAAGACTAGTCCTGCGTATACAATTTTGCTGCGCAGCATGAAGAGAACATCTCCTTTGTTTAACGTTTTTGTCGCTTATGCATGATCCACCACGGCGCTCTTATGACAACATCCCATAATCCTGATGCATGAAATGGAGCAACAGGAGTCATGTATGGTACACCGAAGGATTGCAGGTTAATGAGATGAATAAGCATCGCAATCATCGTGGCGCTAATACCGTATAGACCAAATGATCCGGCTAGTAACATAAGCGGGAATCGGCAATAACGGATAGCTTGGCTCATGTTCACTTTCGGGATCAGGAACGAAGCGATACCGGTCAAGGATACAATAATGACGATAGGAGCGGATATGATGCCTGCTTGGACAGCCGCCTCTCCTATGACCAGTGCACCAACGATACTTATCGTTTGGCCCACTGGTCGCGGCAGTCGAATTCCGGCTTCACGCAGCCCTTCGAAGGCCACCTCCATCATCAACGTTTCCACTAATGCGGGAAAAGGAGCTGCTTCCCTAGCTGCCGCAATACTCAAGGCGAGACTTGTAGGTATCATTTCCTGATGGAACGTAGTGATAGCGATATAAAGCGACGGTAGGATTAGAGCCAGTAACGCAAACAGATAACGTAACCATCGCAGCGGAGTAGCGAAAATAAAGCTCGTATAATAATCTTCAGCCGTTTGAAACCCTTGCCAGAAAGTAGCTGGAGCGATAAGCGTCATAGGCGTCCCGTTAACGAGCACAGCGACTTTCCCATCAAGCAGCAGAGCCGATACAGTGTCTGGCCTCTCGCTCATCTCCATGACGGGGAAAGGAGAATAGGGAGCATCTCGGATAAGTTCTTCAATTTGGCCCGACTCCAAAATAACGTCAACATCGATAGTTAACAATCGTCTTCTCATCTCATCAACAACGCTAGCTGGAGCCATATGCTCAATGTATGCCATTACAACAGCGGTTTTTGATACATGTCCCACGGTTAATTGTTCCATTTTTAATTGCGGGAATCGAATTCTCTGGCGAATTAGTGCGATATTCGTATCCAGGTTCTCGATAAATCCGATCTTCGGCCCACGAATTAATACCTCCGTATTTGGTTCTTCCAGCGAACGGTTTAATTGCTGATTAGTCAGCTTTATGGAAATGGCCTCTGTTGCGGATTCGGCCAGCAGAATAACCGCCCCGTTCGCGATGCAATTAGCAGCCTGGTTTAAATCCGAGATGATTTCCGATTCACCGGCTGTAATCGTGAACTCATTCATACGATGCATGAATTGGGAAGGCGAATCGAGCTCGATATGCTCATCTCGTGTTAGTGGCCTCAGAACAGTTGTATCCAATTGGACGTTGTCTACTAAAACCCGCAGATAGATGACTAATCCGGGAATTGAATGGAAAAAAGTAATGGGCCTTACATGAAAATCGGAGCAATTAGAGAAGATCTTCATTAAGGCAGCCTCGTTGTCAGCAAGCTTATCGGAAATAGGCTGTGCGGCATTCGCAGCTGATGGAGAATTTTCGTTTTTATTGCGATTTCCTTTTTTTCTTGTATGCATTTCCTGTTCACCTACGATCTGACTTATGTTTCAGTTGGAGTGGAAGTATAGGATACGATACGATTCCTTAGCCATAACCTTTGCTGTTGTCAGGTGGATTATTCAATAAATAATTCCAAATTCGAATGGTGGAGTATGATTTTGTGCGGTGAAGACAATCGTAATTAGAAAAGAAGGACTGGTAGAGAGCGAGGATATAGCTATGAAGCGAATTGACGTGGGGAAAGGTATCGTACTATTGTTTATCTTTTTGTTGTCGGGAATAGTTCTTTATTATGCAGTTAAGTTACCGAGATGAAAATAGAAATGATTTTTTTTTTGGTTATTTTTTTAATATTATAGTAGAAACGGCATATTCTATTACATCGTCATTACAAATAGTGCTAAAGGAGGTGACTAGATGATATATATATAATGCAACATCGAACTAGAGCATATCTCCCCCAAGATCTGGAGGCAAATTCAGTTCCATCCGGAAGTTACTTTTCATCAATTGCATCAAATTATTCAGATTGTCATGGGATGGGACGATTATCATCAATATGAATTCCATATTAAAGATCAAACGATCAGATTGCTTGATCCGTTAGATGAGGACATGGGAGATATTAAGGTACTGAATGCACGTAAAGAGACCGTTCTGAAGCATGTGACACTGGAAAATTCGGTTTTTACCTATATTTATGATTTCGGTGATTATTGGCAGCATACGTTAAATTTAACGAGAATTGAGGACTTCACCAATGCAGTGGGGCATATTCCATTGTGTCTAGAGGGGTCTCGAAGTTGTCCACCAGAGGATATCGGAAGTGCATGGGGCTACCAGCATTTAATGGAAGTGCTGAATACTCCTGATCACCCGGAACTTGAACATTTTGCAGATTGGCTGGACGATGGATATGCTCCTGAATATTTTGTATGTGAAGAAGTGAATGCTCTGCTCAAAAAGGACAAGAGCAAGATTGTTCCCAAGTACAAGAGTTCTTCCTCGATCGTGGACATGGTAAGTTAAGACTTAAAGAAGCGAAAAAAGCGATTGCAGAATTTGGGAAGCTGACCGCAAGCGTTGAGTATACAACTGAGTTGAAGCTGATTTAAGTTGAGAACGGGGTTTTATTCACACGTGTTTATGGCGACATTGATGCTCGTTTTTATAGCAGTATAGAAGCTGCATATGATGATGTCATTCAAGCCGTAATGGATGATGAGTCTGCTGAGCTGTATGCGAAATTTGAGGATCGTATTCATACCGTTGTATCCAATTCAGAGGATATCGGTTGGGGCTTTTATGATAATATGTGTGAGCTGCATGCTCAATTAATATGGGATTAGGTGTGGAGTAAGATGAAAAGCAGCAAGAAAAGAAAAAAATCAAATGAAGCTAGTGAATTCGAGCCTATCGAACAAGATGAGCATTTTTATTTTATAGCTGGGTACACGGAGGGCGGGATGCCCTTTGGAATAACATGGGAAGAATATGAGGCTGAACATCGCAATAATACCATCGGATCAGTAATGAAGGTTGGGGGAGTTCAATGAAGGAAGTAAGCTTAACTAACCAGCAGCTTCAGGGTCTTGTTGAGACTTATGATATGCAAATGGATGAATTTGAATGCTTTTTGAATATAGAGACAGGCGATGTTGTATCGCTGGCTACGTATGATAGAGATAAAGAGGATGAGGAGCTGAGTGAAGCGATTGAAGAGGGATTCAATGAAATTTATTTTCGGCTTCCTGCTCGAACATCAAGTGAAGGTTATAGGGATATGATTGATTTTGCTGAAACGGTCATCAATGATAAATTAAGAACCAAACTATTCATTGTCTTAGATACTAAAAGAAAAACATTTCGGAAATTCAAGGATACGTTGTCTTTCGATAGCCTTGAATTAGAACGATATTATCAATTCGTAGAGCAGCGTAATCGAGAGCGTGTGATGGAATGGCTGGAGTCAATAAATGTTAAGCTAATTGTTGAACCTATGTTATAGCCCCATCATGTCACGAAGGAATGTGACTGAAATTTAAATTAGGGCTGACAATTGTGAAAATAGAACGTTACTTGAGAGCAACTACTATTCCTCCTGGAAGTAGTTGTTCTTTTTGTAATAGAATTGTTGAGAATCTTTTATAGACCTTCACTAATTGAGCGGCTAAGCTGTCAACAGGAGAGACGTACTTGGCGACTAGCCTGAAGGAGAATGGAGTCCGTCTATCGCTAGACAGGGCGATGAGGCCGCCGGCAGCAGAGTCGCAGAAAAGCTATTGGAGACTGAAGCTGCGGTAACGGACACGATTTATATGCAGGTTACTGTTACAGGTGATGCCGAGTGTCAATTTTTCACATATAGCCTCGATGGACAAGACTATCGTGAGGCTGGATTATTTGCGATCGGTATGGAAGGCGAACAAGCCCTCAGCTATACGGACATCGATTGGTTTCGCGTTGAAGAAATACTTTAACTAATAACTTTATTTCTTTCCATTTCACTCGATCTAGTCCCCAGTAACACAAAACCCACCTACTACTGCTATTTCTTCCTTATCATCTCTGATACCAGAGTCTGTGTAGAGTTAGAGAAATAAGTGTCTTAACGAAAGAAAATTTGACGTTAGACGACAAAGGAACGATCGTAACAACATCCGTCTGTCCAGCACCTTATAAACCATTTTTCATAAATACGAGACCGACCCAGTCATCAACGATGACTTGTGAGAGAGCCTCTTGTTGTGTCCAGTCTAGTGCTAATAGAAAGGGAAATCCATCCATTTTCAGCAAACCTTCAATTTGCTCTAAGATTTTCTTAACCTTTCTGCTATAGGATGGACAGTGGAATGAAAAATCTGGTTTTAAGGAGGATAATCCAAACCATGAATTTGAAGCAGGTATGGAAGAAGGCTACGATTACGGCTTTATCACTGTCCATTGTAGCAACGGGCTTCGGCTCGATTGGCAGTAAGGCGACGGTGTATGCCGCAGAGACAGGAATTACGCAGCAGTATGAGTCTCTGTTCGAAGGGGATCACATCATTAATGTGAACGTTACAATTGCGGATGAAGATTGGGAAAGCATTCTTGCAAGCCCCTTGGATAAGGATTACAAAAATGTAACGGTAGACGTTGACGGCAATGTGCTTAGCAACGTGGGCTTTTCCACTAAAGGCAATCTGACCTTGAAGGCAGTTGCCAGCATGACCGATTCCGACCGCTACAGTTTTCGATTGAAATTCGACAAATACGATAAAGAGCAAACCTTGCTAGGTCTGGATAAAATGGTACTGAACAACAGCTATGCAGATCCTTCATTTTTGCGTGAGTATTTGCATTATGAAGCTTTGCGCTCCATTGGGATGGATGCTCCGCTAACGGTATTTACAAATCTGTATATCAATGGCGAGCTATATGGCTTCTATGTTGGTGTTGAGGCCATTGATGACAGCTACATGGAACGAAATTATGGCGAAGGCTACGAGGATGGCGTACTCTACGGAGGAGAATACCTATCTGCAATATGAGGAAGAAGGCGCTTATGATACGCTGACATATGAGCTTGACACAGAGGATGATAAAGCTTCGCTCAAAAATTTCATCAGTGTGCTGAACGATATGCCAGATGGTGAGAAGGGCGACATTGAGGAGGTTCTCGATGTAGATACTGCTCTGAAATACATTGCAGGCAACGCCGTGCTAGGCAATTATGACAGCTACAATGGTGATAAAGGCCATAACTTCATGCTGTATGGGGATGCTGACGGCAAATACAGCGTGCTGCCTTGGGATTTCAATATGTCGTTTAACGGTTATTCCGGTGGTGGCGGAGGTGGCAGAAATACGGCGGCTACAGCTGCGACAGGTACAGCCACAACAACGACAACAACTACGAATACGAATGCGACGACTGCCTCGGTGGACCTTCCCGTTATGGGCATTAGCTTAGACGATGTTCCCATGATCGGAAATTTGCTTGAGGTGCCAGAGTATAAAGCCAAATATTTGGAATATGTCAATGAGCTGGTCGATTACCTTGGCGGAATCGAGGATCGGATTACCGAACTTGCTGATCTTATCCGGCCAAGCGTGACTGCAGATCCGACTAAATTCTATACGCTGGAGCAATTCGAATCCAATGTTGCTTATTCAGCTGTAGATGACACAGCTGGGGGCATGCAAAGTGGCGGTGCTATGGGAGGCATGTCGCCTCCGGATGGTGGGACTACACCGCCGACTAATCCGGATGGTACGGCTGCGACAAGACCAGACAATGCAGGTACAGCGACAGATGAAGCCACTGCAGGCAATGGCGCGGCTGGACAAGCTGGTGGACAAGGGATGGGAACGATGGCGGCTGGATCGCTGATGACCTTTGCACTCAATAGGCATGCCAACTTGCAAGAGCAGCTTGGTCTTCAGGTAACGACATTACCGACGACGACCACTACTTCCTCTAGTACCGGAGCTATCTCCGTCCTTCTTAATGGAACCAAAGTGAGCTTCGATAATCAGGAGCCAGTGAATCAATCGGGTAGAGTGCTCGTTCCACTACGCAGCATCTTTGAAGCATTCGGTGCTGAAGTGGAATGGGACGAAGCAACGAAAAAAATTACAGCGGTCAAAAGTGATCGCACGGTTATCCTTACCATCGGCAGCACGACGGCTTATGTCAATGGTTCAGCTGTAACGCTGGATGTTCCGGCTTTCGTGGTGAATGGCAGCACGCTTGTGCCAGCGAGATTCATATCTGAAGGACTGGATATGGATGCCACTTGGGATTCGGCAACTGCAACTGTGAAGATTACGGATAAGGCTTAATCGATTGTAAAGCGGACAAACACACAAATCCCCCATGATCTCCTTAGTGGAGTATGATGGGGGATTTGTGTGTTTGTGAATAGAGCTTATCTAACTCATCGGAGAAGTCCTAACTCAGCTATTTTAACGATTGACGATGTCAGGAAAGCTTACGTATAATATCTTTATATAGTTAATTAACCTAACTTATTAATTGGGGAGGCAGGTAACTAATGACGTTGCGGAAGGGGAATTCCCAATATATCCGCGAATTGAATGAACAATTGATTATGGATGCTATATTTCTTGGCGGTAAAGTATCGAGGGCTGAGGTGAGTCGGTTAACAAGCTTGAGTAAGCCGACGGTGTCATCCTCCGTTCAGCGGCTAATGGATAAAGAGCTAGTCTGGGAAGTCGGCCGTGGAGAGAACGCCCAAGGCCGCAAAGCAACTATGCTTGAATTTAATCATTCGTCGTATTATGTGTGGGGCATCGATCTTGGAGCGACCATGGCTCGTATTGCGCTTGCCCGCTTAGATGGCTTGCTCATTGCAGAAGATGAATTAAGCATAGGGAATGCTCAGCCTGAGCCATTTCTTGGACAGCTTGTTGGACGCATCGAGCGGCTCATGCAGCTTCATGGGATCGGTTGGGAGCGTGTTCCATATGTATCGGTTGGCACACCGGCAGTTGTAAGTCCCGATACCGGGGATGCTTCTGTAATCGTATCGTCCCTAAGGTCATTCGAGCAGGCTTTCTCGCTTCAATCGTTGACGAAGATATTCCCAGCTACAGTATTGATCGAGAATGATGTTAACTTGGCGACTATGGCTGAACAAAGTGACGGGATTGCTTCTGCTGCCAATCTGTTTATCTATTTATCGATTGGAGCGGGTGTTGGCGCCGGATTGGTAGTAGAAGGGCGACTGCTGCGAGGAATGGGCGGAGCAGCAGGAGAAATCGGCAATATGCAGCTCGGTCATGAAGGGCTGGTAGAGGACATCCTGTCCACAAGCGGACTAATGGAACTGGCCTATAATAATCTGGCTGCTAACCAGCAGCGTTCGATATTGCGACTGTATACAGACAGTGAGCTGACCCCGGCACTGCTGTTCGAGGCGGTTCGCAGGCAGGATGCGCTTGCCGTCGACATTATAGAGAGCTACTGCAAGCTGCTGGCGACGGCAATACACAATATGAATGTGATCCTTGCGCCTGAGCTGATCGTGCTAGGAGGAGAGATCGGCTGCCATTCGGATGTATTGATTCCGATGCTGCATAAGATGGCCGACATCCGTTTTCCAATACAACCGAACTTAGCAGCATCGCTTCTTGGAGAGAAGGCGGTTATGCTTGGGGCGGTTAATCGTGCGAAGCAGCGTGCTTACAATCAGATTAGAGATGAATTAGCGGCTAAATAGAGAAAAAAAGCTGTTTAAGCCAATTTTCAGTAAAGGAAGATTAACCTCATGGAGAAGGCAACAGCGATGGAAATGGCCCCAGTTATAGGAGAGAAGAGAGCCATACTGTTCAAGCTACGCATACTGTATTTATTTACTGGATTAGCAGGTGGAATGTTTAACCCGTATTTAACGACATTGTTTGTTGAGCAAGGAATGAATGCCAGTCATGTCGGTGTAATGATGTCTATCGGTACGTTGTTGTCTATTATTGTACAACCTGTATGGGGACTTATGGTTGACCGGTTTCGCCAGACGAAGCTGGTACTAGTACTTAGTATAACGATCCCATCTGTGATGGCTTATTTCTACAGCATCCAAATTTTTGCCGTATTAGTTCTCGTCTATACGGTTTCGATTATATTCCAGGTTACGCAAAGTCCAATCGCTGATTCCTATGCGGTGTCCGCGGCCCGCGAAGCTCGTACCTCCTATGGGACGATTCGCAGCTTGGGCAGCTTGGGGACGGCGCTTGGAGGCTATGCCGGCGGTCTTTATTTATCCCATTTTGAAATTACACAGCTCTGGATACCGTTCTTTGTATTTAGCGCAGTAGGTGCGCTCATCGTATTAACGCTCTCGAATCAGACGGAGCGTTACAAGTCTGCCGTTTCGTTATCAGAGGGGTTCCGTCAATTGATGAGTAACCGCAGCTTCGTTATTTTTTTAATCGCCTGCTTTTTCGTCAATCAGACGCTAACCGCGTACAATTCATTTTTTGTTCTATCGTTTCAGGAGGCAGGAGGAAGCTATTCGATGGTAGGGGTGGCGCTGCTGCTCGCTTCAATGACGAACGTTCCCTCCATGCTGCTTGCTGCTAAGGTAGTGAAGAGGATTGGCCGTGAAAAAACGTTAGTAGCCGCCGCTGTAGCTTATGCGCTTCGCTGGGCCATTCAATGGATGTTCCCAATCCCGTCGGTTATGATTGGCATTCAGGCGCTGCATGGGTTGTCATTCGGTTTATTCTACGTCGCAGCCGTCGAATATGTAGCGATCGCTTCAGGCAAACAAATGCAAGCTACCGGACAAAGCTTGTTCAATATGGTATTTGTCGGTTTAGGTGGCATTGTAGGCAATTTACTTAATGGCTATCTGTTCAATGAGGGCGGGCCCCAGGCGATGTATTTGGGTTGTACCATAAGCGCGTTAATTGGAGCGATCATGCTGTATTGGATAACCAAGAGAGCGGGAGCTCAACTTCGAAGTTCATAATTCGGAATAATGAAGAGGAGGGGATTAGATGAAAAGAAATTGGTCAAGCAGAATGATGTTTTCTTATTTTCCTATTTTTCTGCTGACAGTATCGATTTTAATTTTTCTCTCTTTCCTTATTGTAGGTGAGCTCTCGCAAAGTGAAACGAGTAAAGCTAATGGCATCTCTACGGGGTATATTGTCGATACGGTGCAGCGTTCTATGGATCAGATCGAAATGTCCGTCCTGCAAGAAATGGAGACTAACCACATCTATGATGATTTTCTAACCGGCTTCAATAAGGAGGAAGACAACACTCACCTATATGAGACGGTGAAGCAAATGAGCGGGATGGTATATCGTAACAAGCTGATTGATTCTATTTATTTGTATCGTAATCTGGACGGGAAGATATTGACCTCGAATGGGCTGACCCAAATGGATACCTTTCTAGATCAGGCTTTTATACAGCATGCATTGACGAATGATGTAGAACATACGTGGAGTCCTGTCCGGTCATTCCGGCAGATTAACTCTGAAAAATCGAGGCAGGTCATTAGTTTTTATAAAAGGCTGCCGCTTCCGTTCGGCTCGGAAGGAATCGTCGTGGTCAATGTGAATATGTATGGCATTGAGCGAATGATCGAGGACATGACGGCTAGTCAGGTGTCATTCATGCGTATTGTGGATGGTGATGGCAATCTGGTCTATGCGCCCCATGCGGATACGGATCCGAAAGGCGAAATATTAACTAGAATTCGATCCGAGAGCATCGGTTGGACGTTCGAGAGCGGAATTCGATCGGGGCATCTATTCGCCTGGGTTTCTGTCGTATCGTATATTTGGGTTGTAATTGGTGTCTTAACGGTCATTCTGGGAACCATATATATTATCTATATTACACGTAAAAATTACCAGCCTATTCAAGTCATGATGAACCGGATCCAGGCGCTGCAAATGCAAGGTGGACATATTCCTGCCAAGAGTGAGCTGGTCGTAATCGATCATGCCCTTGAGCGATTAATTGAACAGACGATGCAATATGAGCAGCAGCATCATGAGAATCTGCTCGTGCAGCGGCGTCAGCTTTTCCTTGATTTAATAGAAGGAGAACGGCTTGCTTCTTCAATGGATAAGCTTGATAAGCTTATGCCGCTTCAGTCAGATACCAACCGATTTGTGTTCATCGCAGCCGAAATGAATCAATATGGCAAATTCCGTGAAACGTATTCGTCACCGGATCAGAATATGTTGAAATTCACGCTTATGAATTTATTTCAGGAGCTGACAAGTGAGGAAGAGATGGACGGATGGTCCGAGTGGATTAGTGGGAGCCAAATAGGTATCATTATCGGGGTCGATCAGGACGTCAATGTGAGCAAGGATTCTCTAAGGGCGCTCGCTGACAAATGTTTGGTCTGGGTAAGCAATAATCTAGGCCTGTCACTCACCATCGGTGTTGGGCCTGTTGTAGACGGCTGGGAAGGTCTTCCTGTTTCCTATCAAGCAGCGACTGCCGCACTGAAGCATAAGCTGTCTATGGGACAAAATATGGTCGTCATGAGCGAGGAGCTGCCTGATAATAAGTCATCTATGCAATCCTACAAGTATTTGCAGCTGTTCAGTGAAATCGTACGTGAATTCCGTATAGCTGACGAAGGCTGGCGTCTTAAGGTAGAGGGAATGTTCGAATCCTTCCAGAAGGATTCAATGAAGGATGAGCAAATTCGAATGCTGCTTCACGCTCTGATCCAGATGATGGGACGCGAGGTTGGCCATATGTCGGACAGCCTGCGGAAGACATTCGAGAACCCGACGATTGGTATCTTTTATTCAGAGCTGGATGAAGCGACTACTCTGCATGAGGTACAAGCTGTCTTGTTGAAATGGATGACTGAGATTTATCGGATCTACGTATCGGTCAACGAGACTAAGAGCTATCGCGCAATGATAAGTGAGATGAAAATCTACATTGAAGAAAACTTCGCCAATGCTGACTTATCTCTCAACCATTTGAGCGATCGATTCCAAATTTCCGGTAAGTATGCGAGCTATCTGTTCAAGGAAGAGTTCGATATGAAATTCGTCGACTTTCTCACCCAGCTTCGGATACAGCAGGCAGAATATTTACTTGTGGGCACTACCGACAATATTCAGGATATCGCACTTAAGGTTGGTTACACCAATGCCATCACATTCGGAAGGGTGTTCAAACGAATCATAGGCGTGACACCAGGGGATTATAGAAAGCTGCAAATAAAGCCAGAGCAATAAATAGACCAAATCATAGGGAATCGCCCTCTGAATTATCGGGAACGGTAAATCGAAGGGCGATTTTCCTATATTTAAGGCTATGAAAATCATTTACTTTTACGAAAAAAGTACTTTATGTTAGATAAAATGACGCAAAAGAAACCTATTTACCGTACGAATCTTGTTTATTGTCTATAATTTAATAATCATGTAATAATTGTTCACATCCAGACGGTGCTGAAGCGGTTAGCAACCATCAAGGATACAAATACAGATATGAGAAGGGTACGGGTGAGGGATGATGGGAAAAAGATGGGCTGGAAAAAAGGTAAAGCTTGGGCTTGCGATTATGTTGGTTTCTAGTGTGCTGTTGTCGGCTTGTTCTTCTAACAATAACGCATCAAGCACAGACGGAGGCGCTGCAGCTAATGCAGGTAAGGCTGGCTCATTGAAGATCGAATTGTTCGACCGTGGTAACACGCCGGCAGGCTACACGATCACGAACAGCTATCTAACGAACTTGGTGAAAGAGAGATTCGGTGAGCCTAACAATATCGACGTTCAATTCGTTCCCGTACCTCGCTCCGAAGAAGTTCAGAAGCTTAACGTCTTAATGGCAAGCGGCACAGAGGTGCCGGACATCGTATTCACATATGATTCGGGTACATTCAATCGTTACGCTGAGCAAGGCGGCTTGACTGAGCTTACTGATCTTATTAATGAATACGGACCTAACTTGAAAAAATTCTTGGGCGAGGAAACACTTGCTTACGGCCAATATAAAGGAGAACAATTCGCGGTTCCAGGCAGACGCTTGGTAATCGGTAAATATGCTTCGTATGTTCGACAAGATTGGCTGGACAAGCTGGGATTGCCGGCTCCACAAACAGCTGACGAGCTGTACACGACGCTCAAAGCGTTCAAGGAGCAAGATCCAGGCAGCACAGGCGATAAAGTGATTCCTTTCGGTATGACTATCGCTTCCGCACAATATGAGCCGCTTATCTGGTCGTTCATTGAGTCGATGACCGAGGAGCAAAAGTACACGCTGACGCAGCAATTAGGCTCTAACGATTATCCGACGCTGCTCCCAGGCTTCAAGACCGCTCTTCAATACTTGAACAAGCTTTATAACGAAGGTCTAATCAGCAAAGATTTCGGATTGGATAAAGATAAGAAGCAGCTGTGGGAAGATCTTCAAAGCGGACGTGTAGGCTTCTATAGCGAAGATGCGGGTGAGCTGTACTTCACACAGAACAACACGTATAAGAACTTGCAAGCGAACGTCCCTGGTGCCGTAATGACACCAATTGATGCATTCGTTAACTCAGAGGGCTTGCATGCAAAACCGACTTATGCTCCGAATGCTATGTATGTCATGATTCCGAAATCGAGCAAGCATGCTGTAGAAGCGATCAAATATTTGGACTGGATGGCTTCCGGAACGAACTTATTCGATATTCAATTCGGTATTGAGAATGAGAACTTTACAATGGTTGATGGGGTTCCAATCGTTAAAGCAGATGCAACACAAGAGGCAATCGATAAAATCTACAACTTCGGTGATATCGCGATTATCGTAAACGGCAAATTTGCTGGCGATGATAAGAAGAACGAAGATGCGTACATTGCACAAACACCTGCAGAATATCAAGCGGACATGCGCAAATCGGTAGAAATATCGAATACGGATCCGATCAAGCCGATTCGATTCGACCACCCGATTGAAGCAGAGTCCAAATATGGAACAGGTCTGGCTGACAAATTCCAAGAGATCATTGTAAAAACGACGATGGTGAAGACGGAGCAATTCGAGAGCACTTATAACAGCATAATGAAAGATTATATGGCAAGCGGCGGTCAAGCCATCTTGGATGAGCGTATCGCAGCTTACAAGGAAATGAGCTCGAAGTAAATCAGAACGAGATGAGTTATGCAAGCCGGAGGGGAAGCCTGAGAGCTTTCCTTCCGGCAGCGTAACGATGCAGAGGAGGGCTATTGATGGGAACGAACGTTTACTTGCGCAAAAACTGGCAGTTGTATATTTTACTCACCCTGCCGCTCGCTTATTTTATCCTTTTCAAATATGGTCCCATGTACGGGGTTCAAATTGCGTTCAAGGACTTCAACTTCTTCCAAGGTATTTCCGGGAGCAAATGGATTGGTCTAGATGCATTCAAGGAGGTTTTTCAGAGCCAGGATTTCTTCGATGCGCTTCGAAATACGATTATGCTGAACTTTCTTGACCTGCTCGTATCTTTCCCGGCGCCTCTCATTCTAGCGATCATGATCTACGAGCTGAAGGCTGCTTGGTTTAAGAAGCTGGCGCAAACGGTATTATACATTCCGCATTTTATTTCTTGGGTTATTATCGGAGGTATCGTACTGCAAGTATTCGGTACGCAATCGGGCTTTATCAACAATATGCTGGAAGGGCTCGGGCTGAATCAAATTCCGTTTTTGACAGATAAGCATTATTGGCTGATCACTTATCTTGTTGTCGGCGTGTGGCAAAGTGCTGGATGGGGAACGATTCTGTACTTAGCTGCGTTGACGGGAATTAACAAGGAGCTATTCGAGGCGGCAGAGGTTGACGGAGCGAACCGGTTCAAACGCATTTGGCATATTTCTTTACCTGGTCTCAAGACTACGATCTCAACCTTGTTAATTATCAATCTCGGGAATATGATCTCCATTGGCTTTGACCGTCCATTCATTATCGGCAACGTTGCTGTGCGTGATTATTCTGACGTGCTAAGTACCTTCGTGTATCGGATCGGTATGCAATCTGGACAAATTACACTTGCTACTGCTGTAGGCTTGTTCCAAGCACTTGTAGGTTTGCTATTCCTGCTGGGTGCTAACTATGTATCGAAGAAGCTGGCAGATGAGAGCATCCTGTAACGAGGGTTTAGAAGATTATTAGAAATGAGGGCAACCGAGATGAGTGAGCGCGCTTCAAACCGAATTATCGATTCTATCAATATTGTAATGGTTCTAGCGACCATGCTGCTGTGCTTAATTCCATTTATTCATATTATCGCCATTTCCCTCAGCTCGAATCGTCCGATTATGTCGGGGGAAGTTACATTTTTGCCCATTGGGCTGACTTTTGAGGCGTATGTCAAAGTATTTGCTGACATGTCGATGATTCGTTCTTTGGGCTTTACGATATTTATGACCGTACTAACTACTGTTCTCTGTATGATCATGACGATTGCAGTGGCGTACCCGCTATCCAAGAAAGAATTAAAAGGTCGTAAGCTTGTTATGCTCATCATCGTCGTGACGATGTTCTTTACGGGGGGAATGATTCCGGAGTATATTCTAATAAGAGATTTCCATTTACTTGATAAAATATGGGCATTAGTATTGCCTGGCTTAATTAGTCCTTTTTATATGATCATTCTGATTTCATTCTTCAACAATATTCCGAAGAGCTTGGAAGAAGCGGCGGAGATTGACGGCAGCAGCCATCTAGGCACTTTAATTCGGATTATTCTTCCTCTATCACTACCGGTAATGGCTACTCTTAGCCTATTCTATGCGGTTGGCCGCTGGAACGGTTTCCAGGATGCTTTGATGTATATTACAAGTCCGGAGCTGTATCCGCTGCAATTAAAGCTGTACCAGATCATTCAACAAAACCAAGTTTCTGACTTGATGCAAATGGAAGGTCCGGTAGCAGCAGCTGTTCTTCCGGAGAGCTTGAAGGCCGCAAGCGTTATCTTCTCGACGATTCCGATTCTAATCGTATATCCATGGCTGCAGCGTTACTTCATTAGCGGCGTTATGGTTGGTGCGGTGAAGGGCTGACGGGCTGCTGGCCACGTTGTGCATCTAAGATTACAAGAAAGGAATGTGGCCAATGGTACAAAGCCTCTTAGATCAAATGTCATATGAGCAGCGTTATTTGGTAGATAACGCGATGGCACATATGGACCGGCATTATGATGCCGAGATGCACCTGCTTCTGGATACGGAAGATAGAGCCAGGCATAATACGCGTGGCAGTGGACATTATGCAGTTGGTCTACTGCTGAGGAATGCACCGGGGGACATAGATCGGGCTTGCGACTTGCTTAATAAAGTAATCGATCTACAGTTTGATTTCCCAGATGAAATTTATCATGGAACGTTTCGAACATCACCTCAGGCTATTCAGCCTCCGGTTGGGAACTATCCATGGAAAGTGTTCGGGCCAGGAATGGCATATTTTCTTGAAGAAACGTTCGATAAAGTATCAGAGCAGTTCAAGGATCGGTTGCTTGCGGATGCGGCAACTGTAGGCGATATAGATGGTAACGAGGTCAAGCAGAGATTGCGAGAAGCTTATGATCAGATCCTTCCTCCCGTTTGGAAAAGCTATGACCCTAACTGGCGAGAGTTCATCGCTAGTACGTTCGCTATCATTCTAGAGCATTTCGAACGGCTGCTGCCTGAGATGCTCGTCGTTCGGATAGATGATGCAATGGTGAAGACCGTTGGAGCTTCTATCGACCGTAGGCTGTCGGATGTCATTCCAATGAATTCTAACATCGAATTAATGCATCTGTTTATTACTCATTACTTTGGCTATCGCTTCGGCAATGAAGACTGGATCAGCCATGCTAACCGGGAAGCTGGGAGGTTCTATACGGCATTCAAGGAATTTCAATCATTGGCGGAATTTAATACGACGACCTATTATGGTGTCGATATAACGGTTCTGGGTCTCTGGCGTAAATATGGGAAATCCGATTCATTCAAGCAGATTGGTCATGAGGTTGAGAAGGAACTGTGGGAAGCGATTGCCTTATTCTACAACCCTAACCTCGAGAATTTATCTGGACCGTTCGCTCGCGCTTACGAAATGGAAATGCTTGAACATAGCTCGATGGGGGTATTCCTATTCCTGCTGCTCGGGAAAGGCTATGAGCATTTGGCCGGAATCAATTGCGAATCGGAGCATGATCCGATCATTGCATTGGTCGGGGTAGATATTCCGGAGAATGTTCGGCCATTATTTATGAAGCATCAAGGCAATCGCCTCGTGGAAAGAAAGTTCCGTGAGCTATGCGAGAGGGACAAGCCTGGAGCTAATTCGAATCTTTGTACTGCGAGAGCTTGGATAGAAGAGAATGTGATGATCGGTGCGATGTCCGGGAGCAAGAATACGAACGGACAAATGCATCCCGCTACTATCCATTGGAAACATGAGGGAGCAATGTACTATTTGCGGCTAATCCGTCGTGAAGCGGGCATGGGCTGGAATACGCATCTGCGCGGCATTACATTCGAGGCCAACGTAGCGAAGGATCGGTTAATAGTAAATATTCAATTCGATACGAAAATGGAAATAGAGGTTTATTTTGAAATTAGCGGACCTCAGATTAATTCTCAAGGAATAACGACAGACGTATGGGAGCTACCTGGATTGACTTGCAAAGTGGAGGCAGAGGCTCCTGCACCTGAAATGGTTCAAAAGGAGAATGCTGTCGAAATCATCTATTCTTATCACCCTCGAACAGCAGCAAGCAACCAAATGAGCTTTGTTATACATTTAACGAAATAAAACAACATATATGGGGCTGTCTCTTAGAGGCAGCTCTTCATGTTTGTTGGAATTTGGAAGTAACGAAAGTCCCTCTTGCATCACTTAAGGGTATCGGCTACAATTACTTCTAATCACTTGTTGAAGGAGATCAAGATCATGTATACATCCCTATTGACTCAACTTCATCATTTCACTAAGCGTTAGCACCCCTGTCAATAATCAGGGTGGGCTAACGCTTCTCGCGTTGACCTCCCTGCGATAAATGAAGCGCGCAGGACCAAGAGGTCCAGCGCGTTTTTTTATTTTATCCAGAAAAGGGGACTGACGAATATGCAAAATGTAAAAGGTACTTACGATTTCTTCGGCAAGGAGCAAGCGCTTAGAAGAAAAGTTCAAACGACGCTTCAGGATGTGTTCGAGCTGTATGATTATACAGGAATGGATTCCACGATATTGAATGAGCTCGATCTGCTTACTTCAAAGTACGCAGGCGGAGATGAGATTATCAAAGAAATGTATCAGCTATCCGATCAAGGTGGGCGGAGGCTTGGACTTCGCTATGATCTGACGATACCTTGTGCCAAGGTAGTGGCTCTGAATCCGAGTATTAATCTTCCTTATAAAAGGTATGAGATCGGCAAAGTATTCCGTGATGGGCCGGTGAAAAGTGGACGCTTGCGTGAATTTCTGCAATGTGATGTAGATGTTGTTGGGATCAGTGGCCCCGAGGCAGAAGCGGAGCTCATGCAGCTTGCAGTAGAAGTATTCAAGAAGCTGGATACCCCGATTATAGTAAAGTGGAATAATAGACGGTTTTTGAGTGAAGTGCTTGAGGTAATCGGTATTCCAGCTGAGGAAAGGCTGTCCGTCTTATTGACGCTAGACAAGATGGAAAAGGTCGGTAGAGAAGGGGTGTTGAAGGAGCTTGCTGCTAAAGGAATTAGCAATGAAGCTATACAGGGTGTGACGGAGCTTATTGCGATGGAGACACCAAGCTTTGAACAAATAGCGAGTAAATATGGTATGGAGGAATCCACAGGTTCGAGTGAGGTTCGTACGCTTGCGCGTATTATTCAGACTATAGGGCTGGAATCCATATGCCAATTCGATCCATTCCTTTCACGCGGGCTTTCCTTCTACACAGGGACGGTGTATGAGATTATTGATGCGACTTATGGCTTCTCTTCAAGCTTGGGCGGGGGAGGACGGTATGATGCCATTATTGGCAAGCTGATCGGGAGGGAGGATATGGGGTACCCTGCTGTTGGTATTTCATTCGGTATGGAGTCCATTATGGAGATGCTGAGCAATCGTCCTATCGGATTGCCTCGTGCTTCTGTAGCTATCGTTCCGATTGGAGAAACGGTCGCCGAGGTGTTGAGAGCAGCAGCAGATTTGCGTGCCGAAGGCATTCGCACAACGGTCGATACGACAAGGCGGAAGCTGAAAAGATCACTAGCAGCTGCTTCATCGGCAGGGATTCGATATGTGATATTGATCGGAGAAGAAGAGGCCGCGGCTGGCAAAATGCGGCTGAAGGATATGAACGAGAAGACAGAGATTATTGTCAAGTTGGAGGAGGCTATCTATATACTTGAAAAAGCAGGGATGGGAGTTACCCACTCGTTCAGTTGATCAGTAAGCCAATACAGTATTTCGTCAGGACTTTTCCGTACATGCACTTATAGGCACCCGCCCTCATACAATAAAGAATCGACTTCATTGTGCGCTGGGGGAACGTGCTGCCCCTGGTAATCCAGCTTGGGGGTGTCTGATTTATGGGACTGTTCGCGACAATAGCGCTCTTCATTAAGCAGCTGTCACTGCTAGTATCTTATGTCAAAAATAACGCTTTTCCGCAGCCGCTACGGGAGGAAGAGGAAACGAAGCATCTGCAGCTCATGGCGGAAGGGAACGCACATTCACGCAATCTTCTCATCGAGCATAACCTGCGGCTTGTGGCGCATATCGTCAAAAAGTTTGACAATACCGGCGAGGATCTAGAGGACTTGATTAGTATTGGGACAATTGGCCTGATAAAGGCAATTGAGAGCTTCCAAACGGGCAAAGGCACGAAGCTCGCTACATTCGCTGCACGCTGTATCGAGAACGAAATACTTATGCATCTTCGGTCTTTGAAGAAGACCCGGAAGGACGTATCGCTGCATGACCCGATTGGTACGGACAAGGAA
Source organism: Paenibacillus xinjiangensis (assembly GCF_059686975.1). Taxonomy (NCBI): domain Bacteria; kingdom Bacillati; phylum Bacillota; class Bacilli; order Caryophanales; family Paenibacillaceae; genus Paenibacillus; species Paenibacillus xinjiangensis. The sequence goes on along the minus strand of NZ_JCAALS010000043.1, from coordinate 8,613 downwards.
GGCAATGAAATTACGCTGATCGATATTCTCGGCACGGAGGCCGATGATATCGTCGACAAGGTGCAATTGAAAATCGAGAAGAGCAAGATTTATAAAAATCTTGATATATTGGATGACCGCGAGAAGGAAGTCGTGATTGGTCGGTTTGGCTTGGAGCATGGCGGGGATGAGCGGACGCAGCGGGAGATTGCGAAGGAGCTGGGAATCAGCCGCAGCTATGTTTCGCGGATTGAGAAGCGGGCGCTCATGAAGCTTTATCATGAGTTTTATAAGGCGAAGCGGTAATATCTAAAAGCAAAAGGAAGCAGCTTATAACTGCTTCCTTTTGCTTTTAGGCGAAATCTGCGGATTTAACATTCAAACTCAAAGGAGAATCGCATAAAATGTCGAAATGTAAATATATGTTAGTCTATTAGTTGTGAATAATTGGGTATGGAGACGTGATGTGATTGATATTTAGAAAAAACATGTCTTATTGTTACTAGCACAAGTGATAATAAGTGTTTTTTTAGTGATAGCACTAAATCCCTTTCCATTGGACAAGTATTCTTTTTCTTTTATAGTTGTCGTTCTACCTATTGTTTATATGATTACTGGATATCATATTGTTCGAAATATATACGATAATAAATTAAAGTTTCTCATTCTATTAAGCGTCAGTATTTTAGGCTTTCTCTTATGGTGCTTAACTACTTTCTATTGTTTAACTGACGATTTCGATGCCAGAAGTGATCGAGCGTTAGCGCCAATGGTAGTTTCTTCTGAGGTTGTGTGGCTTCTTTACGGCATCTATAACACTTTTGCCTATGCGACTTTTACGATTTTCGAACAGATAAAACCATTTAAATATAATAAATACGTCATTTCGTTAATTTTTTTTGTAGTAAATTTCTTGCCATTCATCTTTATGTATATAGGTTCAATGCTAAGAGATTGGTCGGCCTCACCAAGGAATCCTAAAATACAACGCTACAGTAACAAATAATACAACTCTAGTAAAAACTACCGGAACAACAAGCTTTATTCGTGTTAATGATCATTGGGCTGTAACTTCAACAGATGCCTTTATGTATATTCCATCATTAGGGAATACCCCTTACTATACTGCTATTAAGAAAAATTAGAGGTGTTGAAGCGGAATGAGCATTAGATTGAAAGATTTTAGAGGGATATTCATCATTGTATTAATCATATTTTTAATTGTTGGTGGTCGGTTAGTATATGATTTTACTAAAAAACCTCCTCAGCCTTCTTTAAATTCGATTCGTACGCTAACTCATTCTGATAAGGTTGAAAAGATCGGCCGTTTTAATTCAAATCTCATTAATGTGTCTTCTCCTTTTCTATACGGATATTCAATTCAATTGGAAAACGAAGAGCCGTATCTGTTGGTTGTTGAAAGAAGTTATGGTAAGGATGAAGATGTTAACGGCTATTATTTTAAGATGAGCAAAATGATAGAAATGAGCCTTGAAGAAAAGGATAGAATCAAGGATATATTAGTTCCTTTTCACGGAAAGAGTATTTTAGGAAAAAATGAAGTTAGTATAACGGAAAATGATACATCAATTGCAAAAACATTTTATAAAATTGACACTGGGGACCAAATTATTTGGTCTACTGAATCAATGGATTATTACATTAAAGTCGATGACGACAATTATGACTTTTTGAAGGAATTTTAATAATTCACTTATAAAGCGCATGAAATGCATGAGCATTTCATGCGCTTTATTTTCAGTACGCCCAGTATAGGCGTAATATCTAGGGTGAAAGTCCCGAACAGGGGCTGTGAACGCCTACCGTTAACCAAGAGCGCAAGTAACGAACTTAGCCATCACACTGTCATATTACATAAAGTTTGTTACACGATGTAGACTGAAAAGAGGATTTTTTTGTTAATCTAACTCAGAATGATCTAAGAACTCAATTACTAACCATTGGTTACATCGGGTCGTGTTCACATTGTCAAGAAATTCGACAATACAGGTGAAGATCTCGAGGATTTGATCTCGATTGGGACAATTGGATTGATAAAGGCGATCGAGAGTTTTCAAACGGGAAAAGGCACGAAGCTCGCGACGTTCGCGGCTCGCTGTATTGAGAATGAAATACTAATGCATCTGCGGTCGCTTAAGAAAACCCGGAAGGATGTTTCTTTGCATGACCCGATTGGGACGGACAAGGAAGGCAATGAAATTACTTTGATCGATATTCTCGGCACGGAAGCCGATGATATCGTCGACAAGGTGCAATTGAAAATCGAGAAGAGCAAGATTTGTAAAAATCTTGATATATTGGATGACCGCGAGAAGGAAGTTGTCATTGGACGCTTCGGGCTCGAGCATGGCGGGGATGAGCGGACGCAGCGGGAGATTGCGAAGGAACTGGGGATCTCGCGGAGCTATGTGTCGCTATGTGTCGCGGATTGAGAAGCGGGCGCTCATGAAGCTGTATCATGAGTTTTATAAGGCGAAGCGATAGGGAAGAGCGGTGTTCAAATTTTAATTTGGCTTGTCGTTTGTAACGATGAAGTTAAGCTAGCGATTTCCTGAAATTATATCCATATTTGAAACCAAACGGTAGAGGTTCCGTTTGGTTTCTTTACTGTTTACCCACCCCACACACGTTGAGTGCTGTGTGTCGGTAGTGAGAAAGTATTGATTTAACGCCACATTTACCTGAATGTATTATCTATTTATACCCAAGTGGACACATCGCTTGGGCTTTTCCTTTTCGATAATAAAGGGTCTTTCGAGGCATAGTCCATTGTGTAGAACATTGATCACTTTGTAAATGATTCCTTAAATCGGTCGATCCACCAACGTCTACGAATTTCTTTTCCCCATTTATGACCATGAGCTCTTAATGTATTTACTCGCCAGTACATCGGTGGGTGATCCATCATTTGAAATTCCAAGAACCTTAAGAACCTAGGTGACCTTGCAAGAGAGGACTTTATTTCTTTCAGATCATTTTTCTTCATACTATACTCTGCTGTTTTTTTCATCGCTTCATCTTGGGATATAGCAAGAGTCGCTAAGCTATTAGCCATTTGCATCGTTCCTCCATCAAGAAATGAAGCGCCTAGATGATCTGCCCTTACTTCCATCAATTGAGAACAAAATGATTGAAATACTGGGAATAGAATTATGAGTAACCAAACTAAAAAAAATAAAGGAATAGCAAAAGCTTCAATATCAGAAACTTGTTTGAAGATAAATAAAAGTGCAACAACCACAATTAACATTAATAAAATTCTATACAGTTGCCCATACAGGATATCTCTCTTCTTAACATGAACTGCTTCGTGGGCTAATATACCTTCAATAGCATCTATGGGCAATTTTAATGTAGCGGTTGTTAAAGTCACCATTGACCGTCCAATATTCATACCTGTTGCTAGCCCGTTGTATTGTGCGGAGTCAGTTTCATAAACTTTCACGTTTGGAATACCAGCTTTAGCAAATACCTTTTCAGCTGCTGATATCACTTTAGGATCGGTTGCAACCTTAGCATCCATGGCAACCTTTAGTACACGATCAGATATATATATATTAAATAACCAATAAATAATCGCTATACTAACCATCAACCACGCAGGAGTTCTAAAGGTATATAGGAGCAATATCATTCCAGTATAAGCGGATACCCCCTTTACTGTTACGGCAAAATAGAACTTGCCAAGGAGCCGTTTGATATTCCTTTTATGATAGAATGGCAGAACGGAAACCTCATTTTCAATAGTACTTTCAAACTTCATTTCTGTCCCCAATTCGGTTTTCCACTTTTCTGTTTCTTTAATTGTCAGGTATACTGTTTCTCCTGGTAATTGAAGTCGTAGTACTTTGTTAAAGCTAGTTGTGAAGTCGGTATTTGATGTGAATAGGGTGAGATATGGATGAAGTTTTAACAGGTCTACCGTTGATTCAATGGTTATCTCCTGTATATCTTGGATTGAAAATTTTCTTGAGTCCAAGCGGGAAATGATATATAAGTTGCCTTGTTGTTTAGAAAAATACAGGCTAGTTGTAAAATAGATCACAAGACGTTTGATCATTTCGGTAATTGCAATGAGCATCCCGTATACAATAAAGTATTTTAATAGGCTATATTCTGGTCCGTATATCAAAAATAAGGTGGCACCAGCAAATACAAGGATTGAAATTCCTAATTCCCCAAGTATCCGTTGATTATTTCGAATAATCCCTATTTCCTCGACTTCTAGTTGGATGACTTCTTCCATTAACTCTCTAAACTTCCCCTGACCAGTCATTAAAAGAGACATTGATAAGTACCCAGCCGAAACAAACGCAAAATAAATGAAACCTTCTGGAAAGCCCTGGTGATAAAAGATAAATCCAATTGCTAAAATAGCTCCGGTAATTTCACTTGCATAACCAAATTTACTACTCCAACTTCCAGTTAAGACGCCAACAATATAAATAATACAACCTAATAATAGATATAACATAGTTTCAAAGATACCTGGGAACATATAATTACCTACCATTCTAATTTATTTTCTCATTCTAACTAACTAAGCAGCACTTTTGTTTGATGTGGCGGTTAACGTTTCTTTTTCAGAAGTGCACCAAATAACGAATAGAGAATGATGACAAGGCTGACTGTAGCGGTAATATAAGCAGCGCCATCATGAAGAATGAGATGTGGTTCAGCAGGTAGTATACGATCGGACACAAGAAAGAATCCAACATATACGAGCGAAATGATCGTTCCTAGTCCGTACATCATCCAGAAAGATATACGCTTAGAGGAGAAAGAACCAGCACGAAGAATAGTGAATAAAACATAGGACAAAGCTAGTGAGAGTGCTAAATACACGATATTCTCATATAGCAGAATGGTTAGGTGTCCACTGAAACCGTTTAGAAAACGCCAAAAAAGAAGCAAAGGAACTATGGGTGCTATTGTTTTTATTTGTTCCCATTTCGATGATTTAGGGAGCTCCTTGATGATCTCATTACAATAGGACTTAGGATCTTGGCCAAAGACTTGTTCGAAAGATTTCCCCTCACGCTGAGCCATTAATAAATGATCTTCGAGTTCCATGAGGATCTCACTAGCTTTGGTATCCGGTACGGCAGAACTACTCTGAATGTAGAATCTCATTTCGTTTAAGAGGGTTTTATTTTTTTTGTTCAACATAAGGCATCATCCCTTTTCAATAATACTGTTTACCGCATTACTTAGTTCGTGCCAATTTCCACGGAATAATTGAAGCTGCTGTTCTCCTTTAAGAGTTAGGCGATAGTATTTGCGGTTAGGTCCCGAAGCAGAGGGGCGTTGAGTACTTGCCACAATATTTTCTTTCTCTAGACGAAGTAAGAGTGGGTAGATGCTCCCTTCCTTCGCGAACACGAAGCCACTAAGAGCGAGCTTCTCCATAATTTCATATCCGTACGTTTCCTCTTCATCAATGACTGCAAGAAGGCATCCCTCAAGCACCCCTCTAACCATTTGAGTGAACACGAGCATTCCTCCAATCGTAGCCTCTAACTATATTGCACAACAAGGTACCGAGTTAATAAATAGCTAACTTGCAATACAAGCTAGCTATTTCATACTATCCAATTGTTAATTGTAATGCAAGTTAAGATATTATCATTTGAGGAAAATTACATCTCGTATTTCGGGAAAATTGTCATGGGTATATTTAGAATGCAGAACGAGTACGGATAGATAAGGAAAAATACCAAAATCAAAGATCTTCTATTCAACAAAGAAACAGTCAGCATACAACACATGTGGAGTGCTTAATATTGAAGGTTCTTAATCAATAAGTGAAATGTGACAGTAACGCTTGAAGTGTATTACATTGTTGACTAAGCTCTTGAAAATAATAAGGGAATGTGGAATGCTACATAGTATGAAATAACCACAAGTTAAACGCGGAGGAATTTTCAATGCTTGTAAAAACCAAACTTCATATCCCTCATATAAGAAGCTCTCTGGTATCCCGGCCGAGGCTGATACGCAAGCTTAATGAGGGGATGAAAGCAAAGCTGACGCTTGTTTCCTCACAGGCCGGTTATGGGAAAACAACAGCGTTAAGTGAATGGGTTAAACAATGTAATATCCTTGTGGCGTGGGTTTCGCTAGATAAGCTGGATAATGATTGGATTCAGCTCTGGAGTTACGTAACAGCTTCCATACAGGAGAGAGTTCCCGGATTTGGCGCCACGCTCCCGCCTCTTCTTGAGAACGGACCTTCACCAGTGGAGCCTGCAATTAAGGCGCTGCTGAACGAGCTCGGTCAATTAACCGACGAACTGGTCATCATTCTTGATGATTATCATTTCATTGAGCTTTCCGAGATCCATCATTCTCTCAGCATGCTGCTCGAACATCTACCTCCTCATATTCATATTTATATCGCAAGCCGCAGTGAATTAGCGATACCTACGGCGCGGCTTTTGGCAAAAGGTGAATTGCATCGAATTAATATGCAGGATTTGCGTTTTGAGCTGGATGAGGGGCAGGCCTTTTTCCGGGATACGACGGATTTATTGCTGACAAAGGAGCAAGTAACGAAGCTGTTCCATCAGACGGAGGGTTGGATCAGCGGCTTGCAGTTGGCGGCGATCTCTCTGCAACGCAGTGATAATATAGCGGAGTCTATTCATCAATTTAGAGGTCATCAACACCATATATCTGATTATTTGCTGGAAGAAGTGTTCCTTCAACAATCGGAGCCTATGCGCGCTTTTTTGCTGGAAACGTCCATATTAAGTCGAATGAACCATTCTTTGTGCCAAGCCGTAACGGGTCAAATAAACAGTCAAGAACAATTGGAAAGGCTTGAGCGCCTGAATTTATTCATCATCCCTTTGGACGAAGGGCGGAATTGGTATCGGTATCATCATTTGCTTTCCGATTTCTTGCAGAAACTATGGTCCAGAACGGATCCGGATAAATGGATGCAAGCGCATATCCGCGCCGCGAATTGGCTTGAGGATCAAGGATTGGATGAGGTAGCAGTGGAGCATTATTTGGAGGGGAAACAGTTCAAGGATGCCATTCGGCTGATTGAGAAAAATCTTCATTTCTTCATGAAATCGAAGGATGCTGCGTTAAAGAGGTGGATATCTACTTTACCGAAGAACTCCTATGCGGAGAAGCCTCTGATCGAAATGTTATACATATCCACATTGATCATTAGCGGAAATTGGGAAGACTTTTTTCAAAGAGTATATCAAGTTAAAGACCGGTTTGAAGCGCAGCAGGTGAAATTACCCGATGAAGAATGGGATAAGGTTATAGGCAATATCTATTTTTACTGTGCGATCTCCTCCATTCTGCAAAAAGACTATTCGTTTGCATCGGATTACTTCGAGCTTGCAGAACGATATGCACCGGAAAGAAGCTTCTTACAGACATTGTTGGACAACAGATATCAATGTTATGGTACGTTTAATGACCTTATATCCTATTACGATCTGCGTTCGGTGGAACATTTCTTTTTGAAATGGATTCAAGCTTGGGAGAATAAGAAACAATATCCTTTTGTCGCATACATGTATGTGAGCTATAGTGAATTGCTGTACGAGTGGAATCGGTTAGATGAGGCAGAGCATTACATCAATCAAGTTATGGGGTGTAAGGATATACAGCCCTTTGCGCGGCTTTTACATGTGGCCGTTATTGCTTCTCGGATTCATCAGGCCAAAGGAAATCCTGATCGAGCTACAGAATTACTTGTGCAGTTGAAGTCGGAAATGGATTCTTTGGATTATGATTTATTTATGCCGAAAATCGAAGCGGAGCTTGTCTTTCTATCTTTGCGTCAAGGCTCGCTCCAACATGGACTTGATTGGTTGCAAGGGTGCGGTCTAACGCATAGGGATGAGGTTTCATTGGATCTGATGGCAGAGCATATGGCTTTGGCGAGAGCGCTTGCGGCTTGTGAACGTACGGAAGAAGCGATGTACCTATTGGAAAGGTTGTATCGTTTATTAAGCAAGGAAGACCGTCTTCGGGAGCGGATCAAGGTATTAATCGTGCAAAGTGTAACGCTTTGGCGTTCGGTTCAAACGGAGGCTGCGCTCGTACAGCTAGAGACCGCTTTATACTTGGCAGAGCCGGAAGGTTACATTCGCAGCTTTATTGACGAAGGACCTATGATGGCAGAGATGCTGTCTGCTTATTTGAAGGCACGGCAAGACAGCGGTCCCCCCTCGGTTTCCTATGTAAAGCAACTGTTGCAGGCTTTGCATGTCACACTGGATGAGGATCGGTCGCCTAAAGAGATACTGACAGAGCAGGAATTCAAAATTTTGCTGTTGATAGCCGATGGATTGTTGAACAAGGAAATCGCACATAGCCTGAATATCAAGGGTGACACTGTAAAGTTTCATATTAAAAACATGTACAGAAAGCTTGGAGCAAACAATCGCGCGCAAGCGATGCAGCAGGCTAAACAATTACGGATACTTGTTTGAGAGATATCCTACCCTATTTTGTTGTCGACCTACCCCCGCGGGGTCAATGTCATTAAGTTAAGGTGCTGAACCAAATAACTATGTAAAAGAGCAGGTTATCGAAAGATAGCCTGCTCTTTTTTTGCGTGAAAAAGATTAAAAGAACTTGACA
>NZ_JCAALS010000042.1:0-46827 GCF_059686975.1 Paenibacillus xinjiangensis | reverse complement strand
CTGGTGTACCAGTTGTTCCGCCAGGAGCACCGCTGGGTAGCCAAGTACGGACGGGATAAGCGCTGAAAGCATCTAAGCGCGAAGCCCCCCTCAAGATGAGATTTCCCAATTTAGTAAGACCCCTTGAAGACGACGAGGTTGATAGGTTCGGGGTGGAAGCGCAGCAATGCGTGCAGCTGACGAATACTAATCGGTCGAGGGCTTATCCTAACAGGAACTACACGAGTATGTGTAGAACCGCCATGCAGCTAAAGCATGAATCATCTGATGTTCCTATCCAGTTTTCAAGGTTGCAAAATCTTGTTCATGTGGCCCGTTGGTCAAGCGGTTAAGACACCTCCCTTTCACGGAGGTAACAGGGGTTCGATTCCCCTACGGGTCACCATATTTCGGAGGCTTAGCTCAGCTGGGAGAGCATCTGCCTTACAAGCAGAGGGTCGGGGGTTCGATCCCCTCAGCCTCCACCATTAATACAATACGGAGCTGTGGTGTAGAGGCCTAACATGCCTGCCTGTCACGCAGGAGACCGCGGGTTCGAATCCCGTCAGCTCCGCCATTTTTACAAAGTTCATATGCCGGTGTAGCTCAGTTGGTAGAGCAACTGACTTGTAATCAGTAGGTCGGGGGTTCGAATCCTCTCGCCGGCACCATTCTTTACAACTAATATGCATGCGGTCGTGGCGGAATTGGCAGACGCGCTAGATTCAGGTTCTAGTGGTGTAACAGCCGTGGAGGTTCGAGTCCTCTCGACCGCACCATATGCATGCGGAAGTGGCTCAGCGGTAGAGCATCGCCTTGCCAAGGCGAGGGTCGCGGGTTCGATTCCCGTCTTCCGCTCCATTTTTGTGCCCTTAGCTCAGCTGGATAGAGCGTTTGACTACGAATCAAAAGGTCAGGAGTTCGAATCTCTTAGGGCACGCCATTTTTTACGGGACGTAGCTCAGCTTGGTAGAGCACCTGGTTTGGGACCAGGGGGTCGCATGTTCAAATCGTGTCGTCCCGACCATTATTGAATGTTCAAAGCCTGTAATTCGCACTCATGCGAGTTGCAGGCTTTTTTGATTTTTCCCATAGCGCACGATATGTTAGAATGAATGAATCACTTCAATAGGAATGAGAGGTACGATAAGCTATGCTCAGAATCGGAATTATTGGCTCTAACTTTATAACAGAAAGCTTCATGGATGCGGCTGGACAAGCAGAGCATGTAGCTGTTGCAGCGATATACTCGCGCAGCGCGGAGCGTGCACAGGAATATGCAGCTAAGCATCAGATTGCTCACACCTTCACAGATATTGAGGCTATGGCACAGAGCGACGTTATCGATGCCATCTACATTGCAAGTCCGAATTCTCTTCATGCGCAATATGCGATTACCTTCATGAATCATGGCAAGCATGTATTGTGCGAGAAACCGATTGCGTCCAATTCCAGGGAGCTTAAGGAAATGATTGCTGCAGCCAAGGATAACAACGTATTGCTGATGGAAGCGATGAAGTCGACGTTAATGCCGAACTTCCAAGCGATAAAGGAGAACCTCCCTAAGCTGGGCAAGGTGCGCAATTACTTCGCATCGTTCTGCCAATACTCCTCCCGCTATGATAAGTATAAAGAGGGAGAGGTTCTGAATGCATTTTTGCCCGAATTCTCGAACGGCTCATTAATGGATATAGGTACTTATTGCATCTATCCGCTTGTCGTGTTATTCGGTAAGCCGGATAGCGTGAAGGCAAGCGCAGTTATGCTCGAGTCAGGCGTTGATGGCAAAGGCAGCCTCATTCTGAGCTATGGGGATATGGAGGCGGTGCTGCTTCACTCCAAGATCTCCAATTCAACCCTTCCAACGGAGATACAAGGAGAAGCGGCTAACTTGATCGTAGAGCGGATTAGCCAGCCTGCTAGTGTACGTCTCCAATATCGCGATGGAAGACCGGAGGAGGACGTCAGCAAGCCTCAGGCGAGCAATTCCATGCTGTATGAGATTGAGGCCTTCGCCGAGCTGATCCGTGTCGGCCAGCTGGAGTCGCCAATTAACTCCTATGCTAATTCCTTGATCGTTATGGAGATTATGGACGAAGCGCGCAGACAGATTGGATTGAAATTCCCGGCGGATCTATAAGAATCCGGATACAGAAAAGGCTGTTCCAGCAATTATGCCGGAACAGCCTTTCTATTACGCTTTTTCATCTAATTGCTTCATTAGGAATGTAGCCATCTCTTGGTATCGTTTCGATACAGTCGTGGCAGACACTTCGTATTTCTCAGCAAGCTCATTCTGCGTTCTTGCTGTATCTGTTACTTCGCTAACCATATATTCCAGCGCGGCGGAAAAGGCACCCATTTTACGGAATGTCGGCTTAATTGTAGTCGTGTAATCATGCCAGATCATGATCGCCATGGCGATATGCTCATACTTGTAGTCCTGTCTCATGGATGCAATCAAATGATGGGCTAGCATAGGATAGATCGGGTTCTCCCAAGTCATTTCCTGGTCGACCAGTCGTACGATATCGGACACTGCTTCAAAGGTTCTTTTGCCTTTGGCAGCTTCAGCTATTCTTGCGGCTTCTTCATCTTTTTTCATACAGCATTTTTTGTATTTCAGGCCACTACTGCAATGGCATAGTTCATTTCTACCTAATTTAGACATAATAGTGTGTAAATTCTCCTTCATGCGTAAATCATTTACGAAAAATGTATTTCTCCATTATAGCACAAAAAGGTTATTCGGACATTCTCTGGCGAATAATGGTTATAGATGATGACTATTCGATGTACGTATGGGAGAAGTTTCATTGACCCTTAATTTATTGGTATAATAGGGCATAGCTTGACTGTTGGATGTACTTACAATTATTAAGAATGCAAGGAGCATACCCAAATGACGAACCAATTCGAGAACAACTTGAGTAAATATGCGGAACTAATCGTGCGTACTGGGGTCAACGTACAGAAGGGGCAGGAGGTATTTGTTACAGGAACGGTTACGAATGCCACACTCGTAAGGCTTGTTGCACGCAAAGCTTATGAGGCAGGGGCAAGCAATGTACATGTAGATTGGGTCGATGACGAGCTGTCCCGTTTGAAATATGAGAAAGCTTCCGATGACGTATTCACCCGTTATCCGGAATGGGAGACAGCCAAGCGCAATTCATTCATGGAGCGTGGGGCAGTGTTTATCTCCATCGTGTCGTCCAGCCCTGATCTGCTGAAGGGAATCGACTCCCAAAGAATTGCAAATTACCAGAAGGCTGCAGGACAAGGGCTGCAGGAGTTCCGCAGAGCTACGCAATCCGATAAGGTCAGCTGGACTGTTGTAGCGGCAGCAGGCCAGGAGTGGGCTCAGAAGGTATTCCCAGAAGCATCCCCAGAGGAAGCTGTAGAGCTGCTATGGAATGCGATCTTTGACTCGGTCAGACTGCATGCGGATGATCCCGTTCAAGCTTGGAAGGACCATGACGCTACGCTGCATTCCAAAGGCCAGAAGCTGAATGAGCAGCATTTTCACAAGCTGCATTACACAGCTCCAGGTACGGATCTGACGATTGAGCTGCCTGAGAAGCACATCTGGGTAGCAGCAGGCAGTGTGAATGAGAATAATGTGCCATTCATGGCTAACATGCCGACGGAGGAAGTATTCACAGTACCTCTCAAGACAGGTGTGAACGGTTATGTATCGAGCACGAAGCCGCTCAGCTATGGCGGTAATATTATTGATCGCTTCAAGCTGACATTCGAGAATGGACGTATTATTAAGGTAGAAGCAGAGGAAGGACAAGAGATTCTACAGAGACTCGTCGATACGGACGAAGGCTCACATTATCTCGGAGAAGTGGCACTTGTGCCGCATGAATCGCCGATCTCGCAATCGAATATTTTGTTCTATAACACGCTGTTCGATGAGAATGCATCGAATCATCTGGCCATTGGCAGTGGGTATGCGTTCAATGTGACAGGCGGCAAGAAAATGACACCTGAGGAGCTTGTTGCTGCTGGTGTTAATGCGAGCATTACACATAATGACTTCATGATCGGCTCTGCTGAGATGGATATCGACGGTATTCTGCATGATGGTACAGTAGTTCCGATCTTCCGCAAAGGGAATTGGGCGATTTAGTAGTAGGTATAGGGAGGCATTCTCAAGTTCAACTTGAGGATGTTTTTTTATAGCTCAATTCATTCATAATTTTGTATGATAATAATATTGAGTTAGGAAGGTTTGAAAAATAGAGGAGTATCAAAATGAAGAAAAATGTGCTGTTATTATTTTTCCTACTATCGCTAATACTAGTCACTTCATGCTCTACTGGTACCAATGAGAAAGCACTGGACAGTACGACAAGAGCGAAATTAATCGGCATAGACAGGTCGATATATAAGAATGATTCCAACAGCGTTCAACCTGAACTCATAATAGCAGAAAGTGACCCGGCAAAGCTCAATGCCTTTCAAGAGTGGATACAAACGGGTAAACCGGAGAGCTTACCTCCTGTAGAAAGCATTGAAAGTATTTATGTGTATCAATTAGAGTACAGGACAAGCACGGTTGCTGTTTACGATTACTACATGACCATTACGTACGCTAATCAAGATCAATATTTTAAAAAGCTGGACCGCAAAATGATAATGGATATACATCCTTATGACCGAGAGCAGAACAGCTTAATTATGGAAAAGGCAGGACTGGATGACTGGCTTAAAGCTGAGCTGTTGACGGTATTCAGTTAGTGTGGCTGTTCTACGGTATGAGACTTATTCTCGTGCTCTTCGACATGAAGAAGCAAGAATACGGCGTCGAAAGGTAGTCTTACAATGATTTTTATGATAACATGTACTATTAGAAGAAGAACGTGAACGTGGAAATGCCCATTCCGTTCGTCCCATACCGATTATAGTTTACAAACGCATTTTTAAACTACATATCAATGGGGTATGATTGTAAAGTCTAGTCAGCTTGTCAATTTGCAATTATTTTGAAGGAGGATTTAACATGGCATTAGTTTCAATGAAAGAAATGCTGAACAAAGGTTTGCAAGAAGGTTACGCGGTTGGTCAATTCAACATCAATAACCTGGAGTGGACTCAAGCTATCCTTGGCGCTGCTCAAGAAGAGAAATCACCAGTTATTCTTGGTGTATCTGAAGGCGCAGCTCGTTATATGGGTGGTTTCACAGTTGTAACTTCAATCGTGAAATCCCTTATTGAAGAAATGAAAATCACAGTTCCAGTTGCGATTCACCTGGACCACGGTTCAAGCTTTGAGAAATGTAAAGAAGCTATCGATGCAGGATTCACTTCTGTTATGATCGATGCTTCCCACTCCCCGTTCGAAGAGAACATAAAAACAACTCAACAAGTTGTTGCTTACGCTCATGAGCGCGGTGTTTCTGTAGAAGCTGAGCTTGGAACTGTTGGCGGACAAGAAGATGACGTAATCGCTGATGGCGTTATCTATGCTGATCCACAAGAATGTAAAGAGCTTGTAGAGCGCACAGGAATTGACTGCCTGGCTCCTGCACTTGGTTCTGTACATGGTCCTTACAAAGGCGAGCCTAACCTGGGCTTCAAAGAAATGGAAGAAATTTGCCAAACAATCAAGCTTCCATTGGTATTGCACGGTGGTACAGGAATCCCTACAAAGGACATCAAGAAATCGATCTCACTGGGAACTGCAAAAATCAACGTTAACACTGAGAACCAAATCGCGTTCACAAAAGTTGCTCGTGAAATCCTTACTTCTGATTCAGAAGTATTCGATCCACGTAAATTCTTGGCACCAGGCCGTGAAGCTATCAAGCAAACGGTTATGGGCAAAATCCGTGAATTCGGTTCTTCCAACAAAGCTTAATATTTATTCAGCATAAAAGCTGGGGTGGCTGCAATGTGTATGTGCAGCTGCTCCGGCTTTTATTTATATATAGGGCTTCTAATTATATTGTTGAAAAAGCATTGACAGCATCTGTATTTCTTGTTATCTTTAATGGCAACCAAACTTATAAGAATAATACGGTATAACTGTCAACCGTTCTAACGGAGGCATTCTCAAGCTTGATCTGAGGATGCCTTTTTTGTGATTTTCGAACCTTCTACAGTAGACGAGAGGATGATAACAGATGGCAGATATACTCGAAATTAGACAACTGAGCAAAAGCTTTCAATCCAGTAAAGGCTCCGTTCAAGCCCTTGCTCAGATCCATCTCACGGTGAAGGAGGGAGAGTTCATTACTGTTATTGGCCCGAGCGGCTGTGGCAAGAGTACGCTTCTCAAGATCGTTGCCGGGCTGGATGTGGAATACAACGGGAGCGTTGAGCTAAGCGGGAAGCAGGTGACAGGCCCGGGAATTGAGAAGGGATTTATTTTTCAAGAGCCGCGCTTATTCCCTTGGCTTACGGTGGAGAAGAATATCGCTGCTGATCAATCACTGCGGAATCCCGATATCCGACGCAGAGTGGATGAATTGATTGAGCTGGTGAAGCTGAAGGGCTTCGAGAAATCATATCCGAGAGAGCTGTCCGGCGGGATGGCGCAGCGTGTTGCGATTGCAAGAGCGCTTCTGCGCAAGCCGAAGATTCTGCTGCTTGATGAACCGTTCGGAGCACTGGATGCTTTCACTAGGACGCATATGCAGGAGGTGCTGTTAGATATCTGGCAGACGAATAAGACTACGATGATCTTCGTCACTCATGATATCGACGAAGCGGTGGCTCTTGCCAACCGAGTTGTCGTACTGAAGCCTCGCCCTGGGGAGATACAGAGTATTATTCCTGTTGATCTGCTGTTCCCTCGCAAGAAGGCGAGTACGGGCTTTCAGGAATTTCGATACAAGGTGCTAAGCGAATTCGAGAAAATTGAGGAGCTTCAGCTAACGGACGGCGCAGGGATCTAATCAAGCACAAGGAGGGAATCGCATGCAGTCATCACCAGAAGCGGCTCGTGCCATTGGGGTGTCGAAAGCCAAGATTGTTCTGTTAGGCTCCATTCTTCCCGTCACTCTACTCGTATTATGGCAGGTATTCGGTCAGCTGGGCTATATCTCGACACTGCTCTTCCCGCCTCCGCTTATGATTGCGCAGGCTGCGGCCAAGCTGCTGGGCTCGGGAAAGCTGGTAGAGCATTTGCAAATTAGTGTCACACGGGCGGGATTAGGGTTCTTGCTAGGAGGTGGCTTTGGGCTGCTGACTGGTATATTGGTCGGGATGTTCCGCCAGACAGAGAGAGCGCTTGATCCAACGATTCAGATGATTCGGATGATCCCGAGCTTAGCCGTCGTCCCGCTATTCGTATTGTGGTTCGGCATTGGTGAGGAGTCCAAGGTTCTGCTGATCGCCAAAAGCGCTTTTTTTCCACTCTATATCAATGCCTTTCTTGGCATTCGGAATGTAGACAATAAGCTGTTCGATGTAGCCAAAGTTCTCGGGTTCAATCGCTTCAAGCAACTGATCCGGCTCGTTATTCCTGCAGCAATGCCGAGTATACTGCTGGGCCTGAGATTGTCGCTCGGCCTATCCTGGCTTGGCCTTGTCGTGGCAGAATTAATGGCTTCAACTTCTGGTATAGGCTATCTCATGTCTGATGCCAGACAATTCAGCAAAACACCGGTTGTATTCGTAGGCATTATTATATTCGCTGTTGTCGGGAAGCTGACCGATTCCCTTGTGAAGCTGTTGGAGCGCAGGCTGCTGCAGTGGCGAGACAGCTATGAAGGTTAGGGGGGAGCGGAGATGAGCAATCCGGTTGATCTTGTCGTACGATCGCGGGCAAGCGGCAATACGAAACGAACGAAGTATGACATCAAGCTTAACGCAAAATGGAGAGCTAGAGGCAATGATCTAGCTGTGGGAGCAGCCATCCCGATTGGTATTGTATTGCTCTGGCAGCTAGCTGGCAGCTTGGGATGGATATCGACTTTTTTCCTTCCTACACCTGCGATGATTGCCGTACATGTTCAAGAGCTAATTGAAACAGGAGAGCTGTTCGTCCATCTGGGAATTAGTATACAGCGCGCTGCCGCAGGCTTTTTGATCGGCGGAGGACTTGGCTTCCTGCTCGGCTTACTGGTTGGCTTCTCAAGGAATGCAGAATATGTGCTTGATCCGACGATTCAGATGCTGCGGATGATTCCTCATTTGGCGCTAGCCCCACTTATTCTGCTGTGGTTCGGATTCGGGGAAACGTCGAAAATTTTCATTATCGCTAACGGTGCAATTTTCCCGATGTACATCAATACGTTCATGGGGATACGCAGCGTAGATAATCGGTTGTTCGATGTAACGCGGGTATTGGAATTCAATAAATACAAGCAGATTACGAGGTTAGTTGTTCCGGCAGCTTCACCCCATATTCTACTTGGTATACGAACATCGCTTGCTGTATCCTGGCTCGGTCTGGTTGTAGCTGAATTAATCGGTTCTCAGGCTGGTATCGGATTCATAATCAACATCGGCAAGCAGACATCCGTAACGGAGCTGATTTTCATCGGTGTGATTATATTCGCGATTGTCGGCAAGCTGTTCGATTCACTGGTAAGGCGGCTTGAGAGAAGATGGCTGGATTGGCGGGACAGCTATCTGGGTTAGCTTGAGAATGGTCGTAGTCACTTGTGCCAAATGCTTGTCATCCACCAGTAGACTGGAGATCTGATTCATAGATGTGATAACTGAAACTATGGGAGGTTGAAGGAATGAGCTTGGCAGCAGAAGGTTCATTGAATTTACAGTTAGATGCGGATGTGCTCGTTATTGGCGGTGGGCCTTCGGGAACGTGGGCAGCGATTACCGCTGCGTCCAAGGGTGCTAAAGTCATTCTGGTGGATAAAGGCTACTGCGGCTCTAGTGGAGCGACTGCCCCATCTGGGACGGGAGTCTGGTATGTGAAGCCGGATGAGCAGCTCAGAGAGCAAGCGAAGCAGAGCAGGTATGGGATGGGCGGCAAGCTCGCAGAGAATAGATGGATGGATCGTGTGCTCGATCGTACGTATGAGAATATGAATACGATTGGCAGCTGGGGATACCCATTCCCACTTGATGATAACGGTACGCAGTACCGCAAAGGGCTTCAGGGCCCGGAATATATGCGTCTCATGCGTAAAATGGTATTGAAATCCGGTGTGAAAATATTGGATCACAGCCCTGTTCTAGAGCTTCTGGCAGACGAGCATGGCGTCGGCGGAGCATCGGGTGTCCGCACGCAGGCAGGCGGAACGTGGACGGTTCGTGCAGGGGCGGTTGTCATTGCAGCTGGAGGCTGCGCATTCCTAAGCAGGGCGCTTGGCTGTAACGTTCTGACAGGTGATAGCTATCTGCTCGCCGCTGAAGCAGGAGCAGAGCTGTCAGGCATGGAGTTCTCGAATGCTTATGCGATCTCGCCAACGTTCTCATCGGTAACGAAAACCGCCTACTACAGGTATGCCAGCTTCTATTATGAGGATGGAACGGTTGTGGAGGGGGCAGGTTCGACCAAAGGCCGCTCGGTTATTGCACGTAATCTGCTCGAGGGGCGTCAGGTATATGCCCGCCTTGATCAGGCACCGCAGGATATTCATCCTCTGCTTCGGATCGGACAGACGAATTTCTTCCTGCCATTCGACAGACAGGGCATCGATCCATTCAAGGATTTGTTCCCCGTCACTCTCCGACTGGAAGGCACGGTTCGAGGTACGGGGGGCATTCAGATCGTCGATGATTATTGCGCGACGAAGGTGCCAGGCTTATATGCAGCAGGCGATGCGGCAACGCGTGAGCTGATATGCGGAGGGTTCACTGGAGGCGGCAGCCATAATGCGGCATGGGCGATGTCCTCGGGATCTTTTGCAGGAGAAGGGGCGGCATTGTTCGCACTAGGGTTAGGGGAGCGAGGGCTGTCAAGAAGGCTGCACGGCTTGTCTTCTACACCATTGACGTCGAGGTCAACAGAGCAGACTGCTGCACGTACGGAGGAGCATACGCGTGCCGTTCAGGAGGAGGTTGCACCCTACGATCGTAATCTGTTCCGTACGGAGAAAGGCTTGAAGGAGTCCATCGTAAGGCTGGATGGCCTATGGAAGGACATTCGTGGGCAAGCGGTAACTCTGAACGCCCAAGGGGTGAAAGCGCGGGAAGCAGCTGCAATGACGGCGACGGCAAGATGGATGTATAACTCGGCGATTGCTCGAACAGAAACTAGAGGGATGCATAAGCGAGAGGATTTCCCTGAGCTCGATGGTGAGCAGCATTACCGGCTGATTACAAGCGGGTTAGATCAAGTGTCTGTACGTACAGAGGAAGTGAAGAAGGAGGCCGTACCATCATGATTGAGATCATTAGCGAATCGAAATGCGTGCAATGCAACCAGTGTGTCAATGTATGTCCAACCAACGTATTCGACCGTGTCGTGGACGGCGTTCCTGTTATTGCGCGTCAGAGCGATTGCCAGACCTGCTTCATGTGTGAGCTGTATTGCCCGGTTGATGCCATGTATGTCGCTCCTGATTCCGAGGCTTTGATTCATGTGAATGAAGCTGAGATCGAGCAGCAGGGGGTGCTCGGCGGTTATCGCGAGAAGGTAGGCTGGGGACGGGGGAGAAAGCCTGTATCCAGTCATGAATATATGTATCAATTAGCACTGAAAACGACTTTCTAATGGGAGACGAGAGGGGAACGAGAGAGATGAATCAGCCTAAAGGGGTCTTTTTTATAACGTATAAATTAGGGGTGCTTGCTGCACTTGTTTTTATTTTGTTAATAATCCAAGCATGCGGATCGGATAATAATGTGAGTTCAGAGAAAGCGAATGAGTCGGCTGAAGGAGCTGTAAGTCAGGGTGGGGCAGAAGAAGGGAAGAGCAATGTCCCGACCGTTCTGAACTACGGCTACATTGGCCTCAATGATCTGAACCTTCCAGCAGGGGCTGAAGGCTGGGGCTTCCATACAGGCATTATTCAGGAGGAGCTAAAAAAATACGGGATAACAGAAGTGAAGCTCACCGCTTTCCCGAATGGTCCCGACCAGAGTGAAGCGCTAATAAGCGGTCGGCTTGATTTCGGCAGTCTGGGAGATACACCTGCTATACTAGCTCATTCCTCAGGGGCGAAGACAAGGCTCATTACACAGGCATCGACTGATAATATCGGTTATTTGATCGGCAAGAGCGGCGGGGTAACGTCCGTTAAGGAATTGGAAGGAAAGACGATCGGCATTCAAAAAGGCTCCTTCATGCACCGTTACGTCGTCGGCTTGCTGAAGGAAGAAGGCGTTAAGGATTATAAGCTCATCCATCTGCTGCGTCCAGATGGAGAAGCGGCGCTCGCACGCGGAGAGATAGATGCGATGACGAATAACGGGATTCATGCGCTCAAGCAGATTGAACAAGGCTTCGTGCACCTCGATGACGCTACCAAGCATCCTGATCTATATGGTAGTAATGCTACTGTCGTATCTGAGGAGTATCTGGAGAAATTCCCTGACTTCCCGAAGGTATGGAATGAAATTCGCCAAAAGGCGCTTGCAGATTTGCTCCAGCATGAGGAGGAATATTACGAGCTCGTTGCTCAAATCCAGAAGACGACACCTGAGCTTGTGAAGCAGGTTACTCCAATTAAGAATATCAAGGATGTGCCTTTCACAGATGAAGGGTTGAAGCTGCTCGAAGGAACGAAAAACTTCCTCGTAGAGGAAAAGCTGGCGGATAACGACTTCGATATTAATGAGTGGGTGTTGAAGCAGGAATAAGGAGAATAGGGAGCGTGCGCCGTGCATCCCAATGAGGGAGCGACACAGCAGCTGGAAGAGGCGTTCGAGGTAACGGTGGAGTTTTTGGAAAGTGTGCTGTAAGTAGACAGTAGAGCTGTGTCTCCATAAGCAAGCTAAGCCTAGAGCTGTATAGCTTGAACGATAACCTGCAAGCAGGAATAGGAAGGATCACTTGTTGAAGGTGATCCTTGCTGTGGGTGAACGTTCATCACAGCTGTAGGCTTTATTTGTCGTTGTGTGAGGAGCGATATTGAACCACTGATCCCATTCATTCGAAACGCGTTGAACCCCTGTACCGTACAAGGTAAATAAGGATTTATTCCCCTTTTCTGTTTGAACAGCGCAACTTGTAGGGGAATAGAGGGTATTAGATCAAGACCAATGACATACAACTTGATAGATTAGAGGTGGAAATGAGACATGCAGCAGAAACAAGGACAAAGGATGCTCATAGGGTTGCGTATTCTCTTATGTTTGACATTAGCAGCAGCCATCACACTTCCTGCGGCTAAGCATGCGAGTGCAGCAGTGACCCATCACTGGACCCATTATAATAATGGCGTCAAGTATATGAAGCAGGGAAGCATTAAGAAGGCGATCTACGAATTCGAGCAAGCTGTGAAGCAGTCCGAGCAAGCGGGATATTTGCGAAAGCTGGCTGAGGCTTATGAGCTGGATAAGCAATTCCAAAAGGCAGCAGACACGTATTATCGCGAAGCCAAGATTCACTTGAAGATTGGACAGAAATCGGGTGACCTGAATACCTATTATGCGGTTCTTGCTAAAGCGGATGCGCTGAATACGGAAATCGAGCTGTATCTGGAGAAGGACGGTCAAGGCAGCTCGGCGACTGGCAGCAGCAAGCTGGCGAAATTCGAGCCGGTGAGCGGGATGTACATAGGCGCCTTCGTAGATAAGGACAGCGGTGTCGAGAAGCTGAAGGAAGAGAAGTTCAATGGCTTCAATAAGTTGACAGGGAAGCAGCATGCGGTGTATTTTACGTATCATAAGTACGGAAGCCCGTTCCCCTATAACTGGGCGAAGCAGGTAAAGGCTGCCGGAGGCGCAATTCAGCTTGCTGTTCAGCCTGAGGATGGTCTTAGCAGCGTCAAGGATAATGCTTATCTTCGCAAGTTCGCCAAGGATGCGCAGGCGGCGGGAGTGCCTGTGTTCCTGCGTTTTGCATCCGAGATGAATGGCAGCTGGGTGAAGTGGAACGGCAATCCTGCGCTCTATATTGAGAAATTCCGGCTTATATCCAAGGTAATGAAGGAAGATGCGCCTAACGTTGCTATGGTATGGTCGCCAGCAGCGAATCCGAAGCAGAAGATCAATTCGTATTACCCCGGTGATAATTGGGTCGATTGGGTCGGCCTTAGCATCTATAGCGTCAAATATTTCAATGGTGATGTGAAGAGCCCCGCCGATCAAGTAAATCCGCTAGACTCTCTGGACTATGTGTATCAGGAATATGCCGAACGCAAGCCGATTATGGTTAGTGAATATGGCGCGACGCATTTCAGCAAGGCAGGTAATACGACGACAATCAACTTCGCTATTACGAAAATGAACATGCTCTATCACGGCGCGAAGCTGAAGTATCCACGTCTGAAGTCCATTAATTGGTTCAGTCTGAATACGCTGACCGATTCTCATAGCGCAGACAGAAGCCTGAACAACTTCAGTCTGACAGAGAATGCTTCGGTGCTGCAAGCCTATAGCAGGATGATTAAGGACCCTTATTACTTATCGAAGGTGAGTCAGTCGAGCAGTCAGACCAGCTATGGGAAATCCGTAACGAGGTTCGTTAACCAAGGGACGCTGAGCAAGCCTGCTACAGGTATTGTATGGGTCAAGACGTATGATCCATATATTAGTAAAGTGATCGTGAAGATTGATGGTGTTACCGTATCTACGAAGCAGCAATATCCGTATTCATTCGCGATTCAACCGGATAAATGGAAGTCCGGTAGTCATAAATTGGAGGTTATTGTATACGATTCGAAGAGTAGGGAAGCATCAAGAAAGACGTTCACGGTGAAGAAGGCATAATGACATGATGAGGAGGGCTGTTCCATGAGTTTTTTTGATAAAGTAAAAGCAGGTGTGTCAGAAGCGGGCAGCAAAGCGAAGGTTGTTGTGGAAATTAACAAGCTGAAGATGCAGAACCATACGAAGACGAATGAAATGGAGAAGCAGTACACGGCGATCGGGAAGCTGGTGTATATCGCTAAGCTAGAGGGAACGACGACAGAGCAGCTGGAGCCTCAGCTAGAGCCGCATTACAATACGATTCAATTGCTCCAGTCGGAGATTAAGAACAACCTGCAGCATATTAAGTTTCTATCTGAAGCAAACGAAGGATAAGCTTATATACAACAAGAAGGCCTATGACAGCGGGATATCTATCCTGCAGTCATAGGCCTTTAGTTGTTAATACAGCTTGCCCTGTCGGTACAGCACGTTGGACAGCTTCAAAACGGCATGGTTGTAGCAATTCTGGCGCAGTGGATGCGGATCACCGAAGAAGGATGGAAGCAGCGCACTGAGTGTTCCCTGCATTTTGGCATACAGCATCTTGTACACCTCAGCCTCGTTGTAGAACTGAGTCTCCCGGCCTTGCAGCCATTCGAAATACGAGACGATTACGCCGCCCGCATTCGCGAGAATATCAGGGATGACGATCACACCCTTGGCCGCAAGCACCGCATCAGCCTCTCCGGTAACTGGCGCGTTCGCTCCTTCTACAACAATACGGGCTTTCACCATTTCCACATTGTCTTGGCGAACCTGCTCCTCCAGCGCTGCAAGAATGAGCACGTCGACGTCCAAGTAGAGCACATCCTCACGCTTCAGCACCTGTGCCTTCATGCCCAGCAGCGCTAATTCGGATTCGGTGGCAGGAAGATCACCTTGATGAGCTGCCGCATAGTCGATAAGCGCAGGAATCGATAATCCATCCGGATCGTACAGCGTCACGCTGCGGTCGCTTACGGCAACCACTTTGTTGTGCAGGTAGGGACATTTGTAAGCTTCAAGCGCTGTTACAGAGCCGACGTTGCCGAAGCCTTGTATAGCGATGCTGAGTGACTTGCCGGCATGAGCAAGCGCAGTCTGCGCATAGGCGTTGGAGCTGCCAGCGAGCCATCCGCTCTGCTCCTTCAGGAAATCATGCAGCATATAGCGGAAGGTGAAATACACGCCTTTGCCAGTCGCTTCCCGGCGTCCTAATGAGCCGCCGCTTGCAACGCTCTTGCCGGTAAAGCTGCCAAGGTATGCGTGTCCTGGATGAATGCTTTTGTACTCAGCCATCATCCAATCCATCTCACGCTCGCCCGTGCCCATATCGGGTGCTGGAATATCTTTGTCTGGTCCAAGCACATCGCTGAAGTACTGGACATATTTTTTGCATATAAAGTAAAGCTCTTTGGCCGAATAGTTGCGTGGGTTAATGACAACGCCGCCTTTGCCGCCGCCGAACGGTACCTCGTGGAGGGCATTCTTCAGCGTCATCAGCGCCGCCAGATTCGTTACTTCCTCTTCGTTAACCGACTCGTGGAATCGAATTCCCCCCTTATAAGGGCCCAGGGTATCATTATGCTGGATACGATAAGCCGGTATACGAACCACGTTGCCGTTATCGGTCGGTACGCGCAGGAAAGCTTTGTGAACTCTATTGGGTGTAGAAAGAATAGCACCAAGAGAATGAAACGCCTGTTCTCTAGCTTGGTCTTGCAAATTCGGTAGAAAAGCTTGATCCTCCATTAACACATTCAAGGATTGCTGTACGATGGCTCCTGTCTGGTTTGCCAAATCTGAACGACCTCCTGATGATGCATAGTGGTAGTGCTGATAAGTCTGGGATATGTATCCTTCCATGGTACCATACTGCCGCTCAAAACCAAAACAAAGGAGCGATCGTTATCTATAAAATGCTGCGTACCCTCGGGCTCATTATGGTATAATAGTCGGCAATGAACGTTAGATGAGGTGATTTCATTGTCAAAGAAAACAAAAGCAGGCCGTTCCCATAACACCTCCAGTCCCGCAGCACGCGAGGATAAAGCGCCTACGCTTAAGGATCTGCTGAGCGCAGATGTGCTGAGCAAGCTGAAGCAGCAATCAGATGAGCTGAAGGCAGATGAGCAGAAGCAGAAGCAAGCAGCGCTGGAGCAGGCTGAAGCAGCTCGGAAGCAAGAGCAGAAGCGGCTGGAGAACGATATGGAGTATTTGCTCAATAATGATAAGCAGGATTGGCGTAAACATAAATAGGATCAGTGCTGTAAGCATAAGAAAAGCAGCACTCAGACAAAAAAGGAATCATCGCTGTCATTCGCGAGATTCCTTTTTTGTATTATACGGTTTGTACGGGGAGTGGCCGCTCTTTCTTAATCCATCCAATAAGGATTTTGAATATAACGAACCCTACATAGCCCACTAAGCCTCCTGAAGTATTTAATATCAGATCATCCACATCGAAGGTCCCAATATACAAGAGAAGCTGTGTGACCTCGAAGGATAAGCTTAGACCAAAGGATAGGAGAAGCACCCCTATGAAGCCAGTCCTGCGCAGCTTGAGCATAACAGGAATGAAGATGCCAAGCGGAATAAAGGCGATAATGTTCCCCCATAGATTGCTGTACGAATAGGGATTCGAGAGCGCCATTTCATTCATGCCTCTGGAGATTTCCTTGAATGGCGTGTAATTGCCGTTCCGAAGGAGGATTCGTTCAGGATTGTCCAGCGTGCTCTGGAGCTGGCTGAGAAGATAGGACAGGCTGATAGGCCCTAGCTTGAACAGGATCAGCTTGACGAGTAAGTATAAATAAATGAGGAGCAGTAGGAGTTGCACACTTGTGATCATCGCTTGCCTCAGCTTCATCGTTATCCGCCTCTTTCCTTACTTGTACAGGGTAAGTATAACCCCGTCCGTGTTATTGCCTGAGAGCTCGTAGTGACGGTTGACCGGCAGGGTAATGGTTGTATCCTCGGTAACCGGATAATAAAGAACCTCATAGTGGCTGGCTCCAACCTTAGTAGACACGCTTTGCTGCTCCCTCAAGTAATTCATATATTCCTCCAATGTAAAATTGTTCTGCTGCATGATGGCGCTATGGGGCAGACCTACGTACCTGAAATGCCAGGGCTCGTACTGAATGCCTGTAATCGCTGTTTTGTCTTTGGGGTATCGGAGAATGAAGCCATGCTTCCATGCATGCTTGCTCAGCCATTTCCCTTCGTCCGCATTATTCATGTCCATCTGCATGGAGCCGATGTCGAGGGAGAGGCCAAGATTATGCTCGCTGTGACCTGCTGGCAGAGCATAATCGGAGCCTTTGTCCAGGTAAAGCTGCTCCTGCTCCGCAAAATTCCGATAGCCGCTGTTGATGATGAATTGCTCGACTCCGTCCTTCTTAGCTGCCTTAATCATCTCGACAAACTTAAGCGCTACGCTCTCGGATAATTGGATATCGTTGTCTAGCAAGCTGTACCCTCTAACCAGCTCTTGATGCTCAGCCAAGCGGACGATATCTGGTTTAATGCCTGCTTCTTGCATAGGATGCTGGTTGTTAACGAGCAAGAGATTCCCTTTGAATACCTGATCTCGTGAAAGTGGAACGGTATGGTTTGGCTTAACCTTGCCGCTCCCGGATTCTATGCCAGCAGGGAGAGCTACGTTATAGCTTGGCAGCAGGTAAGGCTGTATTTTGACGGCGGCTGCCCATACGAATACAATACTGAACACCAAAAAGCCCAACTTCTTCATCACAATATCCTCCTACATTCCTTATGCCATAAGGATAGAGAATACTGTTTAAATAAAAGTTGGGCATTTCTAAAGTTTTTCTTAAAGAGATTACGAAGCAGGCAGTCTTACCTCGAAGATGGTTCGAACCACATTGCTATCCACGGTGATCGTACCTTGATGCTGCTCCACAATATTTTTCGCGATAAAGAGGCCGAGTCCTGTCCCACCTTCTTGCTGACTGCGCGATTGATCATTGGTGTAATACATATCGAAAATATGCGGCAATTCCTCTGGGGCGATATGCCCTCCGTAATTGGTCACTTGAATGACAACTTGTCCACCATCCGAATGACAGCCGATATCGACGAATTGACCTTCTTTTCCATAACGAACAGCATTGGTTAGAAGGTTCTCGAATACGCGGGCGAGCAGCTCCCCATCCCCTTGAAGCATGAGGTTAGGTGTAATGGTGCATCTGGCGACCACTTCGTTGTTCTCATACACGGGGTACAGCTCCTCATTCAACTGGGCGAGCAGTTCGCTTATATCAAGCGTCTGCTTCTCAATAGGAAGCATGCCATAGTTCATTCTTGTGATCTCGAACAGTCCATCGATTAATTTCTCTAACCGCTGGGACTTGGTATAGGCAATGGTGGTGTAATGGCGAATTTGCTCCTGCGTTAAGTCATTGCCCTTCAATATCCAATCCAAATATCCGAGAACGGAGGTGAGGGGCGTACGCAAATCATGCGCGAGATTGACGACTAGCTGATCCTTGCTGCTCTCGGCAAAATCTCCTCTCTCCACGGCTTCCTGCAGCTTCTCGCTTGCCAGATTAATGTCATCGGCAATTGTCCTGAACTCATCATTGGAGGAAATCTTCACCTGATGCTTGAAGTTGCCATTGGCGAGATGATTAATGCCGCTGGAGATCTCTTTGAAATAAGTCGAATAGCGGTTGGTCAGCAAGAAGAAAAATAAGATGGAGAGCGGGATGAAAATAAGCACGAAGAAATAGATATCACCAATATCGTACATGAACCGCCGGAGCTTGGCGAGCGGATCCTCGGCTCGAACGCTCACATAATAAGATTGGAGAGCTCTGTAGATCAAATAGGTAATCGTGCCGGAGATCAGCATGCTGAGTCCTAATATTTTGATCATTGTCGTTCGGAAGCTTTTTCTTATTTTATCCATTGAAGATATAACCGACCCCCCAAATGGTTTTGATTAATTTATGATTATTCTTATCTTCTCCAAGCTTCTTGCGCAGGGTTCGGATATGCACCATTACGGTGTTGTTGCCACTCTCATAATAAGCGTCACCCCATACCTGCTGGAAAATATGCTCTGCACTGAACACTTTCTTGGAATGGCTGGCAAGCAGATATAAAATATCAAATTCCTTGGGCGTTAGCTCGATATTCTCCTCATACAGAGTAACGGTCCGCTGATCGGGAGAAATGACGAGTCCACCGACTTGAAGAACGGATTGATTAGCCGCTTGGGTTGAGTTGAATTGTGTAGACCGGCGCAGCTGAGCATTCACTCTGGCAACTAGCTCCATTGGGTTGAAAGGCTTGGTCATATAATCATCAGCACCCATTACAAGGCCTGTTATTTTATCAAAGTCGGAAGTCTTGGCACTGAGGAAAATAATCGGCATATGATGCTGCTCCCTAATCTGCCGTGTCACCTCGTAGCCATCCATCTTAGGCATCATAATATCTAGAATAGCCAGATCCACGGATTGGTATTGGATCGCTTGTAGGGCTTCTAGGCCGTCGGAGGCTTTAATCGTATGATAGCCTTCTTTTTGCAAATGCAAAGCAATGAGATCGGCAATCTCCGCCTCGTCATCTGCTATTAGAATGGTTACACGTCTCATTCTGATTCACTCCTAACTTTCCCTATTATCCGTTGAACGGGGCAAAAAAGCCAATAATGGCTCTATCCCGTATAATAATAAAAGGAATCATCGCTGTATTGGGCGTGATTCCTTTTGTGCTTGCTATGCTGTTTGTTTAATTTGTCCTGCAGTGCCGGGGTCGTTCTTGTGTTCGGATTCACTCCTTGCCAACTGCCTCTGAGCAGCTCCGGATTAAGTTGTCCTTGGCGAGCGAGCTTCTGCCTTGCTTTCTTCGCTTTGCTTATTGACATTTTGGGTAATGCCTCCTTGTAATCGTTCATCTTGTTCATTATATGACGAATGCAGCTGTAGGGAAAGAGACTGTTTTAAGAAAATAAGCCCTCCGACTCTCATTTTTTTTCGAAATCCGGAGCGTGCCAAATATGCGATTGGGGTATGTAAACGACTTGATGGCCGTGAACAACAAAATAAGCCCCCGATCTCATTAGGAGAAATTTTCCTGTATTTTTAAATTAAGAATCGAATTACCACTTCTTTTGTCGAATAGGTTGGATTAGTGATAAATAAATGCTAAAGTGGTTCTGGAAGTAAAATTCCAATATTTCCACATAAAGGAATAAGAAGTGCCTAATACCTCTTAGCGCACGTTTACCGCGTTTAGTTGCTTCTAACCCTATTAAAAACGTATGGAGGCCGCGTCAAGGGTAAGGATGGATATTTTTCGTTTGTATCCTTATGTAAAACATTTTAAAATACCAAATATCGTTTTGGCAGATGGGAGTTGATGTCTATAAACTGAACAGGAACGTATGATAACAATGGTGTTTTATCGTAATAGGTTACTAACTAAAAAATTGTAAAGCGTGAAGTTCAACAGAAACGGAAACAGGTCTGTCATGATGATTTAATTACAATAATGGATGATATCCTAGTTTTCCTAGTTGGAGTAACACTTAGTTAAAGGAGAGAGTAAATTAAAAAAACTACTTAGCCAAGCATTAGCAATAACAATGACAATGAGTTTTTCGTCATCTGCGTTTGCTAAGAATCAAGAGCCTGTAGTAGAAATATCTAATGAAGAAGTGACATGCTTCTCTGAAGCAGAAGCTTCAGACATCGCATTACTATTTGTATTAAACAATATGAATGCGGAAAACAACTGGGCTAAAACTACAAGAGTTGATGAAGTTCACACTTTGTATAATCTAGACGGATTTGTTACGGGATACACATTTGAATTACAAACTAAAGGAGAATATAGTGGATACATTACTATTTCTTCTAGATTAGATGAAATGCCGATTCAAGAGTACTCTTATGATGCTGAACCAGTCTTTGAAGAAAATGTGCAACCTGAACTTCTAGAAAAAATCAAGAAGAATACGAATGATAAACTTATTTATAATGGTCCGATGGATTATTTTGTATCAGTTGATGGAAAATATATCAATATGGATAATAAAGAAGTAAAAGACTTAACAAAGATCAAAAAGAACTAACAAGAAACAAAAAATAATATTGATATTAAAGAGAAAAATAAAAACATGAAACAGCTTATTAAAGATAGTTACATGGGAGCAGATTACAACGGACAATTAGAAGGGTATGCTATTTCTGACCGATTTGCATTTATGAGTGACAGATGGGGGAGTTATACATATGAAGATGGGGCTTCCCTTTCTGGATACACAGGATTAAATATGGCTAACTATGGTGGCAGTAACGATTGTGTTGTTGTTGCAATCACTACAGCAGCAAATTGGTATGATGATAATGGCAAACCCAACATCCCTAACTCGATTGACGACATTTATGATGACGTTTTAGTCCATGCAACCAATCATGGTTATACAACAAGCGATGGAACAAACCCAACTGTAATTGATGACATTATTGAGGATAGTTTTAGTACATGGGGTTATAGCGTAAATTCGAGCAATATCTATGTTTGGTCATTTGGTACATTTACAAGTGAGATTGATAACAATAAACCGGCACTTTATAACCTTGCTAGCGGCTACTATTCTAATCACACAGTTTCTGTCTTTGGATATATAGAATACGATGTAGCAGATTTCCTAATGGTAAAAGACAACTGGTCTACATCAACAAGATATATTCACTGGCAAGCTATGTGGAATGAATTTGGAAGTGTAACTACTTTCTAGTCACAATAAAACTTAAATATATTAAAGCGTTTCTGTTAAAAGCAGGAACGTTTTTTATTTGAGGAGTAAACGAATTTACACCGATCCTAATACCCTTAACCTTCATTAGCTTAGTAAAAAGCAGTTTTCACCTTAGCTAGCTTTAAGTGTATACTTTTATTAAAATGGTATTAATATCTAATAGCGAAAAGTAAAAAAAATTAATAAAAACAAATCGTAAATTATTAAACAAAAAAATGGAGGTAGTTATTTGAATAATAACAAGAAGATTTTAATACTAATACTAATTGCAGTTATATTGTTTGGTGGTTTATATGCTACTACCTATATTCCTCAGAAGATCATTAGCATTAATTCTTCAGAAGTATCAAAGCTGGAAATTTTCGATGGTAATAGAGGTGAATTGATTACTGTAACTAAACCAGAAGAATTAGAGCATATTGTATCTAACCTCAATAACATAACCTTTAAGAAAGGCAACCTTAGTTTTGGTTACTCCGGGTACAAATTTAGATTAACAATATACGATAATGATGAAAAAAAGTATAAAGAGATTATCGTAAATAGTGATAAAAAGATACGGTATAATGGTTTCTTTTACACTGATGAATTTAGCAGGATTGATTATAATTATATAGACGCACTGTTCGATGAATTGGTTGAAAAATAGCATGTAACACTCGTGATCTCTATCTTGCGTTGGGTACTTTGGAAAACCGATATTTTGTTCAAATATCCGTTCTTTTCATTTTCTTGCCATTCTAGTGAACAAGACTAGGTTATAATAGAACAAGTTATCCATTTAAGCCTTGATAGAGAGGAACTGATGATCATGACTGTAGGTGTATTAGCACATTTATTCGGCAGCTTACCCTATCGGGAGCTCGCCGCACAAGTAGGCTCTGCGGGATTCAGCCACATTCAGCTCGCACTATGGAAGGCCGTGAGCGATGTTGATTTCAATAAAGCAGGCAAGCTTAGTCCTGGTCTGGCATTGTCTATTCATGATGAACTGAAAAAACATGGCGTGATGATATCCGTATTAGGCTGTTACCTGCATTTCTTCGAGAAGGATGCAGCCAAGCTGCGTGAGAATATCGAACGGTTCAAGGAGCTGATTCGGTATGCGCCACTGCTGGGAGCACCTATGGTTGCCTTTGAGACGGGGCGTCATGAGGATGGGGTCTATACCGAGCAGGATTGGGCGACTCTTAAGGCAACTGTTCAAGAGCTTGTGGAAGAAGCGGAGAAGTGGGGAGTCATTGTCGGGATTGAAGCAGCTAATGACCATCTTATCGGAACGGCACAAGACCTCAGCCGACTGCTTAAGGAAATCCCATCCTCGCAGATTGGTGTTGTAATCGATCCAGGCAATCTACTGCATGCAGGTAATTTCGCACAGCAGGATGAAGTCATTGAGGAAGCCTTCGAGCTGCTCGGAGACCGCATTGTAGCTGCTCATGCCAAGGATCGGAAACAGACAGAGAATGGTGATGTTATTACGGTTCCTGCGGGCTTCGGGGAGATGAATTACTCGCTCTATATGAAGCTGCTGCAGCAGTATAAGCCGGGTGTTCACATTATTATGGAGGAAGCGCAGCAGTCTCAGATGGCGCAATCCAAAATCTATATCGAGCGCTTCCGCAGAGAATTCGGGGGCTAGCTGCAATTGGAGCGGTATAATCCATTATTGGATTGTACCGCTTTTGTTAGAATATATGGAGTTTCCAATGAAGACAGAAGGGTCGTGATGTCAGCGGAGAGCTGCTGCTTAATCTAAGATAGGATTGCCTTAGTGTCATGTTTCAATTATCAATGTTTTGAATATATTAATACTAATATACAACTCCCCACGCATACGAATCTGTATGTTGAAATGGATGGTTGCAGGCTATTGGACTATTGGAAGTGTCGGCGAGCAGACTTAGGGCTTCATGAAGATAGATGAAGGTATGAGGTGACTATGATGAGGAAGACCAAAGATCTGAAATTAATTCATGTCATGGAATTTCATAACGTATCTGAACGAAGGTTAAGCTTGGAGCAGGTGCATGACCGCATTATCCGATTCATGAGCCAGGATCCTCGTGGCAGCTACAACTTCATGATAGGGACAGACTGCCAGGTGTTCTCAGGGTTTACAAATTTTATTACAGGGATCGTGATTCAGCGTATGGGCAAAGGGGCTTGGGCATGCTATAGGCAGGTCATCATACCAAGGGAATTTATATCGATCAAGGAAAAGCTGTCGATGGAAACAGCCTATAGCGAAGAAATAGCTTTGCATTTCATTGGGGAGCGCCGTTCTCAGATGGAGAATATTGTGCTTCCTTATGTGTATCAAGGCGCAACCTTTGAAGCTTATATCGATGTAGATGCCGGTACAGATCCGGCTGTATCGAAGACGGCTGCGTTCGTGGAAGACATGTGTCTGCGTGTAGAAGCAATGGGGATGAAGGCTCGACTGAAGCCTGATGCCGTCATTGCCTCCTCCTATGCGAATAGGCATACCAAAAAGCCTGGTATCGTCCCCTCCTGGTAAACAGTGAAGAAGAATTCATGCAATCTTGAGTTCTGCACTGGATACTGGAGGGGATTTTTTGCAACCTTTTGCCTGGGAAAAACGTCTTTCGGGTGAATGGAGGTTATAGAATGGATAAACGAATGATACTGGGCTTTGTCTGGACATCCATAATTACAAGCTTAGTGATCGCGTTCGTATATGTTCGAATTGAGATCTATCTTGAGCCTTATGCGATGCTGATCCATTTGGGTAGAGGCGAATGGGTAATACTATTCGTTATGCTGTTCTTGCTGCTTAGTTTACTATCTATGTTCATCCTTACTTTATTGTACGCATTCATTCGCAGGCGCATAAGAAGCGGGGTATTATCATTTCTGTTATTCACAGCAATTGGATGCATGGCCGCCGTCCTTCTTATTGCAGCTACTGCAACAGAGGCGCGCCCCCCATTCGATAATCCGATCTTTCGATTGAAATGGATCCCGGTATTCCTGTGGTTTCCGCTTTATTTTATCATCTCGATCGTATCGGAGGCGTTTCTGGACAGGCTGCTTGTTGACAACAAACTCTATGAAAAGTAAGATAGCATTATCTTATAAGCAACCAAACCGTAGGCATAAGGCTTACGGTTTTTTGTATATTTACGGACAAGCTTTCTACGTATTTACCAAAGGAGTTTTTGTAAAACTATGAAAATACAACAATTGCAGCCTTATATTTTCGACTCTTCCGATCGCCAAGTGAATGATTCTTATTTCGATTACCCGGCAACTGTCCAACGTGTGAAGGAGCTGTTGACGGAATTATATGCTTCACCTATGCACTTGTATATGCAGGAGGATGGCGATGATGTATGGGATTGGGTATCCGATGATCTGCGCAGCGGCTTCGGCGGAGTCAGAAAGGTCGCAGCGATATACGATCTTGTAGAAGATCGTTCGTTCCGATTCGAGGATACTGCATCAGCTGTCGGCTACCGGATTAACTCTTCTCTTCGCAATAACGTGATCGATTATCCAGAGTATCGCGTGGCCTTCGCTCGTATTCCATTATTCAGGCAGTATGGGATGGGCACGGAGGACATCATATTTGCTGAAAATGATGAGGCGCTGCGCAGCTTCCTAGAGGATTTGCAGGAGCGGCAGCTTCGTGAGCGCAGAGTGACCGTATTCACAGATACGAGAGAAGGCTTCGATCGCAACCGCGAACAAATTACACGTACCGTATTCCGCGAGGATGTTGTAATGAGCGACGCATTGAAGACGCAAATTTACCGCTCGATCGATGAGTTTTTCTCGAAGGATCGTGAGTTTTTCCATACGTATGATATCCCTTATAAGAGGGGGATTCTTCTCTATGGCAAGCCCGGCAATGGTAAAACAACATTAGTGAAATCGATTGCCAGCAGCGTGGAGGCACCGGTAGCTTACTGGCAAATTACGGAGTATACGACCAGCGAATCTATCAAGCAGGTATTCACGGCTGCGGTCAAAATGGCTCCGATGATTCTAGTCATTGAGGATATCGATTCTATGCCAGATTCGGCACGTTCGTTCTTCCTGAATACGCTGGACGGAGCGACGTCACGTGAAGGCATATTCCTGATCGGTACAACGAACTATCCGGAGAAGATTGATCCGGCGCTCATGAACCGTGCGGGACGCTTCGACCGGGCCTATGAGATGCAGCTTCCAGAAGAAGCGCTCCGCCTAACGTACCTGAAGCTCAAGGGAATGGATCGTCTAGGTGGCGAGGGCAACGAAGACCAGCTTGCAGCCGCCGCTGCCCGTCAGACAGAGGGCTTCTCATTCGCTCAGTTGAATGAGCTGTATGTCTCAGCGGCACTTCAGAAGCATTATGAGCAAGTCGTTGATCTGGAACGATTAGTAGGCGAGCTTAAGACAGACTTCAACAAGGATAAGCGCGGTGTCTGGATGGCAGATGCTGGCCGGCAACAGGTTGGCTTCGTATAGGCCTCCCGCTCTTGTAACCGTCTTGTCACAGCGTGTGTCAGATGTGTGAAAAGAAACATTTGGCTAATAGACTATGGTACTATTTATGTGAAAACATAGCTGTGATCATAGGAGGAATACGGGATGACTCAAGGACAAAGCTTATCGCGTCCGAGGCCTAAGAGGAGAATTGGGAGATGGATCCTAATCTCATTAGCGTCACTTGTTGTATTGCTTGTATTGGGTTTATTGATTGCTTATCAGACGATGAAATATGAGCCGCTTGATCAAGCGAAGCAGGCGATGCAGAGTGATTCTGCGGTTGAAGTGAAATTAGGCAAGAACAGCATACGCTTCGAGCCGATCGATAAGGCTGCTATACAGCCGAATGTTATCTTCTATCCAGGTGGATTAGTCGATGCGGAGAGCTATGCGCCGTTCGCGCGCAAGCTGGCAGAGGCGGGGCATCGTGTCTATATTGCTGAGATGCCATTCGATCTCGCAATCTTCGGGTTGAATAGAGCCGACAAGCTGATTGAAGAGCACCCGGAGGAAAGCTATGTCATCGGAGGACATTCGCTTGGCGGGGCGTTCGCTGCCAGATATGCGGCTGAGCATACGAGCAAGCTTGCTGGCGTGTTCTTCCTTGGCGCCTATGCAGATGATGGGGGCAGCTTGAAGGATTCCGGTCTTGATGTGCTGCAAATTACAGGCTCCAAGGATGCCGTCCTGAATTGGAGCGTGTGGGAGGAGAGCAAGAAGAACCTCCCTGCGGACACGACGCAATACGTGAGCATTGAAGGCGGCAATCACGGACAATTCGGCACATATGGCAAGCAGAAGGGCGACAATGACCCGGATATTACCTCGGAGGAGCAGCTGGCCAACGTTTCTACTGCTATTGTAGAGTGGCTGCCAACCGTTCAGCAATAGAATATGAGTTGTAGTAAGGGCAGTTCAGAGCATTTTGCAGAGCTGTCTTTTTTTGTTGATTGGGGAAGGCCTGGTAAGCATTCGATGATGTATAAAAAAGGAATTTGGGCGCTTCTCGTGGAAAGGTTAGGAATGAGGGGAGTGGTGGAGCTATGAAAGCCAGAACATTGGTCATTAGTGATATACATGGTTGTTATGATGCATTCAATCGTCTTCTTGAGCTGGTAACATACGATCCGTCATCAGATCAACTAATCTTATTAGGAGATTTTGTCGATAAAGGGCCAGACAGCCAGCAAGTGGTAGAGCTGGTTAGAGGCTTGGTGCAGAATGATGCTGCTATCGCCATTCTGGGCAATCATGATGAACGGCTGGTCGATGTGATACGAGACAGGAGCCTAGAAGCGAAGCAAAAGTTTTTCAAGCACGGTGGAAGACAGACGTTAAGAAGCTACAGAAAGGGAATGATCACAGCGGGCTCTGATGATGAGCAGCTTCTGGCCTTGAGAGAAACCGTTAATACGGAGTATCCACAGCATATCTCCTTCCTCGAGCAGCTGCCCTATTATTATGAAGATGAATTTTTTATATATGTGCATGCGGGATTGAATCCTTGGTATAAGAACTGGAAGGAGCAGCCGAAGCGGGATTTCTTGTACATCAAGGAGCCTTTTCATAGTGTGAAGCCAGCGGCGGCCAAGACGGTCGTATTCGGTCATACCAAAACGATCGATTTGCATGGCAAGCCGGATGTCTGGTTCGGGAACGGGAAGATCGGAATTGATGGCGGCTGCTCGGCCGGGCTGCAGTTGAATGCACTTGAAATTACCGAAGGGAATAAGCTTAGAACATTCTCTGTACAAGCCAGGCAGGATACATAGCAGGAGGCGAAGAATGAAGAAGCTTGTTATTGTGCTGGGGGCGGTCATTATTGTCCTTAGTGTAGCTCTGATTGTCACTTATAATTCGTACAAGGAATTCAAGACAAAATATCACGATACACACATTTTAACCCTTCATGATCAAGGTGATTTGAATAGGGTGAGACATATGATTAATCGTTATGATGATCAAATGGGAGATAATATTACTTTAGTTGAGCGAACGCTCGAGGGTGGGCCTATCCTTCATATTCTGGGGTCGGATAGACGCACGATAACTTGGATTCAAGATAGCTCGATGGATATTTATGCAGGTGATCCGAAGGTCATTTCTTACACCTGCCTGAACATTGAAGAGTTAGAAGGTGAGGACAGGATCGATATTGCTTTAAGTGATTGTGGGGGGTTAGACAAAGAGTTCAAGCTAAAGATCTTTACCTTCTGGAAAGAGGATCTCTAGCTTGATGTACTCCTATTAGCTTATAGATAGTCCTGCGCAATCGCTTTGACCCGCTCCAATCCCTCCCACATTTCGCCCGGCCCATCATAGATGAGGACAACGGCGCCATCATACCGCTCCAGCGGCAGCAGCTCTAAGCATAAGCGAAGCTCGGCTTCATCCGGCAGGCCATTCCCATCGTAATGAGCCTTCGCATGGACGGAGGAGCTATGTGGGAGAATAGCAGCTAATTCCTCGTATTTCCTTGCTCCAGTAAAGTTGCCGAAATCGGTGATGAAGCCAATTGAGCCATTCGTTTGTTGAAGCAGCGCTGTGCAAGAATCGGCTGTAGACGTTAGTGATCGGAAGTTCTCGCTGACAATCCGCACTTGCTTGGTTGAGGCATAGGCGGACAGCTCAGTCAGAGAGGCTGCGGAGCGTCTAATGGCTGCCATGTCATTGGCAGGTGCTTCTCCCGCGATAATCCGTATTCGCTTGGCACCTGCAGCGGACGCTATGTCAATCCAGCTCTTCATAAATGCTAGCTCGGCCTGTCTTCTATGCTCATCCTCTGTCGTTAAATCCCCGTAATCGAGCAGCAGCGTATCCAGCGACACATCAGCATCTAAGCAAGCTGCGCGCAGCTTCAGCAAGTAGTCATCCTCTGTTGTCGGAAAATGAAAATGACAAATTTCAATCGCTTTATAACCTCGCCTGCTAGCTTGTTCAGGCAGCTCCAGCAGCGTTAGCAGCTCGGGCTGCTCCTCTTCGGCTACTGCCAGCGAGCCCGCCTGCTCATCCCACACTGTCCATCTAAGTGGACCCAGTATGCGATGCAGACTCCAAGTGCTAATGGATAAATAACTCACCTTTTCTTCATCTCCTTATTAGGGCATTTGCTATTGCTTGCGATAGGCAAGCGGCGTTGTATCGGTACGATTCTTGAATAAATGGATGAAATGGTTGACATTGTCGATGCCTATCTGCGTGGCGATATCCGCCACCGTGTCATTGGTATAATTCAACTGCTCGATAGCATGGGCCATGCGGACGTTAATTAGATATTCATGCGGCGAGTATCCAGTATGGCGGTTTATCGCTATGTAAGCCATTACAATAGGAATATAAAGTTATTATTTCATAGATGCCGGGGGTGGTAAAGATGAATTTGCAGGCAGCGTTCAAACAAGCCAAAAGGCCAAAAATTGGACTTTATTCGGTGGGACTACAAGCCTACTGGGAGCAGTTCCCTGGTCTTCGTGAGCGGCTGACGGAGTACGGGGAATTCATTGAGCAGCGTCTAACAGCTTGGGGAGAGGTAT
Source organism: Paenibacillus xinjiangensis (assembly GCF_059686975.1). Classification (NCBI taxonomy): domain Bacteria; kingdom Bacillati; phylum Bacillota; class Bacilli; order Caryophanales; family Paenibacillaceae; genus Paenibacillus; species Paenibacillus xinjiangensis. The sequence continues at coordinate 17,262 of NZ_JCAALS010000042.1, read as the reverse complement.
TCAATTATGGTCTAGTGGATACCGAGGGTGAGGGCAGAAGGGCTGGAGAATGGCTGAATGGCCATCAGGTTGACCTTGTCTTCTGCCATGCGGCGACTTATTCAACCAGCTCGACGGTGCTGCCCGTTCATCAGATCAATAAGGCGCCTGTTGTGTTCTTGAACTTGCAGCCTACAGATCGAATGAATTATGATGCCTCGACAACAGGTGAGTGGCTTGCGCATTGCGGTGCCTGTCCCGTACCTGAATTCGCGAATGCCATCAATCGTGCCGGCATTCTGTTCCGCGTCGTTAATGGTTTATTAGGTCTGAATTATACGCCAGCCATCTCGCTTACGAACGAAGTGACGCATGAGCGCAAAGAGGCAATCCGCGCTTGGCGTGAGATAGAGGAGTGGGCTCGTGTAGCAGCCGTTCCTCGTACGCTTCGTCACAGCCGCTTCGGCTTTCTGGGTAATACGTATAGCGGCATGCTGGATATGTATAGCGACTTTACGATGCTGCAAGCGCAGACTGGCATTCATATTGAAGTGTTGGAGATGTGCGATCTGGATCGCCTGCTGCAAGAGGTAACGGCTCAGGATGTGAAGAGGAAGCTGGAGGAAGTACATGCGATGTTCCAGATCAGTGGCGATTCTCCGTCAGATCCTATTGCAAGGAAGCCAACAGAAGAACAACTGGAATGGTCCTGCAAGGTAGCAGCTGCGCAGGAGAAGCTTGTTCTGGAGTATGAGCTTGATGCGCTAACCTACTATTATCATGGGGCGCCGGGTGGATCCTACGAGAGGCTTCAATCTGGCTTTATTGTTGGCCATTCCTTGTTGACTGCCAGCGGCATTCCATGCGCGGGTGAAGGTGACTTGAAGACAGCTGTCGGTATGAAGATCTGCGATATATTAGGAACTGGAGGCAGCTTCTGCGAGATCGTCGTCGTTGATTATGTCGATGAGACTATACTGCTTGGCCATGATGGTCCCTTTCATATCGCTATTTCCGAAGGTAAGCCTATTCTTCGCGGTATGGGGCTGTACCATGGCAAGCAGGGGACAGGAGTATCCGTTGAAGCCAAGGTTAGGGCGGGAGCGATTACGACGCTGAACGTCACACAGACAGGGGATGGCAGGTTAAAGCTTATTTCGAGCAGGGGAGAAGCGACGAATGGAAAGGTCATGCAAATCGGTAATACGCAGACGCCAGTCAGGTTCCATAAGCATCCGGATGAGTATATGAGCGATTGGTTCGCAGAGGCGCCCACTCATCATTGCGCCATGTCGATTGGAAGCAACGCCTCTCTATTCCAGAAGGTAGGAGAGCTGCTGCAAGTGAAGCATGTGACCTTGTAAGCTGCGGCAAAAAAAACGGTTAAGCAAGCTCGGCGTGTAGGCCGTCCTTTGCTTAACCGTTGTGTTATTGTCTCGGATCAGGAACGAGGTCGCGCGCCACTAGCTCGCTATTGGTACTCATATGATCCATTTCTTTGCCGAGCCGCTTCATTTCATCCTCATTCTGAGCCATCGAGCTGTTATTCGCCTGTGCTAGCTTGTCCTGAGATAGGGGTGCGCCAGCAGATGACTGGAACAGCTGCTCCAGCTCAATAAGCTTCAAGATAGCAGCCTTGCGCACTTCAAGTGAAACGCCGCCGCTTCCCGCAATATCGGCTTCATCGAAGTGTACGCTCGTTACACCCTGCTCTGTCGTCTCGGCTGTAATGAACAGCTGATATATTTGGTTGGAAGGCTCATGTAGCATATCGAATCGGTAGATGGATCTTTCCACCAAGTCTACCTTCTCAAGGCCTGAATTCGTCAGCTTCTGCTCTAGCAGCTGCCTATCCATGACGCTCTGCCGCAACGGCGACCTGCTCTTCCACTTCATCCTTAGCGGAACGGAATTTGTCAGCTACCCGCTCAGTCCCTTGCTTGGCGTGGCTAAGTAAATCCGCTGCCTCTGCACCTACAGTGTGAGCGATCTTCTGGCTTTTTTCTCCAATAACAGAAGCAAGCTCTCCTGTCTTATCTGTAAGGTCGCGATAGCGGTTAGACAGGCTCTCTCTGATCTCGGCACCGGATTTGGGAGCCAGGAGCAGAGTTGACAATGCGCCTACCGCACCTCCGATAATCAGTCCGAACAACAATCCATTTCCATGTGATTTCACTTCGTTAGGCATATTAATCCTCTCCTTTTCCTGTTTCACTTGTAATAGTCGGTGTTGATACTAATAAATAACCCGCTGCCTGCTATTTGAAACATTACTTGTTCATTTCTTTATGCTGAAGAATGGAGAGGCGGCTTCCGAGTATGGTATAACTACATGTGAGTCTTCATCGTTTAGAATGGTTAATAGATGTTGATCTATATAGAGAGAGACGAAATGGAGGAACCTCATATGCGTATTGCGATCGTAGACGATAATGCCACTAATCTCCTTATCATTGAGAGAATTCTGGAGAGAGCCGGCTATGATGATAATGTGACGGCATCTTCTGCACGGGAGTTATTCGAACTATTGGAGCTTAATTGTCCTAAGGGTACAGAAGCTCCAATATCGCTCATATTAATGGATATGATGATGCCGGAGATCGACGGAATAGAGGCTTGCCGAACCATACAGGAGCAAGAGCGGTTCAGAGATATCCCGATTATATTCGTAACGGCGCTTGGTGATTCGAACAAGCTTGCTGAGGCACTGGATGCAGGCGCGAGCGACTACGTGATGAAGCCTATTAATAAAGTAGAGCTGCTGGCACGGATTCGTTCAGCGCTTCGTCTGAAATACGAGAAGGACTGGCATAAGGAGCGGGACAAGCGTATTTTCCAAGAGCTCGACCTAGCCAAGCAGGTACAGCGAAGTGTGCTAAGCGAGCCTATTCATAATGATGAAGTACAGATTAGCGCCATCTATCAGCCATCCTCCGAGCTAGCGGGTGATTTCTATGCTTGGTATGATCTGGGAAATGGAAAATATGGCATTATTCTGCTTGATATGATGGGACACGGCATATCCTCTTCGCTCGTCTGCATGTACATTTATTCAGCTCTGCAGGATACCATTAAGAATATGACAGATCCCGAGCAGCTGGTGCAGGAGCTTAATCGGAGAATGCTTCAGCTGCATACATCGAATCAATTAATGAATTATTATTTTACGGCGATCTATTTCGTATTGGATACCAAGCAGAAGACGATCGAGTACGTGAATGCCGGCCATCCTCCCGGAATTGCTTATGTGGATGGCATACCTGTACAGATGACTGAGGGATGCAGCGCAATTGGCTTTTTCCCTGATATCAGTATTAACAAAGGAATGATCTCCTACCAAGACAATGTGAAGGTGCTGCTCTACACAGATGGTCTGCTTGATATGATTGCGAAGGGCCAAGAGGATAGTGTGGAGCATCTGACTGGCAAGCTTTCAGGAAATGGAGAACAGCTTAACGCGCAGTTAGCGGAATTGCTCGAAGGTATAGCGGGCGAGAACCAGCAGGATGATATTTGCCTCGTGACCGTTGAGACCTAGAAATAAGATTCACAAATAAAATGAATATCTCCTGTTTCAACACGACGAAAGCGGTGTAATAGATATTAAGTCCATTGCCTACACTATTGCGATATGCAAGCGAGGAGATGGTTAATGTGAATAGGGTTGGTATCATAAGCATGATCATAACCGGCATATTAGCAATTAGTGGTTATGGTGCGTATTCGACTTCTGCTTGGAACTCGATGTCCGAGTCTGCGAATGAGATCGTTATACCAACGCAGAACACGCAGGATATGCAGAGCACGCAGAGCACATCGACAGTGCTAGCAGCGGAAAAGGCTGATGATACGGTTATGGATATGTTCCATACAGTCAATGGTATTTCTCTGTATGACGATCAAGAAGCCGTTATTCAGCATTTAGGCAAGCCTCTTGCCATCGAAGAAGATCCTTATCTTGGGGAGAGTGAGATCTACGAATATGAGCATATGACAATTGGGTTTATGGATGGCATTGTTGAATATGTGGATGTATCAGCGGAAGCAAGCTATGTCTATCTCAATAAGAACCAAATACCTATGCAGGCAGCTGAGCTTCTAGATCGATTAGGCAATCCCGATTATACGGCAGAGGACGGACTGGTATTCGTAAGAGGCGAGGCGATTATTAAGATGTTTATAGATCGTGAGTCCGATAAGTTGCTGTCACTAAGCTATTATCATATGGCGAGCGTATAACAGGGCTGATCCCATGATCAGCTTTTGCGCGTGCTTGTACTCCTGTGAATTTTTTTGTTACTATTTATTCAAGAATGTTTAAATTAGATGTGGGAGTGTGTCCGATGACGTTAAACAAATTTCAATTGATGTTACAGGAAACGGATAAAGAGATTATTGTTCAGGTCGGCGGAGAGCTGGATTTGGCTGCTGCTCCCGAGTTTCGATCACTATTGGAAACATTGGTAAACCGTGCGGATAAAGCATTAGTACTTGATATAGAACGACTGGCTTATGTAGATAGCACAGGTATTGGCATTATCGTATCGGTTATAAAAGCAAGGGATGAGCTGAAGGCTCCATTCTTCGTTCGTCATATTCCAAGCACCATACGCAAATTGTTCGATATGACTGGAATATCAGGGTTTATTAATGAAGGAGTTGCTGACAAAGGATGAAGCGGGTCGTGATACAAATTCCGGCAGATGCTGAGTATCTGGATCTTGTGAGACTCGCGCTGTACGGCATTGCTTCTAAGATGGGCTTCTCTTATGAGGATATTGAAGATATGAAGGTTGCCGTAGGAGAAGCGTGCAATAATGCTATATTGCATGCCTACCCGGAGCAAGATGACCCGCAGCAAGTGATCGATATTGAATTTGAGTCTGAAGCTGAGGGATTAACGATTCGGGTGAAGGATGCCGGGCAGAGCTTTGCGGCCAGTACCGGGCTTAATCATGCCACTCCCCTAGCAGCAGATGATGCAAGCGAATTAGAGATTGGCGGGCTTGGCCTGTACTTAATGCAAGCTCTGATGGACGAAGTAGAGATTCATACGGAGCAAGGCACGGAAGTTGTAATGACGAAGCATTTGGCGATAGCTCATTAAGCATATAACCACGAGAAGGGCAGTCCTCTATGCCGATATTCTCGTGGTTATTTATTTCTTAAGACATCCGTTTCAACTCTGAGACAGAGGGGTAACTAAAGATTAACATTACGGTATGATGAAGGGAGAGGGAATAATGATGCTCTGGGAAATTGGAATCATTATTGCAGCAATATCATTCGCGGTTCTTGTCTATTATCTTGTTGATACATTAAGATCTTTGAAGTTTTCTTTGGATGAAATGCGTATGACGCTTGTTGAGGTCAAGCATGAGATTACGACGATCGGCTCAGAGGTGAAAGGTGTTGTCCACACGACTAACCAAGTTGCCGCTGATGTGAATACGAAGCTTCACTCATTGGATGGACTATTCTCGTCGGTAGGGGATATGGGGCAGGTCATACACGAAGCGACTTCGGCTGTGAAGCAGAGCGCAGTTGCGTTTATTGACTCCGTCAAGACGAAGCAGGAGAGCAATAAGAAGGCAGAGAAGCCTAGTCAGCCTGATAAGACTAATAAGCTGCAATGGATAGCTCAAGGTACAGCGATTGCTGCGAAGCTGCTGCAATCCTATGTGAGAAATAAGCAAGCAGCAGCACCGGTAAGAAATGGAATGCCATCTAAGACACTGTGAAAAGAAGTTTAAATATGAAACAATGCAGAAGGGAAAGAAAGCGGATATGAAACCAATCGTGCAATTAACAATACCGGCGGATGCTGATTATTTAGAATTAGTCAGATTGACCTTGTATGGTGTGGCAGTGAAGCTCGGCTTTGCGTATGAGCAGATTGAGGATATGAAGGTAGCTGTAGGAGAGGCATGCAATAATGCGATCATCCATGGATATAGTAGCGGACAGGATAGAGGCTCGGTTCACCTTCAATTCGAGCAGGGAGCTGACGGATTGACTATCCGAGTTAAAGATGAAGGAGCAAGCTTTAACTTCGAGCAGGCCGTTCATAAATCAACTTCTCTTCATAGGACCAAGCTGAGTGAAGCTGCCGTAGGAGGACTTGGGCTGTATCTTATGCAAGCTCTTATGGACAATGTAGAGATTGTTACGACTCGCGGCACGGAGGTCATTCTTACGAAGCTGCTCAGCAGAAAAGAGGAAATGGCATGACTGTAAAAGCATCTTCCCATTCACAATTCGATATAGACGCATTTATGCAGACCTATAGGGAAAGCGGATGTAACGATGCTGCAACCGCTCTTCTCTTGCATTATGAGGCAATTGTACGGATGGCTGCAGGCAAAATGTCTCGCAGCCGACCCGACTTATATGAAGACTTGTACCAAGTAGGCCAAATGTCGATGCTGCGGTTATTTAAGCAGTATGACCCCTCAATCGGCATCCCGTTCGAGGGGTATGCAATGAAGAGTGTAATCGGCAATCTCAAAAATTACTTAAGGGATCGCTCGTGGTATATTCAAGTGCCAAGGCGGGTGAAGGAAAAAGGCAGTGTGCTTCAGCAGGCCATTGATGACTTAACGATGAAGCTGGAGCGCTCTCCGAAGGTCGAGGAGATTGCCGCACATCTTGAGCTGACTGAGGAGGAAACGATTGAAATATTGGCTGGTCGTGATTATTATCATTTTACGTCGCTCGATACTCCTCTTACGAGTGAAGGGGATAGTGCGTCTATTGGTGATTTAATTGCAAATCCTACAGATGAGTACCGTGCTCTTGATATGCAGCTTGACATTAGTGAAGCGCTCCAGCATCTGAAGGAGGAAGAGCGTACGGTCATTCGACTAATCTATCAGGAAGGCCAGTCGCAGCGAACGATTGCAGATCAGCTGGGTGTTTCTCAGATGAGCATATCGCGTATTCAGAAGCGTGCTATTGAGAAGCTGAGGGAAAGGCTATAGCTTAGGCGGAGGGCGGCAACTTCATCCATTTTCTTGTCCGATCCTTTCTTTTAATGGTAGAGTAATAGGTATGGCAGGAAACAGGGAGGATTAAAGTTGAAGCCTTTCCATCTTAATATCCGATTAAAGATTATATTAGGCTATATTATTATTTTGTTCTGTCTAGGAGTATCTATTTTAATAGTGGTAGAGAGATTATCTGCACTGCAAGATGAAATTAATTACGTGGCTGATCATGACATTGAGGTTCATGAGGTGCTAAATCAGCTTGAAATCAACTTGCTCGAGATGCAGTCGGGACAACGAGGTTATGTGATAACGGGAGAAGAGGCTTATCTGGAGCCTTATAATCAAGCACGTGCGGCTTGGGTCGAACGATATAACGAGCTATCTTCTCTTATAGCTGATAATCCCGTGCAGTACAAGAACCTTGAAACGATTAAGACAGGGATTGAGCAATGGATAAGTACAGCAGGAGATCGAGTTATTAATCTGCGAAAAGACAATAATACGATTGAAATATCGAAATATTATCAGGATGATCAAGGGCAGGTGCAAATCGCTCAGATTAGAGAGCAGTTCAGCTCTTTCCGAGCGACGGAGAAGCAGCTGACAGCAGCACGTGTGAACCAATTGGATTCAAGTAATAATAATTTGAAAGGCGTCTTATTTCTTGTCCTTGGACTTGTAACGGTATTCTCCGTAATCATAGCCTTGTATATCTCCAACTCGATTGTAAAAACAATTAAGAAAGTAATCAACACCTTGCATCACATCGCATTCTCAGAGGGTGAAGTGACGACTCGTATTCGAGTAAATACGAATGATGAGATCAAGGAGCTGGCAGATGAGACGAATGCTCTTCTAGACTCCTTCAACAAACAGACCTGGATCCAGACGAGAGTTGCAGATGTCTCGCTCACTTATCAGGGCTTCAATCATATTACCGAGCTGTCCGAAGCATTCATAAGGCAGATTACGCCAATTATTGATGCAGCCTATGGGGCTGTTTACGTTCGTCATACGCAAAGCGGCGGTCTTGTGAAATATGTGAGGACGGCGTCATTCGCAGGTGGCAGTGAAGAAGTAGCTGCTGCTGCAAGCTTCAAGCCAGGTGAAGGACTGGCAGGGCAGTGTGTTGTAGATAAACGAATGTATCATATGCAGGATCTTCCTGTCGATTATGTGAAGATAAGCTCTGCGCTTGGGTCAACAATGCCTAGAAGCCTATTGGTTGTACCGGTGTTCTATGAGGGCAAGGTGCTGGCTGTCATTGAATTTGCTTCCCTTATGCCTTTTGAAGACAAGCATATGAAATTAGTAGAGTCGGTTCAGCAAACGTTCGGTACAGCTATCAATAGTGTAACAGGGCGGATGGAAGTCGAGCGGCTGTTGAATGAATCTCAAATGCTGACAGAAGAACTGCAGGCCCAATCCGAGGAGCTGCAAGCTCAGTCGGAGGAACTCCAAATGCAGCAAGAGCAGCTGCGTCTTACCAATGAGTTTTTGGAGGACCAGAAGGGTCTTGTAGAGCAACGGGCGGAGGAGTTGGAGAAGGCGAAGAATGATCTTGAGGATTATTCGAGGAAGCTCGAAGCGAGCTCGCAGTATAAGACCGATTTCCTTGCGAATATGTCGCATGAGCTGAGGACTCCGCTGAATAGTATTCTGATCTTGTCCCAGATGCTCTATGAGAACGATAACGGTACACTAACGGATGAAGAGGAGCATTACTCTCGTGTTATTCACTCGGCTGGCACGGATTTGCTGACTCTTATTGATGATATCCTCGATTTATCGAAGATAGAAGCGGGCAAGCTAGACGTAATGGTAGATGAAGTGAACATGACTGAGCTGCCTACGGTTATGCAGCAGCTGTTCGCGCCAGTAGCAGATAACAAGCAAATAACGTTCCATGCGTATCTGGAGGAAGACGCTCCGAAGCTCATCTCCACAGATGGACATCGCCTGCAGCATATTGTGAAGAACTTGTTGTCCAATGCCTTTAAGTTTACGGAGGAAGGCTCGGTAACGATGCGAATTAGCGCTGTTGACGATGATGTCATTCGTCAGCTGTATGATGATGAAATGCCTTTTGAATCGATGGCAGCTATCTCAATAACGGATACCGGAATTGGTATTGCCCCTGACAAGCAGGAGATTATATTCGAGGCGTTCCAGCAAGCGGACGGTACGACTAACCGCCAATTTGGAGGGACAGGTCTAGGGTTATCTATTTGCCGAGAATTCACCCGTTTATTAGGCGGTAAGCTAGTTCTGGAGAGCAGTCTTCAAGAGGGTAGCACATTCACGCTTTACTTGCCTAGCATTAGTGAGGAGTTCGCGCTCAGTCGTACCGTTATACAGAACAGCCATAAACAAACAGCTGTTAGCGATGATACGCTCATTGTGCAGGAGGCTCTTTCCTCGGCTATGGATCATGATGGGGCTGAACAGGCTGCCGGGGCTTCCAAAGAGGAGAAGCAGCTGTTCAGAGGTAAAAAGGTCTTGCTGGTGGACGATGACGAACGTAATTTATTCGCGCTCAAAACGTCGTTAGGAAGTAAGGACATTCTAGTGAAGTCTGCTACTAACGGCAAGCAGTGTCTGGAAATACTGAATGAGGAGCCTGACTTCGATGTTGTGCTCATGGACATCATGATGCCGATCATGGACGGATATGAGGCAATGAGAAATATTCGTCTTAATCCTAATCTGCGCAATCTACCGATTATTGCACTGACGGCGAAAGCGATGAAACAGGATAGAGACAAGTGTCTGGAAGCGGGAGCATCCGATTATATCAGCAAGCCGCTACAGATGGAACAGCTGTTTTCCTTGCTGCGGGTGTGGCTGACTAAGCAGGAGGGATAGATGAACATCAACGAGCTAGAGGATCTGGAGCTAACCTTATTCCTGGATGGGGTATACAGCTATTATGGGTTTGACTTCCGGCATTATGTAAGGTCATCTCTGAAGCGGCGATTGCAGAACCGTCTGCGAATCGAGAATATACCTACAATTACACTACTATTGAATGAAGTCCTTCATAATTCTGAAATGCTCGACAAGGTGCTGCGTGATTTTTCGATAAGTGTGACAGAGATGTTCCGTGATCCAAGCTTCTTCAGATCGATTCGTATGGAGGTTCTTCCTCACTTGAAGCATCTGCCTGAGATCAGGATATGGCATGCTGGCTGCGCCACAGGTGAGGAAGTCTATTCGATGGCCATTATGCTTCAGGAAGAAGGTCTTGCGGAGCGGACCAAAATTTATGCAACAGATATGAATGAGGCGGGCTTGCAGAAGGCAAGACGAGGCGCATACCCGTTGAAGAATATGCAGACCTATACGAAGAACTATATAGATGCTGGCGGGCTGAAAGCTTTCTCCGAATATTATAAGACGGATCATCAATTCGCCTATTTTGTTCCGGAGCTTCAGCAGAGCCTCATATTTGGGCAGCATAATCTGGTCACGGACGGTTCGTTCAATGAGTTCCACGTCATTGTGTGCCGTAATGTTCTCATCTACTTCGACAATGACTTGCAGCAGAACGTACACAAGCTGTTCTACAACAGCTTAGCGTCTGGTGGGTTTCTAGGGCTTGGGAGTAAGGAATCCATTGTCCTAGTAGATAGTTCAATTCGCTATGCTGAATTCAATACTGGCGAGCGTATATATCGCAAAATATAAAGAGGTTCCGGAGCATTCTGGGACCTCTTTTCTGTTGAGTTAAAGGCTATAGATCGAGCTGTAATATGGGCCTAAACTGATTCAAAACGCCCTGAAATGGTTAATAAGAAGTATAGCAAAACAAACAAAAGGAACTACTAAAGGAGGATGAATATTATGTTATACTGGGCATTCGTATTCTTATTCATAGCCATTGTGGCAGCTGTATTCGGATTTGGGGGGATCGTATCTGCAGCGGTTGGTATCGCCAAAGTCGTATTCGTAGTCTTCCTCATTCTGTTCGTTATTTCGCTTATTACCGGTCGTCGCCGATCAATGTAATGTGAATCATATACACAAAAGAAGCTGTCGAGAACACTCGACAGCTTCTTTTGTGTTATGGTTAAGTAAGCAGTGACAGCCTTAACGCCTTTTTTTGTAATGCATACCTGTATTAGAGCCTCCTGCACTCTGCTCAGCTCCTGAGTCGGCTGAAGTTGCAGAGTTGCTTGTGTCAGTAGAACTGCTCGTCTCGCTGGACTTAGAGACTGTATTAATATTCAAGGTTCCAACATTACCGAATATAATGATTCCTTCGTTCCTCTCGATGAGGACCCTTCCGATCTGGCATCCCATAGTAGCCTATCATCCCTCTTATCTTATCGATTATGCTGGCCGTTTATTGTAAGATAAACGATAGCTTATTCTCTATTCTATTAAGGTAAAGTCCAATAGGTATTGGCTATTTATAGAGTTACAAGAGCCTTATTTATGGAGTATAGAGGTAAATAGTGTTAAAAATTTCGTGGAATGGACAAATGTTTGCAGGGGGATTATCGAAGTTTGTCGAATAACTATGAAATAAGAACTAGTTTTGAACTTTTAATGCTTTGAGGTGCATGGATGATAGCTATACGCAGAATGACAACTTTCATCGGACTAATAATTGCGTTACAGTTTCTATTCATACTACCCCAAGCCTATGCGCAGAATTCACAGAATTCTCCTAACATTATAATTGATCAGTGGGAGATGCAATGGGCAGAGGATGTCGGTGTAGGATTATCTTCAGATGATAATGGACTTCTCGCTATGGAACAATGGTTTCCTATAAGCGTTGAAGATTTAGCCCCAGTTAAACCAGCTGAGGCCAATTCTGCTTGGATTAGAGTGAAGCTGCCTGTCCTGGAGTGGGATAGTCCGGGCTTGGTCATATCTAAAGCTTATGCACAGAATGTTTACATTTATATAGATGATCGTAACATTTTCAAATCAACTAGGGGATACGGCTATGATGTGAATTCGATTATTATCCCTTTAGCTCCGTCTGATTCTAATAAGATGCTTCTAATCAAATTGACTTCAGAGTCTGATCGTATTGGAATTCAAGAGCAATTTGCAGTAGGGGATTATCAAAACTTATTAGAAGACTATATGAAACGTGATATCGTCGACATGATTCTTGGCTTATCCTTTATTAGTGTAGCTATCATCATGCTATTCTGTACGATCTTTATCGATGCGAAATATCTTGCTGGATGGAAAGCATTATGTATAGTTATACTTTCAGTTGGCATTATGATAGTTACCTATTCACCGTTCTTATACACTTTTTACACCAAATATGCGCACACTTATTATAGAATGTTTGATGTTGCTTTGACCGTGTTTATGCCGGCATTATTTTTATTTTTCGAAAAGATTTTTGGGCAAGGGCCTTGGTCTCTTCTAAAATGGCTAAGAAAAATTCTGGTCATCAATTCGACCCTTTCATTAGTTTTGTTAATGATCAATGTGGCTACAAATAACAGTATTCGTGATTTTTACTTCATCTACTCTGTCACCATAGCAGGTATAATCATGATCACTAGCATTCTTGTTCTAGTATATTGTCTTGGCTATTATTCCTTCAAAAAAAACAGAGAAGCGATTATAGTGACAATCGGATTCTCTATATTTGCATTAATTGTGTCAATGGAGATTATATGGTTCTTAATTGAAGGTACCCACTATGAACTCTATTATTGGAAATTTGGAGTCATTAGTTTTATTTTATCCCTAATTATTATACTTGCACGCAGAATTTCAAGAAACTATGAGCAGATTGTTGAGTATTCTAAGAAACTCGAAATTTATAATAATGAGCTGCAGCGATCTGAAAAATTGGATATTATTAGTCAGCTTGCCGCTTCAGTTGCACATGAGGTTAGAAACCCGCTGCAGGTGACGCGAGGTTTTCTACAGCTGCTTGGGGAGAAGTCAACCAATGACAAGGATAAGAACTATTTGGCACTTTCTATAGAGGAATTAGATCGAGCCTCTAGTATCATTACTGACTTTCTAACCTTTGCCAAGCCTCAGATTGAACAACTGACCACTCTGAATATAGCGGATGAATTGCGCCAAATAGAAGGTATCCTCATTCCTCTCGCTAACCTTCAAGGTGGTGAAATTAAGGTTGACTTGCCAGATGATTTGTATGTGAAGGGGAATTCATCTAAGTTCAAGCAAGCCTTTATTAATATAATCAAAAACAGCGTCGAAGCATTGCACGGTCAAGGTCAGATTGAAATTCGGGCATATGAGCACAATGGGGAAGTTTTCATTCATATTAAGGATAATGGTGAAGGAATGACAGAAAGTGAACTGAGCAAGCTAGGAGAACCATATTTCTCGAATAAATCCAAAGGTACGGGACTTGGATTAATGGTAACATTCAGAATTATAGAAGTAATGGACGGTGTGATCGAATTCAAAAGTACGAAAGGTATAGGAACGGAAGCCATTATTCGGTTTCCTGTAGCTGAAATAAAAGCACTGAGCGGATCATGATCCACCCAGTGCTTAAAATTAATTAATGGTAGGTTACCACATTTCTATTTTAACAGATGCTTCTTCACTTAAAGTTGCAGGGTTAGGTGGGATAACAAGATAAAGCTGTGTAGGTGTTTCATCTAGTGCTTTGAGTTCGATATGATCAGGAACAGCAATGCCGAATGCTTCTTTGATGGCTTCTCTAGGATTAGTAAGAAGTTGTTGCTTGAAGGCTTCGTCCTCCCAAGCTTTCGTAATAATTTGCTCACGTAAAATTTGCTCTGCTGACACATCAATCATCCTCTCTAATATGTATATCTTTTCCATTGAATCTTAACACGTTTATTCGACAGATTCTACTACTATTTACGTATATTCGACTATTATTTTAAGACTTTAGACCTGAGCCTATAGTATTGTGTGTTAATCTTGCAAAAAAAACAGTGCCCAGAGCTATTCGAAAACTCTCGACACTGTTAGGTTTCTTGAAAATTCGGATTTTTAAGAAAATGTTCTTTAAATGATCAGCTTCCCAAGCTTTTGGATAATTTAATCACGTAAAATTTGTAGAGTAGAGGAAATAATTGAAACCTCCTGTACGCAGCAATCGTCTGTTATCTTGCAAGCTCTGAGCCTTGTTCTCTAATTGAGAGGCCATATTCTGATGGAAGCCGTGCAGGAATTTAGCCTGGTTTGGCCAATAGGTCTGAGTAATGCTCAAATGCTCTAGAGCTGTCGCAGAGTATGGGCTTAAACAGTCATGGAGGAAAATAGCATTCTCAATATTTTTCTTCGAAAGCTCGGCGTTATACTGCTTCTTGATAAGAGCTAGTAGACAGTTATAGCTGCCCTCCTCAAGATCCTCTTCCCAATCAGCCAAATCATCGCATAATTGCAGTGAGACAAGAACATAATCAACGAATTCCTCCATTTGTGTAATGAGATGCGGCTGATTGGACAAGAGCAAAGCCCCAGTGCTTGCCAGCTTTAAGGGAGATGCTTTCTTTGCCACCATAATGGGGTTGGTGTGATAGTAATCCTGCTCTGACTCATTCGTAACAGCGATAGTCCACTCTTGAACATACTTGTCCCAATAATTCCAGAACGGGCTCTCATAAGAGAAATGCCTCCGTAGAATACGATTGAGCTCTAAATGAAATAAATTTCCAAGAGCAAGCTGATCCTTCCAATTCACCGGGGCGGAATCCATCAAATCATCCTGTACGAAGAAATAGAGCATATTAAACACGTTGGCAAGAGACAGTTGTCTGCTATGCTCGTTAGTATGGAGAGAAATATCTTGGATCCAATAAGGAAGCAGATAACAGATATAGTTTTTGGAGCTGCCGGGCTCCAGGGGGTTGAATTTTCTCAAATAGCTTAGACCAGCTTGATCAAACGGTTCGGGGAAGCGTGCAATGATACGCTTGGCTTCCGTAAACACGTGCTCCATCTCAGCTTCAAATGGTTTGAAATAATCCATGTTAATACCCTCCATTTCATAAAATATTTTATTTAGGCTTCTTTTACGAACTCCATTCCGAACATATGAATCTGATGGTCAGCTTGATCATTGTTCAACCAAGCAGACAATTCATCCAGTCTGTCAGCAGGAATTGGGCTGTTCAAATACAGCTCGGTTACACATTGCATATACTTGTACAGCTTGTGCTTTATTGCGTAAGTATCCGCTCTAAGGTGATAATGCTTCGTGCCTGTATGCTGCAAGCCATTGTATTGAAGCTCCAGCTTGAGAGCGTCTTGAACGGTCAACAGACGGTCTCGTTGAATGCTCCTGCGGGACTGCACATATAATTGGGAGAACAAGGGGAGCTGTTCATTCGTATGGAGAGAATCATCGTCGACATCAATGATGATCAATCTGCCAGTACTAGAGAGGCGGGTACGTGCCCATTCAGCGAAATGGGAGCGGTCATTAATATGAAGAATAACTAGTCTGGCAAGTATGGTATCGACACTATTGGGAGCAATCGGACCTGTCTCATAGCTGGAGAGGTGAAAGTCGAGGCCAACCCGCTGCTTAGCTAGTGCTCGTTCATAGATTGCAGATTCGATCTCGAGTCCTATCGCATGAAGCGTGGGGTTGCTCTCCTGAAGCTTGGAGACGTATGCACCATTGCCGCAGCCCACATCGACTAGTGTTCCAGCTACTCCGCTTAGTGGGGTGAAAAACAATAGATTCTCCATATCAAAAAATAAGTCACTAGTAACCGTCAGCATTTCATCGAACAAGTCAGTTCCTGTCTGCTTCATCAATCTCACCCTCGTATGCTAATATTTTCTAGTATCAATATAGCACGTAAGTCCTAATAGGAATATATAATAGTACAAGGGGACTGGTTAAGGACGAACCTAACCCATTACTAAGTTTTGGTTGAGAAAGTGTACAGATTCCATTAAAATGGAGAAAGCCAGCGTCATTACAAAACTAGACTAAGGTCGAGTCAGACTTTAATACCTAAGTAGGTTATGAAACCATGGCTGCTGCATTAAAGTAATAAAAGGAATGATAGTTCTTTAATGTGGAGGTTGTAAGGCATGACAAGCGATTTCGAAGTATACGTTGTTTTAACGGATACAGGAACACTTTTTACGAAAACAATCAAGCTATTTACGAAGGATCCGCTTAATCACGCTTCTATCGCTTTTGACAGTGATTTGAACGAGGTATATAGCTTTGGACGTAAAAACCCACATAACCCTTTCTTTGGAGGTTTCGTGAAGGAGAACATGCGTGGGCAATTGTTCGAGCAAGCTGCATGCGCACTATACCGGATTCGAGTGAACCAATCGGCTTATCTTAAGATGAGAAATTTAATTGAACATATGGAAGAGAATCGTGATCAATATCGTTATAACCTGCTAGGTGTAGTGGGCTTGTTATTTAACATTCAGATGAAAAGAGATTACGCCTACTTCTGCTCACAGTTCGTGGCAACCGTGTTCGAAGAGAGCGGCGTTCATTTGGTTAACAAATCCTCTTTCCTCGTCAGGCCAGGAGACCTGGAGAATACCCCGATGCTGGAGCTAGTGTATGAAGGCACGCTGCAATCCTATATGAACATTAATATGGGCATGAGTATGGGAAATGTGAATTGTCCATTACAGCCTGTTGATACGACCAGAACGGCGTAATGAGATCTCTACTCGTAGAGATCTTCAGATTGTCGAGAAACCCTACGTCTTGTCTCAAGACGTTTGGGTTTCTCTTTGTTTTGGGGATCTGAATGAAGCTAAGGAAGGGGAGCTTCCTATTGCCCCTCCTTTCAAGATAGAGGGCGATCTTCTTCATGCTCTGCACGTCTGCGGCTATCAGCGCTTGCTCCGTTACTTTGCACAATCCCCGCAACCGGCAACAGTGAAACCCATGGAGCTGTTTAGCATCCGCGGAGCTTCGTTCAATCGTCTCTTTTCGTTTTCGGTAAAGTCTTTTGCCAGACTTGCTGAGGCGGTTTAATCACACTTGCTCCTTGATATCTCCCAGATGAGTCGGGTGAGATCTTTCACTTGTTGCGAGATCGCGTACACTTTTCCAGTATCGGGCAAGAGGCACACAGCTTTGGATCCGAGACGTAATGTCAGTACTTGTGACGACCCGTCATGCGGTACACCAGTTCCTGCTTTCGCTCGTGTTTTGCTGCACTTGTTCGGCTTGAGCACCATTTGGAGCTATGTGCTGCGCGTTAACGGTCCGGCAGGTTCTTATTCTTCTTGCAGAGCACCATTTCGCAGAGAATAAGGCCCTCTGAGGGTCTTATTCATTAGCTAACCACCGGTTTAAGTACCATTTGGA